>PWYM01000289.1 GCA_003567855.1 Gammaproteobacteria bacterium | reverse complement strand
TCCATAGACACGATGGTCGACAGCTTCAGGGGGAGCGTGGCGCAATGGCTTGACGGCGCCGTCGACGGCGATCTCGTGATCAGCGTCGACCGCGACATCTGGAGCGAGGTCGCGCAGGCGCCGTTGCCCGAGCTGCGCGAACGCCTGCTCGACTCGCCCGAGGTCTCTGGCGTGCGCGCGACGCGATTCCTGCGCCTGCGCGAGGGGGCGACGACGACGCTGCTGCGTGCCGGCGAGTACGGCCCGGCGCCCGACGGTGTCGTGCGCGGCGCCGCCGGCGACGCCTTCGCCGAGGGTCGCGGTGTGCTCGTCTCCGAGCCGCTGGCGCAGCGGCGCGCATTGGCGCCCGGTGATCCGCTGCAGCTGCCGTTCGCCGAAGGCGCGGTCGAGCTGCCGGTGCTTGGCGTGTTCCGCGACTATCTCAGCGAGCGCGGCGTCGTGCTGATCGCGCTCGACGCCTACCGCGACCTCACCGGCGATGCCGCGATCTCCACGCTCGCGGTCGACGCGGCGTCGACGACGCGGGCGCTGCGTGATGCTGTCGACGCGCTGGTCGAAGATGCAGACGGCCTGCAGGTAACCGTCTCGGAGGATATCCGCGATCGCACGCTCGAGATCTTCGACCGCACTTTCACGGTGACCCGGGTGCTCAAGTTTCTCGCCGCCGGCGTCGCGTTCCTGGGCGTGTTCGGCAGTTTTCTCGCGCTGCTGCTCGAGCGCCGACCGCTGCGCCGCACGCTGCGTGCAACGGGGCTTGACGAGCGCACGCTGGGGCGGCTCGCGGTGCTCGAAAGCGCCGTGCTCGGGGTCGTGACCGCGATCGTCGCGCTGCCGCTGGGCGTGGTGCTGTCGGCGCTGCTGGTCCGCGTCATCAACGTCCGTTCCTTCGGGTGGAGCATGGACTTCGCGATACAGCCGGTCGCGCTGCTGCAGGGCGCGGCGCTCGCAGTGCTGACCGCGGTCGCGGCCGGGGTTGCCGCGACGCTGTTGTTCCGCGACGAGGATGCTTCAGACGAAAAGCGCGGTCGTGCGCGGCGCGGTGGCCGCCATCTGCCGGCAGGTGCTTCGGCGCTGCTGCTCGTGATCGCGCTGACGGCGATGGTGGCGGGCTGCGGGCGTGATGCCGAGCTACCGCCCGAAGACCCGCTGCGCGCCGCTGACCTGCTGATTGACGATGACGCGCCGGAGGGGTTCGCGCGCGTCACCGGACCCCGCGAGTTCGACTTCCCGGCCGACCACGGCGCGCACCCCGACTACCGGCTCGAATGGTGGTACCTGACCGGCGACCTGCGCGCGTCGGCGTCCGGCGAACGTTTCGGGTTCCAGTACACGCTGTTCCGGTTCGCGCTGGCGCCGCCTGACGGGGACACCGACGCGGGCGGCTGGGACGACCGGCAGATGTACATGGCGCACATCGCGCTCACCCGCGTGGCCACTGGCGAGCACCGCCACGCCGAACGCGTGACGCGCGCGGGGCCCGGGCTGGCGGGTGCGCAGGCCGACCCGTTCGAGGCTTGGCTGCATGACTGGCGATTGTGGTCGCTGGAGCCGCAGGACCTGCTGCCGATGTCGCTCTCCGCCCGGTCGCGCGATGCCGGGATCGCACTGTCACTGGAATTCGCGCCGGGACGGGGTCCGGTGCTGCATGGCGACCGCGGCTACAGCCGCAAGGGTCGCGACCCCGGCAACGCGAGCCACTACTACAGCTACACGCGGCTGCAGACGCACGGCACGCTGCGCTGGGACGATGTCGATCTCGATGTGGACGGCGTCGCGTGGATGGACCGCGAGTGGAGTACCAGAGCACTCGACGACGCGGTGGTCGGCTGGGACTGGCTGGCGCTGCGTCTCGCCGACGGTCGTGACCTGATGCTCGGGCGCCTGCGCGAGCGCGACGGCGGTGATTCGCGCTGGAGCATCGCGACGCTGGTCTCGGCCGACGGCGAGGCGCGCGCGCTCGAGGCCGGTGAGTGGACGCTGGCGCCGCTCGCGCACTGGACCAGTCCGGCGACCGGGTCGCGGTATCCGGTCCGCTGGCGCGTCGAGGTCCCCGCCGAGCGGATCGCGCTGACCGTCGAAGCGGTCGTTGAAGCGCAGGAAATGGACGCGACGGTGCGCTACTGGGAAGGCCTCGTCGACGCCTATGACGAGACCGGCGAGCAGGTCGGTTCAGGGTATGTAGAACTTACCGGCTACTGAGTTGATACTTTGTACAAGAAAATCCTGTACAGAGTATTGATATTCTATACGAAGGCTGTACACTCCTTCCCCTGACGACGGTCATGTCCCACTCCCCATGGTGATCGACGTCCCCGGGGTCGCCTGACCACCCGCGGCACGGATGCCGTCGCAGGCGCCCCAGGCACCGGAAGGAATCGGTGCCGACTCAGGCCTGCCCGTCTGTGAGCGCCGCTGGTGCCACCGCGAGGCACTGGCGAGGGCTTAGGCCGAAACGAGGGCGGGTTAATCCCGCCCTTTTTTTTGCCTGTACCTTGCCGCAATGCCGTTGCGGCCAACGGCACGGGGGGGCCTCACGACCCGGCCGGCGTCATCTTCCCGAGGTGTCGGGGACCAGCCGCAGCGTATGGCGTGTCGTGCCCGGCAGCAGGGGCGTGCGCGCGCCTTCGACCCACGCTTCGTGGCCGGCGCCGTAGAACGGCGACCGCGGATGCCCGCTCTGGCCGCCCGCCACCTGCAGGAGCGCGCCGCCTGGATTACCCGCCTCGACGACCATGCGTTGTGAGGCGCCGAACCCCGGGGCCTGTACGCGCGGCATGTCGCGGTCCCCGGGCAGTTCTACCGCCGGCTGGTCGAGCCAGCGTCGAAGCTGCGGCACCGCGGCGCTCAGCGGGTGCGAGACGTGCACCGTGTTGTGTGCCCCCCAGGTCCACGTCGACAGGTCGTCGGTGTCGCGCTGCGCCTCGGCCGTCACGGCGTCGAGGGCTGCACGGAAGAACGCCGGCCAGTCGTCGAACGCCGGCGGCAACAGGTGGGGTGGGGCCTGCTCGACCAGCGGCCATACCCATGCTTCCGCAGCCATCTCGCGATAAATGAAGTCCGCATAGCGATGCG
>PWYM01000285.1 GCA_003567855.1 Gammaproteobacteria bacterium | reverse complement strand
TGATGGGTCACGCCCCGCCGTGGTACGACCCGCGCCTGCGCGAGGCCGGCCTGCAGCCGGCGCAGGACCTGCTCGCCTACCTGCTGTCGCCGGACTTCGAGGCGCCGCGGGCGATGCGGCGCATGCTCGCGAGCAGCGCGAAACGCATCAGCGTGCGCCGGGCGGTGCTGCCGATCCGCGCCGACGACCTCGCGCTGGTGCGCGAAATCTTCAACGACGCGTGGTCGCGCAACTGGGGGTTCGTCCCGTTCACCGAGGCCGAGATCGCCCACATGGGCCGTGAAATGCGCCCGCTCGTGAAGCCCGGATACCTGCAGTTCGCATCGGTCGACGGCACCCCCGCAGCATTCATCCTCGCGCTGCCGAACATCAACGAGCTGATCACCGACCTCGACGGGCGGCTGCTGCCGTTCGGCTGGGCGCGCCTGCTGTGGCGGCTGCAGCGACGCGTGGCGACCACCGGCCGCGTGCCGCTGATGGGCGTGCGCAGCGAGTGGCAGCGCGGGCCGCTGGGCGCGGCGCTGGCGCTGCGCCTGATCGAAGACCTGCGCGAGCCGATGGTCCGCGACGGGATTCACGACGTGGAGCTGTCGTGGATCCTGGAGAACAATCGCGGCATGTGTTCGCTGATCGAGTCGCTGGGCGGGCGCGTGTACAAGCGGTACAGGCTCTACGAGGAGACGCTGTAGGTGTTCGACGCAAGGCCTCCCGGCGTGATTGTGCTCGCGGGCGACCGCGGACGCGACGACCCGCTGGCACGCGCACATGGCGTGGCCGGCAAGGCTCTGGTGCCGGCCGCCGGTCGGGCGCTGCTGACGCGGGTGCTCGACACGCTCGCGACGATGCCTGAACTGCACCCGGTGCGGATCGTCGCGCCGTCGGCGGCAGCCTTCCAGGCGGCGGCGGACGCGAGCCGCCTGCCCAGGCCGGCACGCCAGTGGCTCGCACCCGCCGGGTCCCCTGCGGCCAGTGTGGCCATGGCGCTCGAAGCCGGGGTGCGCGATGACGGCGTCGTGCTCGTCACCGCCGACCACCCGCTGCTGAAGCCGGCGTGGGTGCACGCGCTGTGCGAGGGCGCGCTGCGCGCCGATGCTGACGTCGCAGTCGCGCTGGTACCGTGGGCGCGCGTCGCCGAGCGCTTTCCAGGCAGCCGCAGAACGCGGCTCGCATTCGCCGACGGCGCGATGTGCGGCACCAACCTGTTCCGCCTCAGGCGTCCCGCCGCCGACGCCGCGGTGCGCATGTGGCGGCGCGTCGAGCGCGAGCGCAAGCGCCCGTGGCGGCTGGCCGCGATGCTCGGACCACGCCTGCTCGCCGGCTACCTGACCGGGCGGCTCGAGCGCCCGCGCGCATTCGAACTGCTGACGCGGCGCGCGGGCGCGCGCGTCACCGCCGTGCTGCTCGATGACGGCGAGAGCGCGGTCGACGTCGACAGCGCCACCGATCTCGCGCTCATCGAGCGCGTGCTGCACGCGCGCGGCGATGCCGGAGGAGCCGCATGATCCGCGTGGCCACACTCGACCGCTACCTGTTGCGCCGGCTGACGCGGGGCTACGTGGTCACGGTCGGGTCGTTCGCCGCGTTCCTGTGGCTGCTCGCGATGCTCGACCTTCTCGAGGATGCACGCGGCGCCGCGGGGCTCGCCGCCGCGGTCTGGCAGGCCGCGCGCGTCATCCCCGAAAACCTCGTCGACCTCCTGCCGATGGTGACCGTGCTCGCCACCGCCGCGGTCGCCGGCGCGCTTAACCGCGACCGCGAGATCACCGTGATGCGCGCCTCCGGCGTGTCGCTACCGCGGATCACGCGGGTCGCGCTGGTGCCCGGACTGGCGCTTGCGGTGCTCGCGATCGGGTTCCTGCAGTGGGCGGCACCGGCGCTCTACCAGGGCCCGGCGCGCATCGCCGGCACCGCGCTCGGCGAGAGTGGCCTGTGGCACGCGCAGCATGGCCTGTGGCTGCGCCGCGGGGGCGAATACCTCAACGTCGGTGAACTCGAACTCGGTCGCACGCCCGTGGACGTGAGCATCTACCACTTCGACGACGACGGACGGCTGCGCCGCGAGGTCCGTGCGGCGCGTGCGTTCATCGAGACGCCGGACCGCTGGCGCCTCGTCGACGTGCGGATCCGCGAATTCGACGCCCCCGGCGAGCGGCGCATCGAACACCGCGACGAGTACGAGTGGCAGGCCTTCGTCGGCGGCGAGCAGCTCGAGGTGCTGCTGCGTCCGCCCGCGAGCCTGCCGCTGACCGAGCTCTGGCTGTACGTGGGCACGCTGCGCGCGCAGGGTCAGGACACCGGCGAATACGCGCTGATCCTGTGGCGCAGGCTCGCGCTGCCGCTGGCCTGCCTGGGGATGATTCTGGTCGGCATGGCCGCGGCGACCGCCTCGCTGCGCTCGAGCGCGGCGAGCGCGCGCGTCGCCGGCGCGCTGGCGATCGGGCTGGGTTACCAGCTCGGCGTCGAGATGGTCGCCCGGGCGGGCCTCGTCGCCGGCGTCCCGGGGCCGCTGCTCGCGGTCGCGCCACCCGTCCTGCTGGTCGCGTTCGGGGCGTGGCTGCTCGCGCGCGCGCGCTGACGCGCCCCCGCCAGGCACGGTGCAGGTCCAAAGTGTGCGCGGGTTCTCGGTTCGACGACCCGCTGCGGCTGATATATTGACCGCCCTGCTCGCGACCCGGCCGCTGCGCCGCACCGGAAGCCGTATGCGAACACTCCTGATCCTCGTGGCCCTCGCCTGCCTGGCCCTCCCGGCCGCGACCGTCGCCGACGTCTACCGGTGGGTCGACGACAACGGCGTCGTGCACTTCGGTGACCGTCCCGGCGACGAACGCGCCGAACGCCTTCACGTGCGCTCCGGCCAGCCATCGGCGCCCACTCCGCTGGCCTCGATCGACGACGAAGCCGATGACGAGGGTACCGGCATCACCGACGACACCCCGACCGAGGTCGGCGTCGCGCCTTCCGAGGACGAGGTCGCCGAGGCCCGGCGCGAGAACTGCGAGCAGGCCAGCGCACGGCTTGAACGCCTCGAGCGCGCGCCGCGCCTGTACCGTGAGGGCCCCGACGGCGAACGGCTCTA
>PWYM01000229.1 GCA_003567855.1 Gammaproteobacteria bacterium | reverse complement strand
TCCTGGATGTCGGAGAGCTGGCCGACGCCCAGCAGCGCCGCCACGCGCGGCATCAGGTCCTTGCCGAAGGTCGTCGAAGGGCCGAGCACGTGGGTGTAGTCCTCGGCGAGCTTGGCGACCTGCGGAGCGAGGACCGCGGCCAGCGGATGTTCGTTGGCCGGATTGTCGACCTGCAGCACGCGGTTGACGCCCTCGAGCGCTGCGGCGGCACTCGCAATGGACGCGCCGTCGGCGGCGAATACGACCACGTCGATGCTGTCGGCACCGAAGTCGGCCGCGCACTTGACGGTCTTCGCAGTGGCGGGATTCAGCTGGCTGCCGTCGTGCTCGGCCACGATCAGAATCTTGCTCATCAGAATAACCCCTTGTCCTTGAGGGCCTTAACGAGGCCGTCCACGTCCTCGACCATGATGCCTTTCTCGCGCTTCGGTGGCGGCGCGTACTCGGTCGCGTTGAACTGGCTGTCGGTGTCTACACCGAGATCCGACAGTGCACGCGTGTCGAGCGGCTTCTTCTTCGCCTTCATGATGTCGGGCAGTTTCACGTAACGCGGCTCATTGAGGCGCAGGTCGGTGGTGACGACCGCCGGCAGGTCGACCTCGATGACCTCAAGACCGGCATCGACCTCGCGCGTGACCGTCGCCTTGCCGTCGGTGAGTTCCAGCTTCGATGCAAACGTGGCCTGCGGGCGGTCCCAGAGCGCGGCGAGCATCTGGCCGGTCTGGTTGTTGTCGTCATCGATGGCCTGCTTGCCGAGGATCACGAGCTCGGGCTGTTCCTCTTCGATGAGCTTGAGCAGCACGCGGGCGCCGGCGAGCGGCTCGGGCGCGCTGTCTGTTTCCACGAGAATCGCGCGGTCAGCGCCCATCGCGAGTCCCGTGCGAAGCTGCTGCTGGGAGTCCTTGGTGCCGATGCTGACGACGATGATCTCTTCGGCCTCGCCACGCTCCCGAATGCGAAGCGCCTCCTCGAGGGCGATCTCGTCGAAGGGGTTGATGCTCATCTTCACCCCGTCGGTCACGACGCCCGATCCGTCGGGTTTGACCCTTACGCGGACGTTGTAATCAACCACCCTTTTCAGGGCCACCATGATCTTCTGCATGGAGCGCTCTCCTGCTCGTGCCGGCGTTGTTTTGGATCAGTCTTCCATTGACGTAAACCCTGCAATTGTAACGGCATCGCGGGCACACTGCAGCCATCGCCGGGGCCTGATCGACCGCCACCGCCGGTGGTAGACTGCGCCGCGACCGTCACGCAACCAGGCCGGCCGGGGGCCGCGCCAGGCAGGAATACGCCGATGAAGACCACGCTGATCTCCGCCGATGAGCTTGCCGCGCGGCTCGACGAACCGCAGCTGCGCATTGTTGACTGCCGTTTCCAGCTCGGCGACGTCGATGCCGGACGCGCGGCATACCTCAGTGGACACATTCCCGGTGCGGTCTATGCACACCTGGAGCGCGACCTGTCGGCGCCACGCGCAGCCAATGGCCACGGTGGCCGCCATCCGCTGCCGGATCGCGATGCGTTCATCGCCACGCTCGGCCAGCTCGGCATCGGCAACAGCCATCAGATCGTCGTCTACGACGACAGCGGTGGTGCGATCGCGGCGCGACTGTGGTGGATGCTGAGGTGGATGGGGCACGGTGCGGTGGCCGTCCTCGACGGTGGGCTTCGCACCTGGCTCGCGGGAGGGCGCACGCTCGACAGCGGCGAAGTCGTCCCGGAATCGGCCCGCTTCGTCGCCGGGGAACCCCTGGTCCACACCGTGGATGCCAGCCACATTCTTGCCGGAGACGTGCTGCGCCTGCTCGACGCGCGCTCGGCCGAACGCTTCGCGGGCGAGCATGAGCCCATCGATGCCATTGCCGGACACGTGCCCGGTGCGGGCAATTTCCCGTTCGACCGTGCGCTCGACAGCGGTGGCCGGTTTCGCCGGCCCGATGTGCTGATGGGAGAACTGCGAGAGGCACTCGGCGATGCACCGGCCGCGAAGGCCGCAGCGATGTGCGGCTCCGGCGTGACCGCGTGCCATCTGCTCCTGTCGCTCGAGGTCGCAGGCATCCGCGGCGCCGGTCTTTACACGGGTTCCTGGAGTGACTGGATCAGCGACCCCTCGCGGCCCGTGGCGACGCGGGAAGACCCGCAGGGCACGCCTCAGGGCGTCGCGGCTGGGGCGGCACCGGCCGACGCTTCAGGCGGTGACGATGCGTCGGGGCGCGGAACCGGCTAGACTCGAAGAATCAGCCTGCAGGACATTAGTCAAGGCGTTAGCCTCGCATGAGGTAGAGGTGGCAAGATGCTGAAAATGCTGCCGTTTCTTTTGATCATCCTGGCGCTGACGGGGTGTGTACTTACGCCCGAAGCCCAGGCCGAGCGCGAACAGGCCCAGGCGCGAGACGCGCGCCAGGGCGTCACCGGCGAATGCATCCGTACGCGCCAGATTCGCAGTTTCCGCACCCTCGATCGGCAGAACCTGTTGATCGAGTCCCGGGGTAATGTGCCCTCCTACCACATCGAGCTGTCGTCACCGTGTGGCGGGCTAGGGTTCAGGCACAACATCGTACTCGACACCGTGGGGGGCAGTTTCTGCGGGCAGGGTGGCAATATCCGCGTCCAGAGCGACATGATGGTCGAGCACTGCCACGTCAGGCGCATGCGCCGGCTCGACGAGTCCGGCGTGCAGGAACTGCTCGCACGCTTCGACATGCAACGCGGCGGTGAACCGGCGGCAGGCCACGCCGAGGTCGAACTGCCCGACGTCGCGGCGATCGACGCGTCCGAACCTTGAGTCGATCAGTGCCGCCCGCAGCGGTGCGGCGTGCTCACCAGTTGCGCCCGCCTACCCAGCTGCCGGCAACCGCCGAGAACGGCGTGATCAACACCTGCGACCAGACACCGGCGCGATAGTAAGGGTCGGCGTGGACGAATTCGCGTACGCGCGATTCATCCTCTGCTTCGACGACGAGCAGACTGCCTGTAGCGCTGCCGCCGTCACTTTCACGCAGTGGCCCGGCAACCCGAATCAGGTCGTCGCTGTCGAGCACGTGGTCGATGTAGGCGAGGTGATCCGACAGAAACTGCTCGCGCAATACCGCCGCGTCCGGTCCGTCGTGGCCGATGATCGCAAAGTACATCCGCTTCCCCTTCGTTGACAGTGCGCGAAGCGCCATTCTACAGTCCACGCCTCCACGCGTGCCCAGCGGGGCGGAGGAGACAGTCTTGCCGCATATCGTCGTGCTTTTCAATCTTGCCAGCGATGCTGACGTTGCAGCCTACGAGCAGTGGGCCCGCACCACTGACCTGCCCACCGTCAACGGACTCGCATCGGTGGACGAGTTCAGCGTGCTGCGCACCGAGTCGATGTTCGGTGGTGGCACCCCGCCTTACCAGTACGTGGAGATCATCCGCGTCAACGACATGGAACGCTTCGGGGAAGAGGTTGCAACTGAAACGATGAAGAAGGTTGCGTCACAGTTCCGCGAGTTTGCGGACAATCCCCACTTCCTCGTCTGTTCGCCGATCGGTTGAACGTCGCACCGCCCGGCTGCGCAGGTGGCCCAGCCAGCCTTTAGCCCGTACCGGAGAGTTGCCAGATGGACCTGCAACGTGATCATGCCGCGCTGCGCGGCCGTATCGAGTACACCAGTGCCCGCGAAGGCTACGAGGGCGTAGAGCGCGGTCGCGAGTATTTCGTGATCAACACCCACAGCGACGGCCGACGTACCGTCAACGCGCACTGTGAAATCGACCAGCGTCCAAGCGTAATGCGCGACATCGTCTACGCGGTCGATGAGCACTGGATGCCGCTCGACTGCTTCGTGCGGATCAGTGTCGGCGATCGCTTCATGGGTTCGGGCTGGTTTCGTTTTGCACCCGATTTCGCCGAATGCGAAACCTGGACTGCGCTGGAAGGGCGCGTCTCCCAGCGTATGCCGCTGCAGGCGCCGCTGCGCACTTTCCAGAACCACGCGATCGTGTGCGATTCGTGGCATTTCCGTCTCTACGACCGCAGTCAGGGGCCTGGTGTGCAGAGTCTCGACCAGGTGCTGCTGTCGTCGCCGGACCATCGTGGTGCGACCGGTCCGCTGCTGTTCTCCATCGGGATGGGCATGGAGTACGTTGGCGAAGAGACCATCACCGTCGGGGCGGGCGAATTCGACGCACTGCATTTTCGCTTTGTGTCGGCACCGGGGCTGCCGCAGGAGCACCCGCCGTACGATGTCTGGTGCAGTCACGACGAGCATTTCCTGTTCCTTCGCGCCGAGGCGGGCGGGTACATGCAGAACATTTACGAACTGGCGGACCTCGAGGGCGAGGTGCCTGCGCGCAGAAGTGCAGGCGGCTGACCGGAGGAGCAATCATGTCGAATCTGCAGGGTAAGGTCGCACTGTGCACCGGTGCCGGCCGGCACAAGGGGCTGGGGGAAGCGATCGCGAAGGCGCTCGCGGCCGAGGGTGCGAAGGTCGTGGTCACCGATCTCGGCAAGCCGCAGGCGCACATGGGAAGCGAGCACATCGGCACGAGCGACGAGCTCGAAGCCATCGCCGCGGAAATCCGCGACACGGGCGGCGATGCGATCGCGGTGCCGCTGGACGTGCGCGACGAAGCGCAGGTGGAGGCGGCAATCGCGCGCGCGGTCGAGGCCTTCGGGCGTCTCGACTTCCTGATCAACAACGCAGGCATCGGCTACCTGATCAAGCCGGTCACCGAGATGCCCAAGGAAGAATGGGAAGCCGTGCTCGACGTCAACCTGATGGGCGCGTTCCTGTGCACCAAGCACGCGGCGCGCCAGATGATCAAACAGGGCGAGGGCGGGCGCATCATCAACATCGCAAGTCAGGCGGCAAAGAGCGGTCACCCCCATATGTGCGCCTACGTGTCGTCCAAGCACGGCATGGTCGGGCTGACGCGCACCTGCGCGGTTGAACTGGGCCCGCACGGGATCACCGTGAACGCGGTGTGCCCCAACCACGTGACCACCGGCCTGGGCTCGGTACAGAACGACTATTTTGCGCGTTATCGCGGCATGAGCGTCGAGCAGTACCTCGAGAACATGCGCAACAGCATACCGATGCGCCGGGAAGGGCTGACCTCCGATACCGCCAACGCGTGTGCGTTCCTGTGTTCCGACGCCGCGTGCTACATCACGGGTGAAGCGCTGAACGTCAGCGGCGGGGCGGAGATGCACTGATCGCCGACGCTGGTGGCGTTACCGCCACCAGCGTCTATCTCGCATCAATCGTCGAGCTGTTCGCGCAGCAGCCCGATGAGCAGTCCGTGAAAGTAATCGCCAGCGCGTTCGTAATGGCCGGCGGTCTCCAACCATGCATGCATTTCCGCGGTCGTGGGCCCGTCGCCGACGCAATCGGCGAATGCGCCGCCCAGGTGATGCCTGGCCACGGCAAGCGTGGCTGCGTAGTGCCCGCGAGAGGCCGCGTTGGCCCACAGCTCGCGGGCGTGGCAGGGGTCGGCGGCGATGACGTCCGGGATGCCGTTGGCGCGGATCAGCGCCGAGACGAACTGCGACTGGCGATGCCCCTGGGCTGCAGCGGTTTCGACGAGTTCTAAACCTTCCTCGAGCTCGCCGCGATAGAACAGTACGCGGCCCAGGTAGTAGGTTAGACGCGGCGATTCGTCGTGCTCGACATCGCGGCGGCAGGTCGCAATCGTGCGCTCGATATCCGGCATGATCTCGGACTGGGAACGGCCGTCGACGATGCGGTCCGGGTCCGAGGGGTGAGCCGCGAGCAGATCGCACGCGGTGGGCGGCTCGGACGCGGATGCCGTGGCAAAACACAGCAGGCACATCATCACGGCCGCTGCGCCGATGCGGTTCGAGGGGTCGGAAATCATGATGCGCGGCTCTCCAGGCGAGGGCATTTCGGGAGTCTAGCAGCGTCGGGATGAAGTGAAACGGCCGGCAGGCGCGGCGTCCGTGCTGGAGTCAGGCGGGCCCGCCCGGCTGGCCGGGCAGGCGGCCGCCGGCGATGTCGCGCTGACGCGCGGCCGCGTGCAGCGCGTCGATGACCGCGACGATGGCCGGTGACACCGTAGCGGGCTGGCGGTAGTACAGCGAGATCGGCCGGCGCCAGCAGAAGTCCGGGGCGTCCAGCAGCGTGAGCTTGCGCTCACGCAGATCCTGCGCGAGCAGCTGTGAGGGCAGGACGCACAGGTAGGGCCCTTGCATCAGCGCGACCCGCAGGAACTCCACCGAACTGGTACGTATTGCCGTGCGCGGCGGCGCCAGCCCACGGCTTTCGAAACTCTGCTCGAAGGCCTGTCCGACGTCGCCGAGGTTCTCGCCCATCAGCCACGGGTATTCGAGGAGCTGGCGGCAGTCGATCCCGCGACGCCCGGCGAGCGGGTGATTCGCGGCGGCGATGATCCGGTACTCATCGTGGCAGAGCACCTCGCGCACGACGGCCTCGGCGCTGTCATCGACCGTCTCCACGGCAACGAACAGGTCGAGCTCGCCGCGCACCAGCGCCGGCAGCAGCAACTGGAAGATGCCGGCGATCACGTTCAGGCGCAGCTCGGGGCGTTTCGTGTACAGCTGGGTGACGGCGTCGGCCATCAGCAGGTTCGTCGCCGTCGGACTCGCACCGAGGCGGACCTGGCCATGATCGGCGCCCAGTATCTCGGACAGCCGGGTGCGGAAGGTGCGTACTTCGGCATCGATGTTGCGCGCGTGCGTGAGCAGCAGGCGCCCGAATACCGTGGGCGTGGCCTGGCGTGGATTGCGGTCGAGCAGGCGCACCCCGACGGACTCCTCGAGGCTCTGGATGCCCTTGCTGAGCGCCTGCTGCGTGCGCCCAAGTGCCTCGGCGGCACGCGAGAAGCTGCCCTGGTCGGCAACGGCGACGAAATAGCGAAGCTGGCGCAGTTCCATGCTGACGATTCTATCCCAGCCGCGCCCGGATGCCTGTCATGGTCATCCGGTCACCAGTTCGATGCGTTCGCCGGTCACACCACGCAGCAGCGTCACCCGCGCACCCGCGTAAGGCGGGTCGTCGACGACCACGCCGGGGTCCCGACTCGCGGCGTTGCCGACGGGGAGCCCGGAGGCCCGGAACGCCACCGACGCCATGCCGGGTGGCAGTTCGCCGGCGCGTGCCGGACGCGGTCCCGAGGTGTCGGGATAGCCATCGAGTTCGACGAGGAAATCGCGCGGGAGCGGTGCGACCGCCATCGGGTGCTGCTGCGTGCGCGGCAGGCCGTGGGCATCCGACAGGACCTCGACGGTGGCCGGCATCGCCGGCGTGACCTCCATTTCGAGCACGTCGCGATAGAAGCCGCGCAGCGCCTCGACGTCGGGGCCGCCCGCGACGACGATGAACACGCGGTCGACGGCCGCTTCGGCACTGCCGAGGCCGAAGGCCGACTGGCCCGGCGGAATACGCGTCAGGTAGAGCACTTCGTCGGCCGGGCCGACCACCTGCATCGCGCGCACCGCGGCATTGGCCGACAGCGCGGCGGGCGCGCCGATGATCCGGAACGGTGACCCGTGCAAGGCCTCGGCCAGCGCGTCGGGATCCTCGACGAGAATCTCGGTGGAATTCCAGCCCCAGGTCGTCAGCGGCGCGTAACCGGGTACGCGGGGGGACTTGACGAAGCGCAGGTGGACCGCCTTGCCCGTCATCGGTTCGAGCAGCAGGCTTGCGCGCCCGGCCATCGCCGGGGCGGCCCATGCGCGGGCGAGTGACGGCGACACGGCTGCGCGATCGATGACGTGATAGTGCAGATGGCGGGTGTAGGCGTCCTCGACCGCCGACAGGTCCTCGGCGGTGGTCGTGACCACCAGCAGTTGTTCAAGCATCGGTATGCGCAGCCTCCAGGGTCTCTGGTGTTGGCACTGCGGATCACGCTGCGGATGACCGCAATGATCGTGCATTCTATAGTGTGCGCCCGGCGCGATGCCGAATGGAGGACCCCGTGACCGACGGACCGGCACATGAAAAGTACCCGCAGCTGTTCTCGCGACAGTCGCTGCCGTGCGGCGTCACGCTGAAAAACCGCGTATGCCACGCGTCGATGACGACCAAGCATGGCCGCAACTACGACGTCACCGAACCGCTGCTGAACTATCACGCCAACCGCGCCCGCGGCGGTGCGGCGCTGATCGTCACCGAACCGTTGTCGGCGACGCGCTGGCAGCGGCGCCCGTACAAGGTGCAGATCGCCAACGACGACGCGTTGGACGGCCTCTGCCGCTGGGCCGAGCTCGTCGAGCAGGAGGACTGCCGGCTGCTCGGGCAGCTGCAGGACCCCGGCCGGGGTCGCCACGAGCGCGGGCGCAATCCCTTTGCGCACGGTGTATCGGCACTGCCTGACGATCTCAGCTGGACCGTACCCCACGTGCTCGAGGCGGCCGAGGTCCGCGAAATGATCGACGGCTTCGTCGCCGGCGCCGAGCGCCTCGGCCGTGCGGGTTTCAGCGGCGTGGAGATCTCGGCCGGCCACGGTCACCTGTTCCACCAGTTCCTGTCGCAGTGGTCGAACCGGCGCGAAGACGAATACGGTGGCGACCTGGACGGACGCACCAGGATGCTGCGCGAACTCGTCGAGGGGGTCCGGGCGCGGTGCGGTTCGCGCTTCATCATCGGGCTCAAGCTGCCCGGCGACGACGGCGTCGCGAACAGTATCGACGTGGCCGAAGCCGCCCGCATCACCGCGCGGCTGGCCGATCCGTCGCAGGTGGACTACATGTGCTTCGCGCAGGGCTCGCATGCGCGCTCGCTGCATCATCACCTGCCGGACCTGTTCGGGCCGCGGGCGCCTTACACGCAGATCACCTCGGAGCTGCGCCGGCATGCCAACGGCATCCCGGTGATGGCGCTGGGCCTGATCACCGATCCCGCGGAGGCCGACGGCATACTCGAGGGCGGGCACGCCGAGCTCATCGGGCTCGGCCGGCCGCTGGTCACTGATCCGGCATGGCCGAACAAGGCGCGCGAGGGTCGCGAGCCGCAGATCCGCTACTGCGTGTCATGCAACACCTGCTGGTCGACGATCATCGAGGACGGCGTGCCGATCGCGTGTGACAACAACCCGCGCGTGGGCGAACCCGACGAGGCGGACTGGTGGCCGACGCCCGTTGCATCCGACGCGCGCCGTCGCATCGTCGTCGTCGGCGCCGGCGTAGCCGGTATGGAAGCGGCGTGGATTGCCGCGGCGCGCGGGCACGAGGTCACGGTATTCGGCGCCGGCACCGAACCCGGCGGCAAGACGCGCCTGCACGCGGCGCTGCCCGGTGGCGAAAATCTTTCGTCGATCTATGACTATCAGCAGCTCTCCGGCAAGCGCGCCGGTCTGCAGATGGAGTTCGGCGTACACGCGACACTCGACGACGTGCTCGGCCTGTCGCCCGACGCGGTGGTGCTTGCGACCGGCTCGCGGATGATCTGGCCGCACCAGTTGGTCGACGAGCTTCGCGAAGAGGGACTGGTGCCCGATTTGCGCGAGATGCTGCTCCCGCTGCTGGACCACACGGGCCGGGAATCCGGGACACTGGTGATCTTCGACCATGACCACACCGCCGGCACCTACGCCGCGGCGCTCCACCTCAAGCGCATTTTCGAACGGGTGCTGCTGGTGACCCCGCGTGAACGCCTCGCCCAGGACGAGCCCCTCGTGACCCGGCAGGTGATCTATGAACACCTGCACCGCAGCGGGGTGGAGATGCTGCTGCATTCGGAACCGGCCGCCGGTACCGACTTCGCCGACGGCACGCTCACGCTGGTGAACGTCTACACGGGGGAACCCACGGTCATCGACGACCTGGCGGCGTTCACCTACGCGACGCCGCGGGCGCCCGACAACGCACTCGAGCACGCGTTGCGCGCGCGGGGTGTCGACGTACACCTGGTCGGCGACTGTTTCACCCCGCGCACCGTGCTGGCCGCGACCGGCGAGGGTTACCGCACCGGTATGGCGCTGTAGCGCCGGTGCGCCTGCGCCGGGTCGCGCGGGCCGTCAGTAGCCTTCCCAGCTGTCGGAAACCTTGGTCTCGTCGATCAGCGTGCGCATGTGGATGCGGCCGGCCTTGATCCATTGCCAGATACGAGCGCGGTAACGGCCACAGTCACTCATCTGGATCATTTCGTAGAGGTACAGGTCGGGCTCGCCCTTGCGCGTCCAGTGCAGCATCAACGTGCGGCCATGGTCGTCGAGCCCCACCTCGGCGGCCCAGCCGTAGATCAGCTCGTTGTCGAACCACATGCGACCGTCGCGATAGTCGGCCGGGAAGTCGCGCACCTCGGTGCGACCGTCCGCCCACGTGTAATGGTTGGTCTGGTGGTACGGGTGCGGGCCGCTGTCGGGGAAGCGACAGACCAGGCGCGAGCGGTGCTCGTCAATCCTGTTGCCCTCGGCATCGGTGTAACGGTAATGGCCGTCCCATACGCCCTCATTGCGCGCGAGAAGGGGCATCGCCTGCTTGATCTCGGTCACGTCCTGTCTCCCGATTCGGTGTTGCTCGGCTGCACGTCGACTGATGACCCGTACGCGCGGCTGCGGAAGATTGTATACATTCGATGCGCGAAGGCCCACGCCGACGACACGTCATCTCGCCGGGTGACCGGTGTATGGCTTGCCAGCACAGCGCCGCCCACATACAACGGACGGTTGTTCCGAAGATGCATCGGTCGCAGCGGACTCACGGCGGGTTGATGGTGTCTCGTCCACGGGTGCGTGCAGAGGCGCTGCACGGGCGACAAGGACAAACGCAGTTTGTTGATCCCACGGAATTAAACGGGACTCATGCGCTTGAGTCCGCGCGGCAGGGGGTGCTAGATTCGCCTCGCGTATACAATCGTTGCCGCTTCCGCAGTCCCCGAGGTCGTGGCTGGGGGGTCGCGGCAGCGCAACAATCAGATCAGAACGCGGGCCCGCCGGGTTCGCGGCATTTGTCCAGGGGAGCAAATCGTGCAACAGCGTCTGTCTGCCAGGGGTCTTCTGGCCGTAGCCATGGGTCTGGGTGTAGCGGCGGTACCGGGTGGCGTCGTCGCCCAGGAGCAGCAGGAGCGGCGCGCGCAGACGCTCGACGAGATCGTCGTCACCGCACGTCTGCGTGAGGAGACGCTCCAGGACGTGCCGATCGCGGTCACCGCGATCAGCGGCCAGGAAATCCGCGACCTCCAGATGCGTAACGCCGGTGATCTCGCCGCGTTCACACCGGGGTTCTCGTTCGAGAGCTACCTCGGCCGTGACGAGGACCGCCCCGTCGTGCGAGGCATGTCCAACATCCTTGGCGTACCCAACGCCGCGTTTTTCATCGACGGGGTGTTCGTGCCGGGTTCGGTCGCGGGTACCGAGCTGCGCAACCTCGAGCGTGTCGAGGTCATCAAGGGGCCGCAGGCGGCACTCTACGGGCGTGCCACCTTTGCCGGCGCGATCAACTACATCACCCGCGACCCCACCAACGAGTTCGAGGGCGAACTCTCCCTCACCGGTGCGCAGCACGACGAGTACGAACTGGTGCTCTCGCACTCCGGGCCGCTGATCGAAGACCGCCTGTTCTACTACGTGGCCGCGCGGCACTACGAGTACGGTGGTGAGTATCGCAACCAGCTCACCAACGAAATGGTCGGAGACGAGGAAACGCGCAGCTTCACCGCCAAGCTCCAGTGGCTGCCCAACGACCGCTTCGACGCGACACTGCGAATGACCTACGCCGAGGATCGTGACGGGCATCCGGCGCTGTTCCTGCAGGGCCAGGAATTCAACAACTGCTTCCAGCGCGATCCGGAGAACGCCCCCGCGGCGCGCGGCTACTACTGTGGTGAGGCCATCTTCAGTGACCAGGTGAACCTGCGCACCGACGTGTTTCCCGACGGCGCCGGCTACCGGCGCGACGTGCTGCGCAGTGCGCTGACAATGAACCTCGCGCTCGGTGACGGCTTCCAGGTGACCAGCATCACCAGCTACCAGGACGAGGACTTCGAGCGCCGGCTCGATGCATCGTATGGCGGTTACGACCCGTTGAGCTATCTCTGGGCGCTGCTGCCGGTACCGGACCAGCGCGGGTCCTTCTGGCGTGAACAGAGCGAGTCGCGCTACACCTTCTCGCAGGAGCTTCGCATCGCGTCGCCCGGGGACCGCCGTTTCCGCTGGCTGGCCGGCACCTACTACTTCAACGACAAGTTCAACCTGTCGCAGAACGACAAGTACAACCCGCTGACGATCATCGAGGCCCAGATCGACCCCGAGCAGGCGGTGCTGCAACGCAATGCGATCACGTCGACCACGATCACCGAGAACATCGCCGGCTTCGGCAGCGTCGAGTTCGACTTCGACGATCGCTGGACGGCGACGGCGGAACTGCGCTACGCGATGGATCGCCTGTCGTTCGATCCCGTCAGCATCGCCGGTGACCCGGTCGCGTTTCAGAACGACAAGTTCTACAGTCTGACGCCGCGCGTCACGCTGACCTACCGCCACAGCGATGACCTGACGCTCTACGGCAACATCGCGCGCGGCAACAAGCCGGGCGGATTCAATGACCCGGCCGCCTTCCGCCAGACCTATGACGAGGAAACGTCGACCAACTACGAGGTGGGCTTCAAGAGCCAGCTCTGGGATGGCCGGGCACGCTGGGAAGTCGCTGCGTTTTTCATCGACTGGGAAGACCAGCAGCTCACGCTGACCTTCGAGCGTCCCGACGGCACGCTCGACTCGCTGATCGACAACGTCGGCGAAACGCGCGTCATGGGTATAGAGACCGAGTTCAGCGTGCTGCTGACGGATAACTGGAATCTCGGCCTGAGCTACTCGTTCATCGATTCCGAAATCCGTGAATACATCAGCCAGGACCAGGCCGATCTGCTTGGCTGTACGCCGACGGCCGGCGATACCGCGTATTTCGCCTGCGTGCAGGAACGCGGTAGCGTCGCCGGCAACCAGACGCCGCGCTCGCCGCGCCACCAGGCCGCGCTGCGCTCACGTTACAGTGTGCCGATGGCGGAGGGCTACGAGTGGTTCGTCGGTGGCAACATCACGTTCCAGTCCAGCCGCTACTCGCAGGTGCACAACCTCATCAAGACCGGCGAACAGCTCCGCGTCGGGTTGCGCACCGGTTTCGAGAGCGACCGCTGGGACGTGTCCTTCTGGGCCAAGAACCTGTTCAACCAGCGCAACGTCGTCGAGGTCCTGCGCTACATCGATACCAGTGCATGGGCCGCGCAGCCGCCGGCGCCCTGTCCGCCGGTGCCGGGCGTGTTCCGCGAGGGACTCAACTGCGGCCCGTACTTCGCGCAGCAGCAGTGGGGTGCGAGCACGCCCCGCGGTTTCGCGAATACGCTGTCGCGCGGACGCCAGTTCGGCGTGACTGCGAACGTGCGCTTCTAACCCGAGTTCGCCGCGGCCCCGTCCGGGCCGCGGCCAGCCTCCGGAGCCGGGCCCAGTGCCCGGCTTTTTTTGGGTGTTCGACATAGAATGTCGCCGGGCGCCGCCGGCAGAGGCGGCCTGGCTCGCACGGAAGCAGCGCATCATGGCAGGACCACTCACCGGCAT
>PWYM01000222.1 GCA_003567855.1 Gammaproteobacteria bacterium | reverse complement strand
ACGGCGCCGAACATCGCCGTGATCGCGGCGCTGTCGCTGTGCGTGGTGCCCAGCGGCGAGGGCCGCGCCGGCACCGAATCGGGCCGCCAGTCGCGGCTGCTGGAATGGGACGACTGCCAGCGCGCCCCGTGGTTCCTCGTGTTCCTGCTCGGCGGGGGGCTGGCGCTCGCCGACGCGATCATGGCGACCGGGCTCAGCGAGTCGATCGGCAGCGCGCTCGGCGGCGTGTCGGCGCTGCCGCTGCTGCTGATGCTGATGACGGTCGCGCTGATCTGCATCTTCGTCACCGAGACCACGAGCCAGGTGGGCACCGCGGTGACCTTCATGCCCATCGTCGCCGCGCTGGCGATCGCCGGCGGCCACGACCCGGTCCCGGTCGCGCTCGCGGCGGGGCTCGCCGCGAGCTGGGGGCTGGCCAATCCCGCGGGCACCGCGTCGAACGCGATGGTGATCGCCACCGGACACGTACCGGTGTCGAAGTTCATCAAGGTCGGCGCCGCGGTCGACGCGATGGGCGTCGTGCTGATCGCGCTGACGTGCTGGATGATCGTGCCGCTGGTGCTGTAGCCGTCAGCGTGCCTGGCCGGCACCTGCGCGGCTCATGGCCTGCGAAGCGTCTCGAGCGAGTGGAAGGTACCGCGCCAGACGATGCCGCCCCGCGCGATCGTCAGCCACACCGCGCGTGCAATCAGCGCTGCCGCCAACGGCCCGGCGAGCGGCCACCACGCAAGCCACCCCCAGCCCCAGCGCAACCGCGACGCCCACAGCATCGCCGGCAGCACGAGTGCGCCGAGCGCGAGCAGCGCGGCGGTGATCAGTCCCGCGTCGGCACGCGACACGCCGACGGCCAGCGCCACCCACGGCACGACGTTGACCAGCGCCAGCAGCACCACGAGCACGCCGGCCCCGGTGACGCTGTACCCGCAGCCGGCCAGCGCGTTCTTCTCGAGCCCGCGCGCGAGCCGGCCGAGGTCCGGGTACCACTCCACCGCGACGTGCTCGGCACCTGACGCGACGGCCTGGCGCGCGCCCGAGCGTGCCAGCCGTGCACCCAGCGCCATGTCGTCGACGACCGCCATCGCGATCGCGGCGTGCCCGCCAGCTTGGCGCCAGGCGTCGGCGCGCACGAGGTTGAACGCGCCGACGGCGAAACCGCGCCCACGCCAGGCCATGAACCGCAGGAATATGCCCGCGGTCAGCGGCAGCAGCACCGCGCGCAGCAGCGCGCCGTGCGCGACCAGGCGAGGCACCAGCGTCAGGTGATCGAGCCCGCCGGCGCGCGCAAGCGTCATCGCGCGCGACAGCGTATCGGGATGCATCAGCACGTCGGCGTCGGTGTAGAGCCACCACTGGCCACGCGCGCGCTGGCCGGCCACGTGCATCGCGTGCGTCTTGCCGAGCCAGCCGTCGGGCAGCGCGTCGACCCGCAGCACCGTCAGCCGCGAATCTTCGGCCGCGATGCGCGTCGCGACCTCGCCGGTGGCGTCGGTGGAGCGGTCGTCGACGACGAGCACCTCGAGCGCGGGCCAGTCCTGCGCGAGCAGCGTGCGCAACGCCGGCGCCAGCGTGTCGGCCTCGTCGCGCGCGGCGACGATGATCGACACGAGGGGCGGGTCGTCGAAGCGCTCCGGCGCCAAGCGTTCCAGTCTCGTGAGCCGCCACGCGCCACCGATGGAGAGCAACGCGCCGACGGCGGCCACGACCAGCACCGCCAGCGTCAGCGCGAGCATCGCCAGGCTCAGACGTTGAAGCGGAAGTGCATCACGTCGCCCTCGCGGACGACGTATTCCTTGCCTTCGAGGCGCAGCCGCCCGGCCTCCTTCGCGCCCTGCTCACCGTTGCCCGCGATGTAGTCGTCGTAGGCGATGACCTCGGCACGGATGAAGCCCTTCTGGAAGTCGGTGTGGATCTCGCCGGCGGCCTGTGGCGCGGTCGCGCCGATGCGCGTCGTCCACGCGCGCACTTCCTTGGGGCCGGCGGTGAAGAACGTCTGCAGCCCGAGCAGCCTGTAGGCGGCGCGGATCACGCGGTGCAGTCCCGGCTCGTCCTGGCCGATGCCGGCGAGGAACTCGGCGCGATCGCCCTCGTCGAGCTGCGCGATCTCGGCCTCGATCGCCGCACAGATCGCGACCACCTCGGCGCCTTCGTTCGTGGCGAGTTCGCGCAGCCGGTCGAGATGAGCGTTGTTTTCGAAACCGTCCTCGTCGACGTTGGCGACGTACATCACCGGCTTTGCCGTAAGCAGATGCAGCTCGCGGAACAGCGGCGCCTCGGTGTCATCGCACTCGAACAGCCGTGCGGCCCGGCCGGCCTCGACGTGGGCGTTGAGCCGCGTGAGCAGCTCGCGGCGCGCGAGCTGCACCTTGTCACCGCTCTTCGCGGCCTTGGTGGCGCGCTCGAGGCTGCGCGCGACGGTGTCGAGGTCGGCGAGCAGCAGTTCGGTGCCGATGACCTCGGCGTCGCCGACCGGGTCGACGCGCCCTTCGACATGGATCACGTCGTCGTTCTCGAAGCAGCGCACCACGTGTGCGATCGCGTGCGTCTCGCGGATGTTGGCGAGGAACTGGTTGCCGAGACCCTCGCCCTTCGACGCGCCCTTCACGAGGCCGGCGATGTCGACGAACTCGACCGTCGTCGGCAGCACCTTCTCGGGCTTCACGATCGCCGCGAGCGCGGCGAGCCGCGGGTCGGGCACCGGCACGACGCCGACGTTCGGGTCGATGGTGCAGAACGGGTAGTTCTCGGCCGCGATCTCGTTCGCGGTGAGCGCATTGAACAGCGTGGACTTGCCCACGTTGGGCAGCCCGACGATGCCGCATCTGATGGCCATTGGGGGGCTCTCGGGTTCGGGTTGGCGTGACTGGGCCGGCCGCTGTGCGATCCGCCCGTGACGCGGGGCGCACACGGGCGGCGCCCGACCGCCGCGGCGCGCTATTCTAGCAGCACGGACCACGCAATGAGGGCGAGCCATGTTCAGGGAAGACCTGCTGAAGGGAAAACGCATCTTCGTCACCGGTGGCGGCACCGGCCTCGGGCGCACGATGACCGAGCATTTCGCCGCACTCGGTGCCGACGTCTACATCTGCGGGCGGCGCGAGGCGAAGCTCACCGAGGCCGCCGACGAGATCAACGCCCGCGGCGGCGGCACCGTGCACACGCGCGTGCTCGACATCCGCGACCCCGAGGCCGTGGACGCGGTGGTCGAGAGCATCTTCGCCGAGGGGCCGCTGGACGGGCTCGTCAACAACGCCGCCGGCAATTTCATCAGCCCGACCAAGGATCTTTCGCACCGCGGATTCGACGCGATCGCCGGCATCGTCTTCCATGGCACCTTCTACGTCACGCACGCCGTCGGCCGGCGCTGGATCGACGCCGGGCACAAGGGCAGCGTGCTGTCGATCACCACGACCTGGGTGTGGACGGGCTCGCCGTTCGTCGTGCCCTCGGCGATGTCCAAGGGCGCGATCAACATCATGACGAAGTCGCTGGCCGCCGAGTGGGGCCGCTACGGCATCCGCGTGAACTGCATCGCGCCGGGACCGTTCCCGACCGAGGGCGCGTGGGCGCGGCTGTCGCCGGGCAGCGGCCTCGGCGACGGCGACTACACTGACCAGATCCCGCTCGGGCGCGTCGGCCGGCTCGATGAACTCGGCCACCTCGCCGTGTACCTGATGGCCGATGGCAGCGAGTACATCACCGGCCAGACGGTGGCGATCGACGGCGGCTCGATGCTCGGCGGCGGCGGCACCTTCTGGGGGCTGCAGAAACTCAGCGATGACGACTGGGGGAAGATCCGCGAGATGATCCGCGCGGCCAACGACAAGGACAAGGCGGCGCGCAAGGGCTGACCGCGCCGCGCAGGCGCGCAGGGTTTACCGCCGCTCGACGGGCCGGAACGTCCAGGCGATGTCTTCGTCGACGCCCGACCGGTAGGCGACGAGCGCCTCGTCCCACGCACCGAGCAGGTCGGCGCGCACTTCCGCCTGCAGCACATCGAGGCTGGCATCGAGCGCGGCAACGAGGTCGTCGCGGTGCAGCGCCTCGTCGATGCGCAGCATTGCCCAGTCGGTGGCCAGCCACGCGATGGTGCCCGCGACCAGCGCGCATCCGGCCGCCGCCGGGCCGCCGGGCGCGCACACGACGAGCCCGCTGCCGGCGGCAGAACCCGCGCGCGCCGCGCCGCGACCCACGCCGCGGGCCGCGGCAACTCGGCCGGACCGACCGGCGGCCCGCGCCGCAGCGCCGCGCCAGATCAACGCCCCGGCGGCCGCGCTGCCGCCCACCGCGGTGCTGACGCCGACGCGGCCGGCCAGCACGTCGCGTTCGCGCGCGGCCAGGCCGTCCAGAAACGCCTCCGGCGAGCGCGCCGATACCGGCGCGCCAGTGCCCTGATAAGCGTCGTCCTGCAGTGGCGCCGGCACACGGGACCCGGCCAGTCGGTGCTCGAGCGCGGTCAGCCATTCGGCACGCACGGCGCGCTGCGTCTCCCCGACCGCGCCGGCCAGCCGGCTGTCCAGCGTTGCGAACTCACGCGACCATGCGTCATCGGGAAACAGCATCGACGATGCACGCGCGGCCAGCACGTCGCCTTCCACGAGATTCAGGCGTGACGCCGCGGCCAGCCCCAGCCGCGTGTATTCGCCCGACAGCGAGTAGTACCAGTCGGCGAACTCCGGCAGGCGTGCGCGCACCGGCGCAAATGCGGCATCCAGCCCGGCGTCGATCTCTGCGGCCAGCCGCGCGCGCGTGCGCGCGTGGCCGTCATCGAAGTGCTCGCCGGTGAAGCGCTCGACGGCCCCGGCGTCCGCGGGGGCGAGGCGGTAGTGCCGATCGCCGATCTCGACCGGCACGACCGCCGGGGCCGGCCACTCGTGCTGGCTCGTGCTCGTGATCCACGCAAATAGCGCGACGACCACGGCGGCCAGCAGCACCGCCAGCGCGGCCGCGCGGACCACGTCGCGGCGCGCCAGGCCACCGCGGGCGCGGGCGGTGGCGAGCGCGCTCATGCGTCCCTCCCGGAGAGGCGCTTCATCGCGCGCCCGCGCGCGCCATCCGGCATTGTGTGTTGCACCAGGCACATCCTGATTTCGACCCCTTCTCGAGCTCCCCGGTTCCCCGTTTGCGAAGGCCGCCGGGGCCATGGCGAACCCCCGGAACTACGGGCATTGATCGGCGCGCCGGCTTGGGTCACAGTCGGTACATGACGTGAACTGCCTCCCGGCGAGGTGCCCCGAATGCTGGGGTTCAAGCCTGTCTCCGCGGCCCTGCCCGTACTGCTGATCGCAGTATACGGCTGCGCCGCCACGTTGCCGCCGCCTCCCGACCCCTCGGCGCTGCCCTCAGAGGCCGAGCTGCTGAGCGGCGAAGCGCTGTTCGGCGAACGCGTCCTGTCCGACGAACAGCCCCTGCTCAACCTGCGAGAAATGGACGACGCGATGCGTGCGTTCGTCAGCGACGCGGTCCCGAGTCACGGCACCACCTCGTCGCGCCTCGAGCGGCTGCTGCGACACATGAACGACACCGGCCTGCTCGACATCGATTACGAGGCGACCCATACGGGGACCGCGCGCGACACGTTCTACGCGCGCACCGGCAACTGCCTCGCCTTCACGAACCTGTTCGTCGCGCTTGCCCGCGAGGCCGGGCTGCGCGTCAGCTACCAGCAGGTCGAGGTGCCACCGACGTGGAGCGCCGACGGCAGCATGATGGTGCTGCACCAGCACGTGAACGTGCGCGTCAACGTGCCCGACACCAGCGTGAGAGGCCGCTCCGACCGTGTCGTCGATTTCAACACGCCGTTCTTCCGTGGCAACTATCCACAGACACCGGTCACCGACGAGGTGATCGATGCGCTCTACTACAACAACCTCGCGGTAGACGCGATGAAGGATGGCGAGCACCGGCTGGCTTTCGCACGCTTTCTCCGGGCGATCGAGGTTGCACCTGACGTATCGGCCCCATGGTCGAACCTCAGCGTGCTCTACCGTCGACACGGCATGGACACCTACGCCGAGGCCGCGCTGCACCGGGCGTTGCGCGTCGACCGGCGCGACCGCGTCGCGATGAGCAACCTCGCGCGCATCTACGACGCGCGCGGTGAGCAGGCACTTGCCGAGGCCTACCGGGAACGCCTGCGCAATCACCAGCGACGCAACCCGTACTACCACTACTTCCTCGCCGAGACGGCACTGCGCGAGGGCAACACCGATGCCGCACTCGCGGCGGTGAACCGGGCGATCCGCATGCGCGACATCGAGCACAAGTTCTATTTCCTGCGCGCGCAGATCCTCGACTCGGCCGGCGACCGCGAGGCCGCGCGCTTCAGCCTGATGCGCGCCGAGGAACACGCCACCCTGGGCGCGGTACGCGCCGAATACCGGCGCAAGCTCGAAACGCTGGACTGAGGCGCGGCGATACGGCTTGACGCCCCGCGCGCCGCGTGTGACTTTCACCGTGGGACCACCCGATCGCGAGGCGCGGCGTGGTACGTCGATCATTGTCCGGTCCGCTGCTGGTGTCGATCGCGCTGCACGCCGTTGCGTGCGTCGTGCTCGTCGCGTTGTGGCGTGACCCGCCGGACCTCTCCGCCACGCACGTGCTCCGGGTCGCGCTGCAGCCGGCCGATTTCATCGAAGTCGACGGTGCACCCGACGCCGGCGCACCGCAGCGTGCCGCGGCCGAAACCGGGCCGAACACCGAAGAGGCTATCGAGTCGCCGGCCGCCGCGCTGCCGGCACGCACCGCGGCCGAAACGCAGACCGCTGCGGCCGCGGCGAACCCTCCGCCCGAACCCTCGGATCCGACGCCACCGCAGCCCACACGCGAACTTCCGCCCGATCCGGCCGCCGACGCATTGACCGTCCACAACTCCGACGCGCTGCTCGCGCCCGCGCGCGTGGCAGTCCCCGACGTCGTCGCGGCCGCCGGCGAAGTGCCGCGCGTACCGCAGACGCCCCCGGCACACACTGCACCGATATCCGACGCTCAGCAGCACATGCTCGACGCACGCGTCGCCACGTGGGCGGCGCAGTCGCAGGCCGCCGCACCGCACAGCGTCGAGTGGGAACACGAAGGACAGCAGTACACGGCGAGCTTCACGCGGCTGCCGGCCGGGGATCCGATGGGCCACGACGAGGTCGTCGTCGAAATCAGGACCGAGGCCCACGGCACCGCGATGTCGACCGAACTCAGGATGCGACGCAAGGCCTTCTCCCACTTCGCGAAGTTCATCGACCGCTGGGACCCTTCGGTGGAAATGCACGACGACGTGGTCGAAGGCCGCTTCCACGCCAATTCGAACATCTACATCTCGCCGAGCCGGCGGACCCAGCCGCAGTTCAGCGGTGCCGTCACCACCGCGCGTGACGTCAACCCCGGCCGCTCGCGGCTCGGGCGCGCAGCACGCGAGCGGATCTTCCCCGGCGGGATCGAGACGCGTGCCGGTCGTATCGGCCTGCCCGGGCGCGTCGCACCCGCGTTGTCGGAGGAGCTGGCCGGGCGAACCGACACGCTCGTCGTCGACACCGACACGCGGATCGTCTTCGATGCCGACGGGTCGCTGCGCTGGCAGCCGGTCGCGGCCGGCGGCGCCGGCACGCGGGTGCGCCTGCCCGACGGCCCGTACTTCGTCGTCGGCACGGCACGCGCCACGCTGCACGTCAGTGGCCAGGTCCGCGGCAAGGTGCTGGTGTACTCGCCGCACAGGATCGTCATCGAGGGTGCCCTGCTGTATGCGTCCGGCGATCCGGTGCACGACACCCCGGACGACTATCTTGGCCTCGTCTCCGAGGGCAACGTGGAGATCGCCGCGCCTGCAACGACCGGGCCCGGTGACCTCACGATCCACGGCTCCATCCTCGCGCTGCGGCGTTTCGTCGTCCGCCGCCACGGCGCACGCGGCGGCGCGATGCTCGCCATCCATGGCAGCCTGACTGCAGGCTCGGTTTCGGCGACCGAGCCGCGTTACCGTACGCGGGTCGTGTTCGATCCGCGCTTCGAGCACGCGCGGCCACCGGGCTTTCCCGCGACCGATCGTTACGCGCTTGCAGACCGGGATGCACAGTGGACGGTGCATACCGGCGGTGACGCCTCCGCCACGGTCGCCGGCGCGGGACGTCAGCGCTGATCGCCGGGTGGCGCGCGCTCGTGCGCCCCTGCGATGATCAGCGCGCCGTGGCAGGCGAGCAGGTATGACCACGCGAACAGCGCTTCGGCCGCGAGCGTGATCGTCCAGCCCAGAGCCTGCACCAGCGACGCGCCGGGCGCCGGCATCAGCTGCTGCGCGAGCCACAGCCGCAGCCCCTCCTGGGCGGCGGCGAGCTGCAGCAGCGTCATCGCATACGGACTGCGCGCGTGCTCGCGGTCGACGAGGTGCCACACCGCGCGCTCGAGGCTGACGCCGGAAAAGTCGGGATAGGTCTGCCCGAACGCGACCGCGACCAGCGCCGCAAGCAGTGCGACACCGGCTGGCAGCGCCGCCACGCGCCAGGACATCATCGCGAGAAAACCCGGCGCGATGTCACGGCGCAGCGCGCGCCATGCAAACACGCGCAGCACAAGCAGCAGCGGCAGCGCCGCGAGCAGCGCCAGCCACGCCTCGGCATGCCGCGTTCGCGCAAGCCCGACGAGCAGCACGGCGGCGAGCACCAGCGCGGCGAGCAGCGCGCGGGTCCACATCAGTGCACCGCCGGCGAGCCAGCGCTGCAGCCGGCTTTCGGGTGCCACCCAGGTCGCGAGAAACGCGCGGCGGCGCCGGCGCGCACGGTAGTGGAGCGCACACGCGACCGGCAGCGCGGCCCCGATCCACGCCGCGGCAAGCGCCGGCGTGGGCAGCACGCGCGCGTACAGGTGGTACAGCCACGCGAGCGCCAGCAGTGCGCACAGGCACAGCGCATCGCGCAGGATGCCGCCGAAGCTCACGCGAGCACCCCTTCCGGGTACGACCGCCTGATCGGCACCGTCGACATCAGGGACTGCCTGCGGACTCGCCGGCGTCCGGAGGATGGGCCGCCGCCCTCATTGCATGCTCCTGGCTGCCGGGTTCAGTCCGGCGATCGTGCGCTGGGGGTCCAGTTTGCGTGAATATCGTCCGGCATGCGCGATGCAGGCGGTTCCGCGGCTGCCGGACCCCGCATCACGCCGGGCTGACCGCTCACGGCGATACCGAACGCCCCCCGTCAGAGTCCCAGTGCGCCGGGATTCATCTTCCGGTCCGGATCCAGCGCCTTCTTGATGTCGCGTACCAGTCGCTCGGCAGCGGGGTTGCGGTCCACAAGGTACGGATACAGCTTGCCCACCTGGAAGTGGACGGCGCCGTGGCGGTGCAGCAGATCGATGATCTCGAGCTTGATCGCGTGGACGAGCGCGCGACCCTCGGGGCTTGCCGGATGCTCGCCGACCTGGTCCAGGTAGCCTTCCGGCACGATGCCGCGTACCGCGTCGTTATGCGCATCGGGCCAGTAGAACACCGGTTCGTAGATGAAGCCGTTGGTGCTCACGGACATGAACATGTTGCCGATTTCAATGCCGTGCTCGCGCATCGCGTCATCGTGCCCGGCGAGCAGCGCTTCGAGCGCGCGCCTGAACGGCGTCACGCGAGAGAATGGCAGCAGGCCGTGGATCGGCGCCCAGCGCTCACCGCGCGGGCCGACGATGTTCGTGAACGGCGGATACGGATTCGCGTACATCACGTTGGGCACCGTATTGGCCATCTCGGCACCGTACGGCGCGACGGCGCGACGCACCGCCGCCGCCGCGGCCTTCGCCGCGGCCCGGTCCACGCCCTCGACGACGTAATGCAGTGCGTACTCGTCGGCGGAGACGAAGCGTCGACCGGCCAGCCCCATCCGCACCACCTGCACGATGCCGTCGAGCGGGTTGCGTGCGGTGGCGAACACGGAGCGCGCAGCCGCAAGCGCATCGCGGGTGGCCATGCGCCCGAGCGCGCCCTGCTGCAGCCGCGGATCGAGCCCGAAGTTGACCGTGTTGATGCCGAGCTTCGCGACCGCGTGCATGCCGGCAAACATCGCGTCGAAATCCGGAAAGCGAAACGACAGCCCGATGAACTCGGGCGGCCGCGCGAGCAGGCGCAGCGTGATCGCGGTCTTGATCCCCAGCGCGCCGGCATCGCCGGCGAACAGCCCGGTGAGGTCGGGGCCGAAGTGGCGGAAGAACGGCGTCGACGTGTCGGTGCCCCATGAGCCCGTGCGCAGCACCTCGCCGCCCGACAGCACGACTTCCACTGACAGCACGGAGTCTGCCGAGGCGCCGAATATCCCGGTGCCCCAGCTCACGCTGTGCTGCGAGACGCTGCCACCGACGGTTGCACGCGCACCTGAGAACGGACCGAAGAACGGCGTGCGCAACCCGAGCGGACGCAGCGCGTCGTTGAGCTGTGCCCATGTCACGCCCGCCTGGACGGTCACGTACATGTCCTCTTCGTTGATCTCCAGGATGCGTTCCAGCCGCGCAGCGTCGACGAGCAGCGACGCCGACTCGGTGGGTAGGTATCCGTCGGTGTAGGAGACCCCGCCACCACGGGGTACGAGGCTCAGGCCGTGCCGCGCGGCAAACCTTGCGATGGCGGCGACGCCGTCGGTATCGGCCGGACGCACGACCGCCAGCGGCAGTTCGCCCACCGCGTAGATGTCGCTCGAGTGGAAGCGCCGAGCCTGTTCGTCGACCAGAACGTGCGCCTCCCCGATCTCGGCGGCGATTTCCGCGAGCACCGGGTGCGGGGCCGCCTGGGGGAGGGCTTCGCTGGACATCATGCTGCTCCTGGCTGGATCGGGCCCGACGCAGTGTGCGCGGCGGCCCGGTGATCGTCCAGCGTACAACCAGCAGCGTTGGTGGCGACAACCGTGCGCTGTGGTGACGATTCCGGTCGGATCGCAGGTTTCCTCGGGCGACACTGGCCGTGGCTGCTGCACCAGCTCGTGGTGCGCGTCGGCCGCGGCGCATAGTCGCCGGTCGAGGGCGAGGGACGCCTGAGTCAGGACGCGGCGTCGTCGGCCTTGCGGTAGGGGCGCGGCTTGCGGCCGCGGCTGTGGAGCTGCTGCATCGCGGCCTCGCTGCCTCGCGCGAGCATGACCTCGAGCGCGTCGGCCGCGGCGGCGAGCGCGTCGCGGATTTCGGACTCCTCTTCGGCGCGGGCGCGGCTGAGCACGTAGTCGGTGACCTGGTCGCGGTGGCCCGGGTGGCCGACGCCGACGCGCAGCCGCCAGAATTCGGCGCCGATGTGCGAGATCGTGTCGCGCAGCCCGTTGTGTCCTCCGGCGCCGCCACCGAGCTTGAGCCGCACGGCACCCGGCGGCAGGTCGAGCTCGTCGTGCACGACCAGCACGCCCGCGGGCGGGATGCGGAAAAACCGGCACACCGCCGCGATGGCCTGCCCGCTTCGGTTCATGTAGGTCTCGGGCTTGAGTACGCGCAGGTCCGCGCCCGCAAGCGTGAAGCGTGCAAGCTCTCCGTGGAACTTCGCCTGGCGCGAGAATGCCTCGCCGGCGCGCGATGCGAGCAGGTCGGCGAACCAGAAACCGGCGTTGTGGCGCGTCTGCGCGTAGCGATCCCCCGGGTTGCCGAGGCCGACGACGAGCTGCACGGATGCCTGGTCTGCTGCCATGCGCACGCATTGTACCCGCGCGCGATTGGCATGACCGGATCGCATTGCCGATAATTGCCAATCACCGCGGTTCCACGCCCGCATTCACCCCGCAGCCACGGAGGCGGCACCCACGCATGGCCACGATCAGGCAGGAAGACTTCATCCAGAGCGTCGCCGACGCGCTGCAGTACATCTCCTACTACCACCCGCCCGACTACATCCGCGCGCTGTCGGCGGCCTACGAGCGCGAGGCCTCACCGGCCGCGCGCGATGCGATGGCGCAGATCCTGATCAACTCGCGGCTGTGTGCCGAGGGCCACCGTCCGATCTGCCAGGACACCGGCATCGCGATCGCGTTCGTGCGCATCGGCATGGACGTGCGCTGGGACGCCGAGCTCACCGTCGAGCAGATGGTCAACGAGGGCGTGCGCCGCGCCTACACCGATGAGCACAACACGCTGCGCGCGTCGATCGTCGCCGACCCCGACGGCGCGCGGCGCAACACCGGCGACAACACGCCCGGTGTCACGCACATCGAGCTCGTCCCCGGCGACACCGTCGAGGTCATCGTCGCCGCGAAGGGCGGCGGCTCGGAGAACAAGTCGAAATTCGCGATGCTGCTGCCCGGCGACAGCGTCGTCGACTGGGTGCTGTCGCAGGTGCCGACGATGGGCGCCGACTGGTGTCCGCCGGGCATGCTGTCGCTGGGCATCGGCGGCTCGCCCGAGAAGGCGATGCTGATGGCCAAGTGGGCGATGATGCAGCCCTACGACCTCCACGAGCTGCAGGCACGTGGCCCGGCAAGCCACGCCGAGGCGCTGCGCCTGGAGATCCACGAGAAGGTCAACGCGCTGGGCATCGGCGCGCAGGGGCTCGGCGGACTGTCGACCGTGCTCGACGTGAAGGTCACCGAATACCCGACGCACGCCGCGTCGAAGCCGGTCGCGCTGCTGCCGAACTGCGCGGCCAGCCGCCACGCGCACTTCACGCTCGACGGCAGCGGCCCGGCGCGGCTCGACCCGCCGGACCTGTCCGACTGGCCGAAGCTCGAGATGGACCTCGGCGCGAGCCGCCGCGTGAACCTCGACACCGTGACCCGCGAGGAGATCGCCACTTGGAAAGCGGGCGAACAGCTGCTGCTCAGCGGCCGGCTGCTGACCGGGCGCGACGCCGCGCACAAGCGCCTCGTCGGCCTGCTCGAGCGCGGCGAACCGCTGCCGGTGGACTTCGAGGGCCGCTTCATCTACTACGTCGGCCCGGTCGACCCGGTCGGCGACGAGGTCGTCGGCCCCGCCGGTCCGACCACCGCATCGCGCATGGACCGCTTCACCGACGCGCTGCTCGCGCAGGGGCTGATCGGCATGGTCGGCAAGTCCGAACGCGGGCCGGTCGCGATCGAGGCGATCAAAAACCACGGCGCCGTCTACTGCATCGCGGTCGGCGGTGCGGCGTACCTGGTATCGCGCGCGATCCGCGCGAGCCGCGTGGTCGCGTTCGAAGACCTCGGCATGGAGGCGATCTACGAGTTCGAGGTCCGCGACATGCCGGTCACCGTCGCGGTGGACTCGGGCGGCGACTCGGTCCACCGCTCGGGGCCCGCGGCCTGGAAGAACCGCATCGCGGGTATCCCGGTCACGACCGCGTGACCGACGCGCGCAGATGAGACTGCGGACCGTGCAGATGTTCTGGCACGGTGCGTCGCTGTCGCGCATCGAGCGCCTGAGCCTCGCGTCGTTCGTGCACCACGGCCACCCGGTGGTACTTTACGTCTACGACCCGCCCGATACCGTACCGGCGGGCGTGACGCTTGCCGATGCCGCCGGGATCCTGCCGCGCGAGCTGCTCTACCGCCACCGGCGCAGCGGATCGCTCGCCCCCTTCGCCGACTGGTTCCGCTACCGGCTGCTGCATGCGCACGGCGGGTTGTGGTGCGACATCGACATGCTGT
>PWYM01000271.1 GCA_003567855.1 Gammaproteobacteria bacterium | reverse complement strand
ATCATCTTCAAGTTCAACCTCATCTGGCTGGACGGCGAAACCCAGCTCGGCGGACTGGACGGCTTCGGCAAGCAGACCAAGGGCTGGGTCTACGCTTTCCGCGCACAGTACGAGTTCTGATGGACGTGCAGTGAGGGTCAGCCGAAGGTCACGCCACCCAAGGCCCCGTTTCGGCGGGGCTTTCTTGGGCGCGTCGCACTGGCAGGGGAAAGCGCGCTCAACCTGCAGGGTGCGTCCCCGGTGCATACGAAAGTTACAGGTGCCAGCCGATACTCATGGCCAGCCAGCCCAGCAGACGCCTGTATACAGCGCGGTCTTCCCAGGCGTCCAGGTCGTAGCTTCGGGTCTCCTGGAGGTCTCGTTCATACTGGGCGACAAGGGTGGCTGCGAGGTCGCGGTTCATGATGATGACGTTGGTTTCGTCATTGAGGCGAAACGAACGGTTGTCGAGATTCGACGAACCGATGGAGACCCAGTAATTATCGATAATGTAGAGCTTGGCGTGGTACTTGGATGGACTGTACTCATGGATGTTCACACCCGCCTCCAGAAGCTTGCCCCAGCGGTTCCTGGACGCCTCCCGCACGGCACTGCTGTAGTGTCCCTCTGCCGGCAGCATGAGGTCCACGCTCACGCCACGGTCGCGGGCTTCGATCAATGCGGCCATGATCATGTCATCGGGGTAAAAATACGGCGTGGCCAGGCGGATGCTGTCACGAGCGCCTGCCAGCGCCAACAGCAGCATCAGCCGTATGCGGTGCGTGCCCTCCCGCGGTGAACTGTCGACCACCGTGGCGCCAAGATCGCCCCGTTCGTCGAGTTCGGGGAAGTACTCTGTAGAGTACAGCAGCTCGTTCCTCGCATTGAGCCAGTTGAGCATGAAGGAGTTCTGGAGGTGCGCGACCACCGGGCCCTCAAAGCGGAAGTGGTTGTCCCGGTAGCCGCCCGTTTCCGGGCTGCCCTGCCACGGGTCGGCTACGTTGGCGCCGCCGGTAAATCCGATGGTGCCGTCGACGATCAGCAGCTTGCGATGGGTGCGGTGATTGAAGCGCGCAAGTTGGTACCAGGCGGGTCGTCGCCAGCGCACGACCTCCACTCCGGCGCCTTCCATCCTGCGGAATTTCTCGCGGCTGGCCCGCACTGACCCGACGTAGTCGAAGATCGCATGGACGGCCACCCCCCGCTCTGCGGCGCCGGCCAGGGCCTCGGCGAACTTGCCGCCGATTTCCTCACCCCAGAACTCATAGGTCTCGAACGTGATGCTGCGGTTGGCCTGCTCGATGGCGGCAAGCTTGGCCTCGTAGATCTCCTCGCCGTTCTCGAGGATGCGAATGCGGTTTCCCGGGATAGCCGTGCTGCCAAGGATCACGGACTGCAGGTGACGAAAACCCTCGGAGTCTATCGCCGGGATCGACGAGACCGGCTCCGACACGCGCATGGGTTCGGGAACCGCATTGAAGTAGATCAGCGACGCCAGCGCGGTGATGAGCGCGGCGGCGGTGGCAATGGCGAACCGCCAGGTTCTCCGCTTGTGCTTCATGCGGCCCCTCCAGCCTGCGGTGTGGGATGAAAGCGCAGACGTTCGTGGATGGTAGACCACATCGAGTCAGAATCAGAAGCTTGCGCCGATCTGTAACCCCCATTGCCTGGGTGATCCGAACTGGGTGAAATTCCAAAGTCCTGCGACCGAGTTGCCCGCCAGCCTGTGAGTCTCATCGAGCAGGTTACGCCCATAAAGCGACATCCAGTAGCGATCATTGGGTTCGAGCCAGGTGATACTGGCGTTTACCAGCGTTCGTGATTCCATCTGGGTAAACGTGCTGTTGAATACCGAAGTTTCGGCTTCGGACTGATAATGGCCGCCTACGTTCCAAACAAGGGTTTCAAGCAGTTCAAGCGGCTGGTCGATGGTGGCGCCAAGCCCAAGCTGCCATTTCGGCGAGAAGGGAATACCCAGATTGCTGAGGTCCTGCGGCCCCTGTTCTGGATCGTCCGGGGTGAAGCTACGGTACTCGTGTCGGAGGTAGCTGGTCGATAGGTCGAAGCGCATGTTCGCCGTAGGAGTCCAGATGGCCTCCAGCTCCGCGCCTGTGGCCCGGGAACGGCCGGTGTTTATCGTGATCGTCTCCTGTGTTTCATTGCCGACAGCGTGTACGAAGGGAACCACCTGGTTACGTTGCAGGTCCTGATAACGAGTCAGGAATTCCGCGGTATTGATTCGCAACCTGTCGTCGGAAAGATCTGCTTTCAGTCCGATTTCGTGATTCCTGTTCGTTTCCGGCTGGTAAGGCACGCAAGTAGCTACGCTGGAGCATATTTCGGTGAAACCGCCGGATTGGAAACCGGTAGACACGCTTGCATACGCCATCACCTCGGGCGTCAACTCGATGTCCACGGCCGTGCGCCAGGTAAGGCGGCTCCAGCGATCACTGGTGTCCACGACCACACCAAACTGCTCAGATCCGAGTGGCAGTGTGCGCTGGTCGTAATCGGCGCCCGTGAGGCCGGCCCTGCTTATCGCATCTGAACGCAGATCCTGGCAATTCACGTTGTTGACGATGCCGACGGGTCCCCATATCCCATGTCCCATCGAGATAGACAGCCCATGCATCCCGAGTTTTGCCTGTCACCTGAAAGAATGGATCATCGATGAACGCGGGATCCAGATTTACGAAACCGCGGGGGTCGAAAAAGCTGCCAGTTTCCGGGTGAAGCGTCGGTAGCAGGGATTGCAGGCCAACGCTCGTAAGCGCACGGAAGTCCAATTCGTCATGAAAGTACACGCCACCAAGAACAAAATCGTAAGGCTGATCGTCGAAATCGCTTACCAGGCGAAGCTCCTGCTGAAACTGCTCGCGCTCCATGTTTCGTCCGGCGTCGAACAAGGTCGAGAACGCTTCGCCAGTGTAGGTGCTCGGTAGCGTTTCTTCCTGCTCGCGATAACCGGTAATTGAACGGATGGAGAGTCGATCAAAGTCCAACTGCTGTGTCAGGTAGTAGCCTTCCGCATCGACCTTATGATCATCAGCCACGTTCGAGCCGTTCACCAGAGCCCCGCGTTCTGGTGTTGATTTCCGGCGGTAGCGGCGGGTTTTCCGTAGGTAGGCCGAACGCGGCATAGAGCGGGATGGAGTCAGGGAACGTGGCTGTGTCCTTGTCGTTACCGTAATAGCCTTCTGAGTAGTCGTATATTCCGGCGAAACGAAACGCCAATGTATCTTCCGCCAAGGGTAGATTGAGTGCGATTCGAGGCATTCTATGGTCGGCACCACCCTTATAGCTTCCGTGCTCGACCTCGACGTCACCGCTGTATTCGTTCATTTCCGGGCGGCGTGTGGTGACCGAGATTACCCCGCCCGTGGTGTTCTTTCCGAACAGGGTCCCTTGGGGCCCCGGTAAACCTCGATCTGCGCGATGTCGAACATTTCGACGAATTGGGACTGGACGTGGCTCAGGGCGAATTCATCGACCAGGACGCCGAAAACCGAGTCCTGCGTTTCCAGAATTTCGACGACGTCTCGTGTTGAAACGAATCGCTACGAACCGGCGCGAGCGCGTACGCGGTCAGGTTGGCAACGATTCGCGTTCGATGATAAAAGTCAGGCGTGACTGCTTCAAGCAAGTCAGACTGTTTCTTTTGGTGCGGCGCAGCACGCAGGTGTGCCGCGGTCTCTGAAGGGCGCCGAAGCGAGGATGAAAGCCATGAGTGATGCGAGAACCGCGCGGATCCGGGATGAACTGCAGGCATCCGGACTTGACGCGATAGTGCTCACCCACCCGCACGATGTCGTCTATTCCAGCAATTACAACTCGATACTGGAACGATGGTGGCAGCAGGAACCATTGTCGGCGGTGATCGTGCCCGCTGCCCGCGACAAGCCGGTGACGCTCTTGCTTCCTGAAGCGAACGTAGCGTTACTCGCAGAAATGGAAAGCCGCGGCAAGCCCGATACGGCCGACGAGGTCCGGGTCTTCGAAATGTTGAATTTTTGCGAAGTGGCGCGTGCCAATGATCCGCATGCCCGACCTGGCGCGCTCGGTGAAGCGGCTCGGGCGATGTATACGAAGCGCATCGCCGGCAGTTGCCACCCGGACATCATGAGTGCCCTGGCAGTGGCCCTTGCAGACCATGGGCTGGCTGGTAGTCGGATCGCGTTCGACGATCTGCGTATCGGTTGGCATCTGGCGCACGGGCGCGACGCGATGGCGATCGAAATTTCCGACGGTCTTGACCTCATGATGCGCGCGCGGGTGGTCAAGACGGCCGATGAGCAGCAGCGCCTGCGTGAAGTCGGTCGACTCGCTGATGCCGTAATACAGGCATCAGCTGACCGTTTGCGAAAAGGGGTCACGTGGGACGAATTTCAGGCGGAAGTTGCCAAGATTATGATCGACCTCGGGGTCAGCCCGGTAGACGAGGGGGGCATGCTCTTCGGCGGTGCTTTCTCCGGCGAGTTCATTCCGGAATTGTTCAGGACGCGCCACGACAGGCCGTTGGATGACGGGCAAATCGTGATTCTCGAAACTCAGGGCATATATGACGGATTCTGGATTGACATCAATCGAACAGCCGTACTCGGGAACCCACGGCCTGAATTTCAGCGACTTCACGACACCATACGTGATGGGTTCGAGAAGATGGTTGCTCTACTCAAGCCTGGAGTGAATACCGGTGATCTTCCGCAGGTGGCGATGGAACACCTGCGAGCCGTGGGTATTTCTGCCCCTGAGAAATGTCTTGTGGTCGCCCATGGCATCGGCCATATGCCACTGGAAATACCAGTGGCTTTTCCGAGTCACGGCCTCGCCGGTGCCCGCGGGTTCGTTATCGAGGAGAACATGGCTATCAGCCTGGATTGCCTGTATTTCGGGGGCGAACATGGGCCATGCCACATGGAGAATGTATACCTGATCAATTCTGACGGTGCCGAAAGCACCTACCAGACTCCCTTGGAACTCATGGGGCCAAGATGGTGAAAGGCAGGCGGTGCTGTTGGCCTGATCGCCGGTAACTCGAAGCCGTGAGTTTGAAGGTCGAGTGAAACTTCCAGTGTTATCATGCACGGTGAGGCGGGGCGATTCCGCCGCGTTGACTCGGGCACGGTCGGTTGTGCCGGCTGTGTGCCGCACAAGGTGATGGGTTGGAAGCCACCAACTGATGAAACTCCAGCAACTGCGCTACGTGCTCGCCGTCGCCGAGAACGGCCTGAACATCACGGCTGCCGCCGAGCGCCTGCACACCTCCCAGCCCGCCGTCAGCAAGCAGATCCGCCAACTCGAGGACGAACTCGGTCTCAAGCTGTTCACGCGGCGCGGCAAGGCGCTCACCGGCATCACCGACGAGGGCCGCGAAGTCGTCGAGCGCGCCGAGGTCATCCTGCGCGAGGTCGGCAACATCCAGCGGCTCGCGCAGAATCTCAAGCGCGAAGACCACGGGCTGCTGTCCATCGGGACCACGCACACGCAGGCGCGCTACGTCCTGCCACCGGTCATCTCGCGCTTCCGCGAGCGTTATCCCGAGGTCTCGCTGAGCCTGCACCAGGGCACCTCCGAGCAGCTTGCCCAGATGGTCGACAGCGGGCAGATCGATTTCGTCGTCGCTACCGGCGGGGGCGACCTGTTCCCGGAGCTGGTACGGCTGCCGTGCTATCACTGGGACCGCGTGATCGTGGTGCCGAAGGGGCACGAACTGGCGGCACTCGGGCGCACGCCAACACTCGCGGAGCTCGCGCGCTTCCCGCTGGTGACCTACGTGTTCTCGGAGCGCGGGGAGTCGTCATTCAAGCGCGCGTTCGCCGACGCCGGATTCACGCCGAACGTCGCCTTTACCGCGCGTGACGCGGACGTCATCAAGACCTACGTGAAGATGGGCGTGGGCGTCGGCGTGGTCGCGTCTATGGCCCAGTCGGATCACGATGCCGACGGACTGGTCGCAGTGGATGCCACCGGCCTGTTCCCGCGCCTGACCACGTGGCTCGGTTTCCGCCGCGAGACCGTGCTGCGCAATTTCATGTACTACTTCATTTCCTGCATGGCCCCCCACGCGGATGAGTGGACCATCCGTCGGGCACTGGAGCAGGGCAGCCAGGAGGGCGTCGATGCGCTTTTCACCGACGTACACCTGCCGTTCCGCGGCGCCGGGGGTCACGAAGTCAGCGAGCCGGAGCCGGTCACGCACTGAGGCGGGTCGGGCGGCGGCAAGCCTGGAGCGACTGCGATGAGTGCGCTGCGTCGATACGCCGCGGAGCCGCGCCGGGAAGCGCTCGACGTAGAGCTGTCCGGCTTCGACCTCATTCGCGAGCCTTTGCTGAACAAGGGGACCGGTTTCAGCCACGAGGAGCGCCGTGCCTTCGGGCTCGAGGGCCTGCTCCCGCACTACCACAACACGATGGAACAGCAGCTCGCGCGCGTGTACGCGTCGTTTCGCGACAAGCATACGCCGATGGAGCAGTACCTGAATCTTGCCGCACTTCAGGACCGCAATGAGCACCTCTTTTACCGGCTGCTCTGCGAGCACCTCGAGGAGGTGATGCCGGTCATCTACACACCGACGGTGGGACTCGCCACGCGACGCTTCAGTCACCACTTCCGGCGTGCCCGCGGTGTCTGGATCACGCCGGACATGCGCGGGCGCATCCGCGAAGTGCTGGCGCGCGTCGCCCGCGCGCGCGATGTCAGGTTGCTCGTGGTCACCGACAACGAGTCCATACTCGGCATTGGCGACCAGGGCGCCGGCGGTATAGCCATCTGCATCGGTAAGCTTTCGCTGTACTGCGCCGGGGCTGGCATCCATCCGGCCGAGACGCTGCCGGTGAGTCTCGACGTCGGGACCGACAACGAGGCCCTGCTCGAGGACGATCTCTACCTCGGCTGGCCGCATCGGCGGCTGCGCGGTGGCGAATACGATGCGTTGGTCGAGGAGTTCGTGCACGCGGTCGCCGAGGTTTTTCCCGGGGCGCTGGTGCAGTGGGAGGACTTCCGCAAGGACAACGCGCTCGGCATCCTCGACCGCTACCGCGACGTCATCCCGTCCTTCAATGACGACATCCAGGGCACCGGTGCGGTGGCCGCGGCCGGGGTGCTGGCGTGGTTGCGATCGACCGGCGTCGAGGCGCGTGCCCAGCGTATCGTCATCCATGGGGCCGGCGCGGCGGGGGTGGGGATTGCGCGGCAGTTACGGGTGAACCTGTCGGAACTCGGCATGGCGCCGGCGCTGCTGCGCACGGCGATCGCGGTGCTCGACAGCCGAGGCCTGCTCGTCGACGATCAGCGTTACCGCGAGGCGTACAAGAACGAGCTCGCGTGGCCGGCGTCGGCGGCGCGCGCGGCAGGTCTGGCCGACCCCGCCGATCGCGGCCTCGCGCGCGTCGTCGAGGCGCTGCGCCCGACGGTGCTGATCGGCACGTCGGGCCAGGCCGGCGCGTTCGACGAAACGATCGTGCGGGCCGCCGGACGGCATTCGCCGCGGCCGCTGATCATGCCGTTCTCGAATCCTACGGAGTACGCCGAGGCCATTCCGCGCAGCGTGCTCGAATGGACCGACGGTCGCGCGGTGGTCGCCACCGGCAGTCCGTTTCCGCCAGTGGAGCGTGACGGGCGCCGCCACCGCATTGCGCAGGGCAACAACGTGTTCGTGTTCCCCGGCCTCGGGCTCGGCGCGCTGGTCGCCGGGGCGAGGCGGGTCAGTGACGGCATGATCGCCGCCGCGGTCAGCGCGCTCGCCGATGCGATCACCGATGCCGAGCGCGACGAGGGCATGATCTTTCCCGTCATGGGGCGGCTGCGCGAGGTCAGCGCACGGGTCGCCGCCGCGGTGCAGGCGCGCGCGATCGAGGACGGCGACGCTCCGCCTGCCGATGCCGACACGCAGGCGCGTCGGCTGGTCGAATCGATGTGGTCGCCGCGCTATCCGCGCTACGTGGCGGCAGAGGATCGCCGGCGGCGCTAGCCGCTACGCGCCGAGCGCCTCCACGAGCGCACGCCGCGCCGCGCCGACGTCGCTGAAGCGGTCGTCGGGGGCCTTTGCCATCAGCGCGTCGAGCAGCGGCTGCAGGTTTGCGAGCGCTGCGGGGAGCTGCGGCAGCGGCGCCTCCACGTGCTGCTGGATGATTTCCATCGGGCTGCGCCCGGTGTAGGGCTTTCTGCCGGTCAACAGTTCGTGGAGGATGACGCCGATACTGTAGAGGTCCGAACGCTCGTCGAGGTCGCCGCCCTCGGCCTGTTCCGGGCTCATGTAGTAGGGCGTGCCGCGGATTTCCCCGACCACCGTCAGCGGCCGCGAGGCGTCGAATGCGCGCGCGAGGCCGAAGTCGATCAGCGCAACCTGTCCGCGGTCGCGGATCATCACGTTGGAGGGCTTGAGATCACGGTGCAGCATGCCTGACTGGTGCACCAGCCCTAGAGAGTCGAGGATCGCCCGTATCCACTGCAGCGCCTCGCCGGTGCCCATGCCCTCGCGTACCCGGGCGCGCAGATCGCCCCGCGGGAAGTATTCCATCGCGATGTAGCAGTAACGCCGACTCGAGCGGAAATCGTGGATCGCCGCAACGCCGGGGTGGTCGAAGCACGAAATCAGCTCGTACTCACGGGCAAAACGCTGGTACTCATCGTCGGCGGTCAGCGGGCTGTCGTTGCGCGCGAGCGCCTTCAGGACCACGCGCCGGTCGAGTTCGCGGCTGTGGGCGAGGAACACCGCCCGCCGGTCGCCATAGTCGAGGCAGCGCAGCAGCTCGTAGCCGTACGGTGACAGCCCCATGTGGGCGGCGGTGCGCCGGGCGGTGCGGCGGCGTTCACCGGCCTCGGGTTCGCCGAGCAGCTCCGCGACCCGGCTCGTGAGTATTTCCGCGCTGAGCAGGTTCAGAGGCAGGTAGTCGGAGGCGCCGGCGCGCAGCGCACGCACCGCGGCGTATTCGCTGCCCGAGTCCGCAATGATCATGACGGGCGGGTGCAGGCCGCTGTCGCGGATGCGGCGGAGCCACTCGAGCGTATCGCCATCCCACGCGCCGCTGCCGGCATCGAAGTTGCAGGCGACCAGCAGCAGGTCGTAGCCCTGCAGCGCATCGAGCTTGCGGCACAGTGCCGCACCGTCGTCGTTGCTCGCGGTGACCGTCGCCGAGGGCCAGCGCCTGATCAGGTGTCGCGACAGCGTCGACCGCACCGTCGAGTCGGGCGCGGTGATCAGGACCCTGAGGCGGTTTTCGACATCCTGGCGCCCGGTGTCGGCAACGGCTGTCGCGACCATGCAGTGGCTCCTCGGCGTCGGGCGGCAGGAATGCGCGCCTTGCAGGCTGACACGCCAAACTAGCGCGTCTTTGCGCCCGTCGCCGTGATTGCGATCACAGCGCCCTGCCCGGGCTGCGGTCGAGCGCGGTTTTGACCCGCCCGCGGTCAACGGCGATCATCACCCGATGTACAACACGCCCTATCTGCGTGCGCTCGTCGCGGTTGTCGTCGGCATGGCGGCTGCCGTGATCGTACTCGGCGCGTGGCAGGTGATCGTCTACAGCGCAATGCCGGGGGCCGGTACGACGCAGGGTGATCTGCGCGAGGTGCCGACAGTCACGCTGCTGGTATTGCTCGCCGGTTACGCGTGTGCTGCCGCGGTTGGCGGTGCGGTCGCGGGGCGACTGGCGCGCGCGGCGGCCGCGTGGGCGGTCGTCGCAGTGGGCGGGGTGCAGACACTGGTCGCGATCGGCAACCTGCTCAACATCGCGCACCCGGCGTGGTTCATGCTGGTGTCGCCGCTGGTGCACCTGCCGTCGGCGTGGCTGGGGGCCAGGCTCGCCGGTGCGGTCGGCCCCTTGCGGGGGCCGACCGATGGCTGACGCACGGGGTCGGTCAGTCTTCGATCAGGAAGCTTCGAAGCTGGTCGGAACGCGACGGATGACGCAGCTTGCGCAGCGCCTTGGCCTCTATCTGGCGGATGCGCTCGCGCGTCACGTCGAACTGCTTGCCGACCTCCTCGAGGGTGTGGTCGGTATTCATGTCGATGCCGAAGCGCATGCGCAGCACCTTGGCCTCGCGCGGCGTGAGCCCGGCGAGCACCGAGTGCGTGGTTTCACGCAGGCCCTCGACCGTTGCGGAGTCGATCGGTGAGGACACCGTGATGTCCTCGATGAAGTCGCCGAGGTGGGAATCCTCGTCGTCGCCGATCGGCGTTTCCATCGAGATCGGCTCCTTGGCGATCTTCAGCACCTTGCGCACCTTGTCCTCGGGCATGTCCATGCGCTCGGCGAGCTCCTCCGGAGTCGGTTCGCGACCCATTTCCTGGAGCATCTGGCGGCTGATGCGGTTGAGCTTGTTGATCGTCTCGATCATGTGCACCGGGATGCGGATGGTGCGCGCCTGGTCGGCGATCGAGCGCGTGATGGCCTGCCGGATCCACCATGTGGCGTAAGTCGAGAACTTGTAGCCGCGGCGGTATTCGAACTTGTCGACCGCCTTCATCAGCCCGATGTTGCCTTCCTGGATCAGGTCGAGAAACTGCAGGCCGCGGTTGGTGTACTTCTTCGCGATGGAAATGACCAGGCGCAGGTTGGCCTCGACCATCTCCTTTTTCGCGCGGCGGGCCTTGGCCTCGCCGATCGACATCTGGCGGTTGATCTCCTTGATTTCGGCAATCACGAGGTGCGCGCGCTCCTCGATGCGCGAAAGCTTCTTCTGGCGACGGTTGATGTCATCCTTCAGCCGCGCCAGCTGCGACGAGTGCTTGCGCTTGGCGCGGATGTGCTTGTCGACCCACTCGAGGTTGGTCTCGTTCTGAGGGAAGCTGTTGATGAAGTCCTTGCGCGGCATGCCGGCCTCGCGCACGCACAGCGCCATGATTTCGCGTTCCAGCGTGCGCACACCGGTGACGGTGTCGCGCAGCTGCTGGATCATCAGCTCGAACAGCTTGGGCGCGAGCTTGATCTCCATGAACTGGTCGGTGACGGAGGTGCGCGCCTTGCGCGTGGAAGCGTGGTCGCTGCCGTGCTTGTCGAGTGCGTCGACGAGCTTGCCGCAGGCCTGCGCGAGCGCGGTGATGCGCCGCTCGGCCTCGGCCGGATCCGGGCCGGTATCGCCCGGCTCGCTGTCGTCGCTGGCGTTGTCGTCGTCGTCATCGTCGTCGCTGTCGGCCTTGCCCTTCGCACCCTTGGCGGCCGGCTTCGCGCCCTTCGCCCCCTTGTTGCCGGCCTTGCCGTCCTTGCCATCCTGGGCATCGGTGCGCGGCGCGGGCTGGGCGATCTCGTCGGGGGCGTTCGGATCAATGAAGCCGGCAATGACTTCCTGCAGGCGGGTCTCGCCCCGGCGCACGGAGTCATACGCCGCGAGCAGGATGGAGACGGCCTCGGGGAAGTTCGACAGCGCCGCGCGCACCTGGTCGAGGCCTTCCTCGATGCGCTTGGCGATGCGGATCTCGCCTTCACGCGTGAGCAGCTCCACCGAACCCATCTCGCGCATGTACATGCGCACCGGGTCGGTGGTGCGGCCGAACTCGCTGTCCACGGTGGCCAGCGCCGCGGCGGCTTCCTCGGCTGCGTCGTCGTCGCTGGAGACGGCGGTGTCGGAGAGCAGCAGCTCTTCGGCATCCGGCGCCTTTTCGTGCACCGTGATGCCCATGTCATTGATCATGTTGACGATGTCTTCGATCTGCTCGGGATCGACGATATCGCTGGGGAGATGATCATTGACTTCGGCATAGGTCAGGTAGCCCTGCTCCTTGCCCTTGGCAATGAGGAGCTTGAGCTGAGACTGCCGTTCTTCAGTGAGCTGGGATAGATTGTCTGCTGCCAAGGAAGTCACCCTCTATAAGGACTTGGCCAAACCGGCAAGTATACGTTTTGACCCGGCCCGGTGCCAGAAGTTTGCTTATCCGTCAAGATTGGCGGAGGCTTAGAAATGCGATGTAAAACAGTCGATTATCCATTCTTTTCGGGCCTCAGCATGCGCCGAAGCTCGTCCTTTTCCGCCGGTGAGAGGGCCTCCGTACGCGCATCGAGCGACCGCAGGCGCTCACGCCGGGACTCGTCGGCGAGCCGGCCGAGGATGTCGGCGAGCTCCCGCGCCGCGCCGGCCTCGTCGTCGAGGACCTCGATGTCGAGCAGGCGGCCGAGGTGGCGGCCCTCATCGTCGTCGCGCCAGTGTTCGAGCACCATCGCGGTATTCATCTGGGGGTGGCGGCGGATGTCTTCAATCAGCCCGCGCAGCAGCCGCGCGCCCGGGCGTTCCAGCGTCGCGAGCCCTTCGGGCAGTGGCGCGTCGAGCGCTATGACCGGGTGGTTCAGCAGCAGTGCGAGTGCGCGGCGGATCAGCGTCGGCCGCCCGCCCGGCAGGCGGCGCCGCGCCGGGCGCTGCGCACGTCGCGGGGGAGGCGGTGCATCGCCGGCAAGCAGCCGCTCGAGCCGCGTCGTCGACAGACCCACCGCGCCGGCGAGCTGGTCGACCAGCAGCGCCCGGTAGACCGGATCGGGAATCCGGGCAATCAGCGGGCGCGCAAGCGCCGCCAGCCGTGCGCGGCCGTCGGTGCTCGACAGGTCCAGGCCCTCGCTCAGTCCGCCGACGACGAAGTCGGCCAGTGGCACGGCCGAAGCGAGGCGCTGTTCGAACGCCTTCGCGCCTTCGCTGGCGACCAGCGAGTCCGGGTCCTCGCCGTCGGGCATGAACACGAACCGCACCTGGCGGCCTTCGCGCACTTCGCCCAGCGTGTTTTCCATCGCGCGCCATGCGGCCTGGCGCCCGGCGCGGTCGCCGTCGAAACTGAACACCACCTCGTCGCACACGCGGAACAGCCGGGCGACCTGCGCGGCGGTCGTCGCGGTGCCGAGGGTGGCGACCGCGTAGCCGATACCATGTCGGGCGAGGCCGACGACGTCCATGTAGCCCTCGACGACGACCAGTCTCTGCAGGTCGCGGACCGCGCGACGCGCCTCGTGCAGCCCGTAGAGTTCGCGCCCCTTGTGAAACAGCACGGTTTCGGGCGAGTTCAGGTACTTCGGCTCGCCGTCGCCGAGCACGCGGCCGCCGAAACCGACGGTCCGGCCGCGCGAATCGCGAATCGGGAACATGACGCGGTCGCGGAACCGGTCGTAGCGGCGGCCCTGCTCGTTCTCGATCAGCAGCCCGGTGTCGAGCAGCGCCCGGTCGGCTTCGGTCGAGCCGCCGAGGCGCGAATGCAGGAAGTCCCAGCCCGCCGGCGCGTACCCGATGCCGTAGCGCTGCGCGGTCTGGCCGTCTATGCCGCGTCCCTTGAGATAGTCGACGGCGGGCGCCGACTCACGCAGCGCGGTCTGGTACATGCGCTCGGCACGCTGCATCAGCCCGTGCAGGTCGCGACGTTCGCCGCTCTGGGGCTGCGCCTCGCGGGGCACGTCCAGGCCCGCGGCGTGGGCGAGTTCCTCGACGGCCTCCGGGAACTCCAGCCGGTCGTGCTCCATCAGGAACCCGAGCGCGGTGCCGTGCGCGCTGCAGCCGAAGCAGTGGTAGAAGCCCTTGTCGGGCACCACCGTGAACGAGGGTGTTTTCTCGCTGTGGAACGGGCACAGGCCCTTGTACTCGCGGCCGGCCTTGCGCAGGTT
>PWYM01000301.1 GCA_003567855.1 Gammaproteobacteria bacterium | reverse complement strand
GCAGGATCGAGCGCACGGATGCGCGCCTCCAGCGGCGGGTGGGTCGCCAGCATGTTGCGGAACGCGCCGGCGCCGCGCGCGAACAGCATGTGGCTGACTTCCTCACCGTCGGCGGCGACGAAATGCGAACCGGCCTCGTAGCCGCCGATCTTCTTCAGCGCGCCGGCAATGCCGCGGTTGTTGCGCGTGAACTGCACCGCCGACGCATCGGCGAGGTATTCGCGCTGGCGCGAGATGCCGGCACGGATCAGCCGGCCGAACAGCACGCCGATCGCGCCGATGATCACCAGCAGCAGGCCGGCGATGATCACGAACGCGACCGCGCCGTTGTTGCCACCGCGGCCGCGCGAACCCACCGACGCGCGCAGCGCGCCTACACGGCCGCCGTGCAGCATCAGTCGCCCGACCATGCCGATCACGAGGATGCCGAACAGCAGCCCCATGAGCCTGAGGTTCAGGCGCATGTCGCCATTGAGAATGTGACTGAACTCGTGTGCGACCACGCCCTGCAGCTCGTCGCGGTCGAGCTGTTCGAGCGCGCCGCGCGTGACCGCGACGGCGGCGTCCGACGGGTTGAAACCGGCGGCGAACGCGTTGATGCCGGGCTCGGCCTCGAGCACGTAGACCTCGGGCACCGGCACGCCGGAGGCGAGCGCCATCTCCTCGACGATGTTGCGCAGCCGCCGGCGCTGCGGGTCCTGCACGTCGGGCGGCACCTCGGTGCCACCGAGCTGGCGCGCGATCTCGCCGCCGCCGGCCGAGAGCTTCGCGGTGCGGTAGAGGCTCGCGATCGCGATCACCGCAAGGGTCGCGATCGCGGTGAACAGCAGCTCGCCGCGGTGGCGCTGCGCCCAGCGCACCGGGTCGTCCATCAGCCAGCCCAGCGTGTTGCCGCCGGCGGCGAGCACCAGCGCGATCACCCCGGTGACGGCAACGACGATCAGCAGCGTCGCGAGTATGAACAGCGCCACCAGCCGGCGGCTGCGGCGGCGTGACAGGTCCTGTGCACCGAAGAAGTCCATGCAGGCGGTCGTCGGGCCGGCTCAGCGTCGCTGTGAACGGCGCCGGGCGGCGATCAAGTGAACGACACCTGCGGCACCTCGCGCTTGGTCTCGGACTCGATCTCGAGGAATTCCGCCGCCTTGAAGCCGAAGTTGTTGGCGACGAGGTTGCTCGGGAACACCTGGCAGCCGGTGTTGTAGCGCATCACCGCGTCGTTGAAACCCTGCCGCGCGAACGCGACACGGTTCTCGGTGCTCGCGAGTTCTTCCTGGAGCTGCTTCATGTTCTCCGACGCCTTGAGGTCGGGATAGGCTTCAGACAGCGCGAACAGCCTGCCGAGCGCACCGCCGAGTGCAGCCTCGGCGCCGACCAGGCCCTTCATCGCCTCGCCGTTGGCCGGGTCGGCCTCGACGTCGCGCAGCTTCGCCTGCGCCTGGTTGCGCGCCTGGATGACGGCCTCGAGCGTCTCGCGCTCGTGCTTCATGTAGCCCTTCACCGCCTCGACGAGGTTGGGGATCAGGTCGTAGCGGCGCGTGAGCTGCACGTCGATCTGCGAGAACGCGTTGCGCACGGCATTGCGCAGGTTCACGAGCCGGTTGTAGAGGACGATCGCGTAGATGACTACGGCGACGACGATCGCGAGGATGATCCAGATTTCCATCGACATGCACTCCGCGGTGGCGGCCTCCCCAGGGTGCTCGCGAGCATACTCGGGCGCCGCCGTCGGGGCCAGTGCATGGCGCAGGATGTGATGCAGCGCGCGGGCCGGTCGGCGGGCGGGCGGCACAATGACGGCAGCTTCAACGACCGGTGAGGGGCGATGTCAGCCACACGCGATTCACGACACGGGCGCCGTCGTTGCCGGTGGCCGGCGCTGGTCGCCGGGCTGCTGGCCGCCGCCGCGGCCGATGCCGAGTGGCACCGCCTCGAGGCGTCGCTGATGGGTACGACGGTGTCGGTGGAGCTGTGGCACGAGGAGGCCGCGGCCGGTCGCGCTGCCGCTGACGAGGTGATGGCCGAGTATCACCGCGTCAATGCACTGCTGAGTACCTACATCACCGACAGCGTGCTGTCGCACATCAATCGCGAGGCACATGCCGCGCCGGTGGTCATCGACGCGGAGGTCTACGCGCTGCTCGAGCGCGCGCTCGAGATGTCGAGGCTCAGCGACGGCGCTTTCGACATCACCTTCGACAGCGTGGGCCATCATTACGACTTCCGCGCCGGGCGCGTGCCGGACGACGACGAACGCGAGACCGGGCTTGCGACGCTCGACTGGCGCCTGGTGCGGCTCGACCCGGAGCGCTCCACCGTCGAGTTTGCCGCCGAGGGCGTGCGCCTGAATCTCGGTGGCATCGGCAAGGGTTACGCGATCGAACGCGGCGCGCAGATCCTGCGCGCGCGCGGCATCGACCATGCGCTGCTCAATGCCGGCGGTGACAGCCGCGTCGTCGGTGACCGGCGTGGCCAGCCGTGGGTGGTCGGCATCCGCGATCCGCGCGACCGCGACCGGGTCGTCGCCCGGCTGCCGCTGGTCGACGAGGCGATATCCACATCGGGCGACTATGAACGCTACTTCGAGCACGAGGGTGCGCGTCATCACCATATCCTCGACCCGTTCAGCGGACGCCCGGCCGAGGGCGTGCGCAGCGCGACGGTCATCGGCCCCGATGCGACGCTCGCCGATGCGCTGTCGACGACCGTGTTCGTGCTCGGCGTCGAGCGCGGCATGCGCCTGGTCGCCGGGCTCGACGGTTACGAGGCCGTGATCGTCGATGGCGAGGGCCGCATGTTGCACTCCACAGGCTTCGATGCTGCGCAATGACCGCGCGTCGGTCGTTCGCCACCCCGACCAAGCCGTCTGCTGCCGGCGACAGGTACGACATTCTGTAACCTGAAGTGTCGTCGTACGACGACGGTCAAGCGCTCCGAACACACCTTCACTGTCGCCACGTGGCGTCAGCTCGCGGGGATGTGATCGCGGTCACAGTTGCCGCGACGGTATCCCGCCAAACATCGCCTCCACCGCGACGTATGGACATCGCCCGTCGATGCCGGCCCGCGGACTGAAAACAAGGCAAACCCGTCGCGAGGCGGGGACGCAAAGCCACCGGTCCACGGCCTCGTGCCATGGACAGCGGGGCCGCCAGGACCGAAGGGAGTAACGGCAATGAAGGCTACGGCACGCATGGGCTGGGCGGGGTTGTGTCTGGGCGGGGCGCTGCTGCTCGGCGGGTGCCTCGGCAGCAGCGGTGACAGCGACGAGGCGGTGGTCATCCAGGGCGAGTTCCCGGTCGTGTTCGCCAGCCGCGACACGGCCGCGGTCGGCAACCCCACCGATGCGATCCGCTTCCGCGCCGGCGGTGACCTGATGCTCGTCGACCTCGCGTCACCGAGTGCGCCGCTGCAGAACCTCACCGCGACCTACACGCAGGGCGAGGGCGACGTCTCCGACCCCGACGTGTCGTTCGACGGCACGCGCGTGCTGTTTTCGATGCGTGGCCCGGGGGATCCGACCTGGAACCTGTTCGAGTACACGTTCGCGACCGGGACGCTGCGCCGCGTGATCGCCGACGATGCACTCGCCAACGCCGGCGACGACGTGGACCCGGCGTACCTGCCCGACGGCCGCATCGTGTTCTCATCCAACCGCCAGGAGCGCACCAAGGCGCTGCTCGCCGAGCGCAACATCGAACCCTACACCTACGTCGACGAGTACGAGCGCGAGCGCGTGACGGTGCTGCACGTGATGGATGCCGACGGCACCGACGTGCGCCAGATCTCGTTCAACCAGAGCCACGACCGCAACCCCAGCGTGCTGATGACCGGCGAGATCATGTTCGCGCGCTGGGACCACGTCGGTAACCGCAACCACTTCCCGATCTTTTTCACGAACCCCGACGGCACCAACATCTTCGTGCAGTACGGCGCGTTCAGCCCCGGCAACAGCTTCCTGCATCCGCGCGAGATGCCCGACGGCCGCGTGATGAGCACGCTGATGCCGCTGTCGGGTACGCACGAGGGCGGGGCGCTGATGGCGGTGGACATCCGCAATTTCTCCGAGGCGAGCCACCCCGTACCCGGCGCCCCCGACGATGCCGTCGGTCAACAGCCGCTCACGCTCCAGGCGGTCGACTTCGGAATGCGCGACGGCGTTGCGACCTACGGGCGCTACACGACGCCGTACCCGCTGTGGGACGGCACCAACCGTGCGCTGGTGTCGTGGACGCCGTCGCGGCCGGTGACGGTGCAGGACCCGCTCACCGGCGAAGACGTGCAGACCGAGGGTCCGCCGCTCTACGGCGTGTACATTTTTGATCTGGACGACCTGACGCTGCGCCCGATCCGTATCCCGCCCGAAGGGCGTGCGTACACCGACCCGGTGCCGGTGATGGCGCGGCCGGTGCCGAACAGCATTCCCGACAAGCCGCTCGATGCCGGGCTCGCCGCGCGCGGCGTCGGCGTGCTCAACGTCAAGAGTGTCTACGACACGGACTTCCTCGACATCATGGGTCGCAGCGTGCTCGCCCCCGACGAGGACCTGCCGATGACCTCGCCGCCGCCGGACGACACCCGCAGCCAGGTGCCCGACCTGATGCAGCTCAAGGACCCGGCGCTGACGACCGCGGCGGCTCGCCCGGGCCGGTTCCTGCGCGTCACCGAGGCGGTGCCGACCCCGCGTGGCATCTCGCGCCAGGCGATCGGCGAGACGACGATGGAGATGCAGCAGATCGTCGGCTATACCGAGGTCGAACCCGACGGTTCGGTGCGCATCGAGGTGCCGGCCGACACGCCGCTGACGATGGCGGTGCTCGATGCCGACGGGCTCGCGTTCCAGGTCCACACCAACTGGCTGCAGGTGCGTCCCGGCGAGACCCGCACGTGCAACGGCTGTCATTCGCCTCGGCGCGGCAGCGCGCTGAACTCGGCACCGATCGCCGGCTTCCACCCGAACACCGTGATGACCGCCGAGCCCGGCGAGTCGATGGCCGAGACGCGTACGCGCCTCGACCCCGATCACCGCGTGCTGCGCGAGCATCTGCATTACGTCGATGCCTGGACCGACTCGGTGATGGCCGGGCGCGCCGCCGACCCTTCTTTCGACGTCACCTATGACGCGCTGCAGACACCGGCACCGGTCAACGGGATCATCAATTTCCCGGAACACGTCGCGCCGATCTTCAGCGCCGATCGCGGTGACGCAACCTGCACCGGCTGCCACGACAACAATCTTCGGAACGACCCGCTGTCGGCGGGGCTGGACCTGCGCGCGACGCCGGCCGGTACCGGGCGCGTGCGCGCCTACGAGTCGCTGATGGTCGGCGCGCCGGTGCTCGACCCCGATACCGGTCTGCCGCAGCTGCGCGTGCGCAACGACGGCAGCCTCGAGGTCGTGCGCGAGCCGGCGCTGGTGCGCACCGGCGGTCGCAGCGACAGCGCGCGCAGTTCGCGCCTGATGGCGAAGCTGCTCGAGCGCCCGCTGCGCAACAGCCATTCGCTGTCGCCTGCCACGGTCGACCATCGCGACATGCTCAACGCGTCGGAGCTGCGCGTGATCGCCGAATGGATCGACGTCGGCGGCCAGTACTTCAACGACCCCTTCGACGTCGACGATCCGTTTGAATACCGCTCGCTGGATCGACTGCGGCGCGTGCGCGGGCTGTCCGAACGCGTCTTCGAAGACGCCGTTCACCCGATGCTGATGCAGACGTGCGCAGGCTGCCACCAGCCGTTCTCGGGCAGCGGCACGCCCGACGACCCGGGCAACCCGTCGTGGACGAGCAACCGCTACGTGCTGACCGGGAGTCTGGAAGGCGACCTCGGCGCGTCGCTGTCGATGGTCGCCGACGTGTGCCAGCCCGCCTACAACGCGCTTACGCAGCGCCCGATCTCCGACGAGCTCGGTGATTTTCCGCATCCGCGTGTTGCCGACCGCGACGACCCGAACGGCGAACCGGTGTCGGTGCTCAGTCCCGCCGACGCCGAGTGGCAGCTGCTCAGCGACTGGATCGCGACCGGGGAGTGCACGTGAGCCGAAGACTGGCACGCAACGCATGCACGCGATCGCACCTGCGGGTGCTGCTTATGCTGTTGCCCGCATGGGCGCTGGCCGCGTGTAACGAAGTCGAGCAGGAGGAAATCGCCGCAAGCGGCGCGACGCTGTGCCTCGTTGACTACGAGGTCTGCATCAACCCGATCTTCGATGCGGTGATCGCCGGGCGGACCGGGCCGACGACGTGCGCGGGCAGCGGCTGTCATTCGCAGGGGGCAGGGTCCGGCGGCGCGTTCAAGATCTTCGCCGACGCCGCGCCTGGCAGTGCCGAGCTGCTCGCGAACTTCTTCTCGGCGCGGGCCTTTGCGAATCTCGATGACCCGGCGAGCAGCAAGCTGCTGCTGGAACCGCTGGAGGGCGTGTTCGCGATCACCGGCACGCACACCGGCGGCGACATCTTCCCCGACACCGACGACCCGTGCTACCGCGCGATCCGCGACTGGATCTCGCGTCGCGTCGACGACGAAGGTGCATCCGCCTGCGGGGTCTGCGAGGCGCCGCCGGATTTCTCCGCGTGCGGCTACGGGGCCGGGCCGTGAGCGTCCTTCGCTCGGGGCAGTCGTCGGTATGGCACGCGGAGCGTCGGGTCCGCGCGGTGACAGCGCGCTGTGCCCGACTGCCCACCCTGGTGCTGGTCGCGTGTCTGCTGTGTGCGCCACCGGCGACGCTTTCGGCATCACCGGTGATCGTCGAGGTCACCGATGCGTTCCTCGAACTCCACACCGGCCCGGGCCGTGGCTACCCGGTGTTCCACATTGCCGAGCGCGGCGAGCGTATCGAGCTGCACGCGCGTCGCACCGACTGGTTTCGCGTCGAGACCCGCGGCGGTCACGTCGGCTGGGCACCGCGCGCGCAGCTCGAGCGCACGCTGACCACCGCGGGCACGCCGCAGCGCTTCCGCGATGTCGTCGTCGACGACTATCTCGCGCGACGCGTCGAGACCGGCTTCGGCGTCGGGCGCTTCGATGGCGACCCGGTGGTCACGGTGCGGGTCGGCTACCGGCTCGCAGAGACCGTAGCCGTCGAGCTGTCGGCCGGGCAGGTCGCGGGGACGTTTTCCGGGTCAGGCATCTACCAGGCCGGGCTTGTATTCACGCCATTCATCGACCGACGCATCGCACCGTTCGTGACGCTGGGCGCGGGGCGTTTCACCAACCGCGACCGCCCGTCGCTGGTCGGCGGCGACGAGCGCATCAGCGCGACCGCCGCCGGTGCCGGCGCCGGCGTGCGCGGCTACCTGACCCGCAACTTCGTCGTGCGCGCCGACTATCGCCACTACCTGTCACTGACCGAGCTCGAAGGTAACGACACCTTCAACGAGTGGACGCTCGGCCTGTCGTTCTTCTTCTGAGGGATCCACGTTCATGCCCATGTCCAGGATTGTCGTGATCACGCTTGCCGCGCTGGCATTGCCGGGCTGCGCGCTGTGGCCGTTCGGTGACGACCCCGCGCCCGAGGGCCCGGTCGTCGCCGCCGAGGCGCCGGACGAGCCGGTGATAGACGCCGAAGTCGAGCGCCGCGACGTCGTCGTGCCGAGCATAGACACCGAGAACTTCGAGGTCGGCCTGTACGCCGGCGTGCTTGGTACCGAAGACTTGCAGTCGGATGCGGTCTGGGGGCTGCGTGCGGCCTACCACGTCACCGAGGATTTCTTCCTCGAGGCGCACTACGCGCGCTCGAAGGTCTCCGACGAGGTCCGCCGCGAAATCGGTCAGCCCTTCTTTCCGGAACAGGAACTCGACCTTGGCGCGTGGGGCGTGAGCGTCGGCTACAACTTCCTGCCCGGCGAGGTGTTCCTCGGCGGTGAGCGCGCGTGGACGAGCACGATGTACCTGCTGCTCGGCGCCGGCAACACGCGATTCAACAGCGAGAACTTCCGCACCGTGCACGTCGGCTTCGGCGCGAAGGTGCTGCCCACCGACTGGCTGAGCCTGCGCCTGGAGGCGCGCGACAACATCTGGGAATCGGACGTGCTCGGCAGCAGCCGCATCACGCACAACTTCGAATTCACGCTCGGCTTTGCCGTGTTCTTCTGAACGGGAGGAGAGAGGTCCATGCAACAGGCAATCACCCGCTGGGTTGTGCCCGCGCTGCTCGGTTGGCTTGCGATGCAGTCCGCGGCGTTCGCGCTCGAAGGCGCACCGGCGCCCGATTTCACGCTGAAGAGTCTCTCCGGAGAGAACCTCCGGCTCTCCGAGTTCAGGGGCGAGGTCGTGATGATCAACTTCTGGGCGACGTGGTGCGGCCCGTGCCGGCAGGAACTGCCCGAGCTCGAGGCGCTGCACCGCCAGTACGGCCAGCGCGGCTTCCGGCTGCTCGGCGTGAACATCGACGACGACCGCCAGCGCGCGGTCGACATGGCGAAGACGCTGGGCGTGAGCTTCCCGGTGCTGTTCGACACGCGCAAGGAAGTCAGCCGCCTGTACGGCGTGCACGCGATGCCGATGACGCTGCTCGTCGACCGCGACGGCGAGGTGCGCCACGTGCACCTCGGCTACCGCCGCGGCTACGAGCGCACCTACCTCGAGCAGCTGCGCGCGCTGCTGCGCGAGTAACGGGAGGCCGCATGAGGATATTCCGCAAGGTCCACGTCGCCGCGGTCGCGATCGCGTTCGGTGCCGCAGCCGCCGGGAGCGGCTGTGCGGGCATCGAGCCGTGGGTCGCACCTTACGAGCGCGAGGCGCTCGCCGACCCGCTGATGGCGCTGTCGCGCGATCCGCTGTCGGACCGCCACCGCCAGCACGTGCAGGACGTGCGCGAAGGCGCGCGCGGCGGCGGCCGGTCGGTCGGCGGCGGCTGCGGCTGCAACTGAGCGCGGAGCTCCCGATGCGTGACTTCCTCCGCAGCATCGCGCCGCAAAAGACACGGCTGTGCGCCGCGGCCGTTGCGTGTTTCGCGTGCTTCGCGCTCGCACCGCACGCCGCGGCGGCCGAGCTGCCCGAGGAGCGCAGTGACGTGATGTACCACGTCTACGACGGTGGCGGGCAGACCGTGCAGGGCCCGGCGCTGCTGCTGCGCCGGAACTTTGCCGAGACCGTGTCGCTGTCGGCGAGCTACTACGTCGACGAGATCAGCGGTGCGTCCATAGACGTGATCACCAACGCGAGTCCCTACACCGAGCGGCGTACCGAGGGGTCCGTCGGCACCGATTACCTGCATCGCGACACGCTGATGGGCGTGACCTACACGCGCAGCTCCGAAAACGACTACGACGCGAACACCTGGGACTTCGCGATCGCGCAGGACCTGTTCGGCGGGTTGACAACGCTCAACGCGGGATTCAACTACGGTCGCGACACCGTCGGGCGCGTCGACACCGACTTCGAGGACGACGTGCGCCGTTTCGGCTATCGCGTCGGGCTCACGCAGGTGCTCACTCCGCGGTTGATCGCGACGCTCGACTACGAGGCCGTCGCCGACGAGGGCTATCTGCAGAACCCGTACCGGTCGGCGCGGGTCCTCGGCGCGGCGGTTCCCGAGGCCTACCCGCGCACCCGCACCAGCAACGCGGTCGCGGTCAGCGCGCTGCGCTACTTCGAGGGCGGCTGGAGCGGCCGGCTGGAATACCGCTACTTCACCGACACGTGGGGCATCACCGCGCACACCTTCGGCGTGGGCTGGAGCCGCTACGTGCGCGAGAACTGGATTCTGGATGCGCGCTACCGCTACTACACGCAGGGCGCGGCCGACTTCTACGCCGACGACTTCGAACGGCCACTGCGCTACATGGCGCGCGACAAGGAGCTGTCGCGCTTCGACAGCCACAGCCTCGGCGTGCGGCTGTCGATGCAGCTCTTCGAAGGCCGCGAGGCGTTCCTGCGCCGGGGCGCGCTCAGCGTGTCCTACGAACACATCCTGTTCGACTACCGCAACTTCACCGACATCCGCACCGGCGACTCGTACGGCTTCGGCGCCGACGTGATGCAGGTCTACTTCACAGCGTGGTACTGACGATGTTGCGATCCCCGAATCCGCCGCTGTCCGCCGTCGTGTCAGCCGTGTTGCTGGGCGTGATGCTGGCCGCATCCCCCGGTGCGTCACCGGCCGGCGAGTCCGCCGAGTCTTCGCGTGCCCCCGACGGAGATCCGGCACACGCCGCAGACGCCGCCGCGCTCGATGCCGAGATCGAGTCGCTCAAGCGCGAGGTGCTGGCGCTGAACCGCGACCTGTTCATGCTCGAGGAGGAGCTGCTGTATCCGGCGAGCACCCAGGTCGCGGTGTTCGTGTCGATGGATGTCGGCACCTTCTTCGCGCTCGATGCGGTGACGGTGCGGATCAACGACCGCGAAGTCGCCCATCACCTTTATACCGAGCGCGAGGCCGACGCACTGCTGCGCGGCGGCGTGCATCGCATCTGGACCGGCAACCTGCGCGCCGGCGAGCACGAACTCGTCGCGGTGTTCACCGGCACCGGGCCCCACGGTCGCGAGTACCGCCGCGGCGCCGAGCTGAACTTCGAAAAGGGCGTGGGCACGCGCTACATGGAGCTGAAGATCAGCGATCGCGCGCGCCGGCTGCAGCCTGAATTCATCGTGCGCGAGTGGGAGTGAGCAATGCGCGCGCGGCTCATCGTGGTGCTGCTGGCGGGCGTCTTCTGGGGGACGTGCGCGCACGCGTCGACGGTGGTGCGCGAGCTGCACTACGGCGAGGTGCTGTTTCTCTACTACCAGCAGCAGCACTTTGACGCGATGGTGCACCTCGAGGCGGGACGCGCCACGGGGACGATCCGGCTGCACGAGGCCGAGGCCGAGCTGCTGCTCGGCGGCATGCTGTTATCGTGGCGCCAGTGGCGCGAGGCCGCGGCGATTTTCAGCCGGCTGCTCGACGCGCACGATGACCCGTCGGTGCGCGACCGCGCGCGCTTCCAGCTCGCGCGCATCGCCTGGCAGCGGGGCGATGCCGGGCAGGCCGCAAAGTCGCTCGCGGCGCTGGGTACGCACCTGCCGGCGGCGCGCGCCGCCGAGGCCGAGCTGCTGCGCGCCCGCGTCGCGATCGCCACGCACGATTACCCGACGGCGTCGCGTGTGCTCGCCGAATTCGACGGCCCCGACGACTGGCGTGCCTACGCGCGCTACAACCTCGGCGTCGCACTGCTCGACAACGGCAGTGCCGACGAAGGCCTCGCGCAGCTCGACACGGTCGGACGGCTGCGCAGCGCCGACGGCGAACTCGCCGCGCTTGCCGACCGCGCCAACGTGACGCTGGGTTTCGCACAGCTTCGCGACGGTCGACCGGCTCCCGCGCTCGTCGCGCTGGAGCGCGTGCGCCTCGACGGGCCGTTCGCGAACGCCGCGCTGCTCGGCGCGGGCTGGGCCCACAGCGAGCAGTCGCGCCACCGCGACGCGCTGACGCCTTGGCTGACGCTGCGCGGCCGCGACCTGCTCGACCCTGCGGTCCAGGAATCACTGCTCGCGGTGCCGTACGCGTTCGCAAGCCTCGGTGCGCACGCGCAGGCTGCCGAGCACTACGCGACCGCCCTCGAGGTCCTCGATGACGAGATCGCGCGACTCGAGCACACGATCGAACGCGTGCGTGCAGGCTCGCTGGTGCCCGCACTGCTCGCGGCCGAAGCCGACGCTGACGGGCTGCGCCCGCCCGCGGCGGTCGACAGCGGCCACTGGCGGCTCGATGCGCTGCCCGATCGCATCGAGACCCGCTACCTGCATCGGCTGCTCGCCGGGCATGCGTTCCAGGAAGGCCTGCGCAACTACCGGGACCTGCGGTTCCTCGCGACCAACCTGTCACGCCGAGCAGATGACCTTGCCGCGTTCGACGACATGATCGACGCGCGCATGCTCGCGTGGCAGGCGCGCGAGCCGCGCGCACGACGCATGCTCGACGGCAGCGACGCGGCAGCACTCTCAGGGCGCCACCGGGCGCTGGCCGCGCGCGTCGAGCGCATCGCAGAGGCCCGCGACACGCATGCGCTGGCGTCGACCGACGAGCACGCGCTGCTTGCGGCACTCGCCGAAAGCGAGGCACGCCTCGTGCGCGTCACGCCGGTGCTGACCGACGATGCGCGCGACGAACTCGCGACGCGCCAGCGCGTGCTGGCCGGGGTGCTCGACTGGCGGTTGCACGCGGATTTCGAACAGCGCCTGTGGGATGCGCGTCGCGACCTGCGCGATACCGGCGACGTGCTGTCGGAGATCGACGCACGACTGGAGCGCATCGATGCGCTGCGCGCGGGCGCACCGGAGCGCTTCGACGCGCTGGGCGCGCGCGTGGCCGCCTACACACCGCGGGTCGCCGCGCTTGCGGCTGCGGTGGAGCTCGCGTCGGTGCGCCAGCGCGACCAGCTCGATGCGATGGCGGTCACCGCCCTCGAGCGCGAGGTCGCGCGGATGCGCGCGCATGAACTGCAGGCGCGCTTCGCACTCGCGCGGATCCACGACCGTGCGGCGAGCGTCACGACGCCGGACACGGCCGAAGGCGCTCGGCGATGAACGTCGCCGCGGCAGGGCTCGCGCTGGTGATGGCCGCGTCGTGGTGGCCGTTCGGGCGCGACGACGCGGGCGCGCAGCCGGATACGGTCGGCTCGCTGCCCGAGGTCGAGATCGAGGTGCGCAAAGACCAGTCACTACCCGACGCCGAGCGGCGCGCGCTCGAGCAGTACCGCGCGTTCCTCGCGCGCGATGCCGGCGACGATGCGATGACCGCCGAGGCGCTGCGCCGGCTGGCCGATCTGCTGCTCGATGGCGACGAGGCGCTGCGCATCGGCGCCGGTGCCGAGCGTCTGGACGGCGGCGCGCATGGCGAGGCGCTCACGCTGTACGCGACGCTGCTCGAGCGTTTCCCGTCGCATCCACGCAATGACGAGGTGCGCTACCAGCTCGCGCGTGCGCACGAACTCGCCGGCGACCGCGACGCAGCACTCGCCGGACTCGATACGCTCGTTGCGATGCATCCTGACTCGCCGCTGGTCGGCGAGGCGCAGTTCCGTCGTGGCGAGATGCTGTTCGCCGCCGGCCGCTATCGCGACGCGGAACCGGCGTACGTCGCGGCGCTGGCGCATCCGTCGGCGGCGGCTTTCGAGCGCCAGTCGCGCTACAAGCTGGGCTGGTCACTGTACCGCCAGGGACTGCCGGGCGAGGCGTTCGACGCGTTCGGTGACCTGCTGCTGGCGCTCGGTGCACGCGCACCGTCGGCCGAGGCGCGTGACGCGCTGTCGCGCCCCGAGCGCGAACTGCTCGACGACACGCTGCGCGTGATGGCGCTGTCGCTGTCGTCGCTCGACGGTGTCACGACGCTGCATCACGGGCTCGACGACCGGCCGGCGACCGAGGGCTGGAGCATCGCGTTGCACGAGGCGCTCGCGGCGCTGTATCGCGGCCAGGAACGCTACACCGAGACACGCGACGTGCTGCAGGCCTACGTGGCCCGCCATCCGTACGATGCCGCCGCGCCGCGCATGGCGCTGTCCGGCATGGACGCGCTGCGCGAGGGCGGTTTCCCGAGCCTGCTGCTTGACGCGAAGGCCGCGTTCGTCGACGACTTCGGGCT
>PWYM01000038.1 GCA_003567855.1 Gammaproteobacteria bacterium | reverse complement strand
GGCACTGATCACTGAAAACGGCGAATCGAGGATGCCGGTCTACAACGAGGTCATGACCGTCCAGGAGCTCGTCGATATCGTCACGTTTCTGCAGGAGCAGTACGAGGTGATCCCGCCGCAGGTCCGCTATCCCATGTATTACTGATTCACCCTTAAAAGGGTCAGTTCCGGCCGGCTCACCCTGTCAAGGGTTAGTCGGCCGAAATCGGCCGCGGCACTATGGCGGGCCGAACAGCACCACGTCGGCGTACCCGTCGCGCCACAGCGCTGCCGTTAAAGCCCGCTATCTGCCGCTAACTGCAGATGCCGTGCCCGTTTCCGCGTGCAATGCTGATCGCGACTGCACCCGGAGTACGAGGACCATGCACCCCGCACGTCACCTGCCCGCCGCCGTCGCGCTGCTCGCGTGGTCGGTCGCCGGCGCCGCGCCACCGGTCGAGTGCGCGTTCATCGCCGACCGCTCTACACGCTGGACCGGCGACGCCGAGCGGATCATCTGCCAGGCGCCGAGGGCGGCGCGCGAGCGCCTGATCGGCATTCCGTTCATGCATGGCCAATTCGAGACCGACGTCGTCGCCGCCGCGCTGCTCAACGCCGAGCAGGAACTGCGCGCGCCCGCCAGCTGGGCCGGCGACCCGGTCGCGCGCCAGCGCCGCAACGACATCCGCGCGATGGTCCAGGCGCTCGAGCACCGTAACGACGTGATGTACCCGGGCGAGCAGCCGTTCGGCTACCAGTGGCGGGTACTCAGCGGCGAGCTCCAGGCCGCCGACGGCGACATGCTGATCCTGCCGCTGGTGCCGGTGTGGCGCGACTGGAGCGCCGCCGGCATGCCGTCGATTCGCGCCCAGGCCGATGCCGCGTTCCTGGTGCGCAGCGCTTACGGGGATGCGCCCACGGTGGAGTACGGCGACGCGCTGCCGGCGCAGCCGCCGGACCCGGTGCCGATCGCGGGGCCGCCCGGGCCGTTGAGGCCGTTCCCGGTCGCGACCGCCCGCGTCGATGCACCCGACCGCGAGACCGCACACGCCTGCCCGGCCAGGTACCCCGACCCGGACATCGACTCGGTCGCCGTCGCCGCGCTGCTGGAAGCGCGCCGGAAGAGCCTCGCGAGCGGACCGAACCACATCGAGTACGGCGGCTACGTGCTGCGCGCGAGCAACGGCGATGCGTACAGCCGCTTCGGCGGGATCGCACTCGACGACGGTTCGCGGATCTTCTCGGCGCGCCCGGCGCGCGGCGAGGACGGCTACATCATGTCGCGCCACAAGTACTGCTCGCTGCAGCGACAGGGGCTGGCGCAACTGTTCAGGCCCGACGGCAGCCAGCCGCCGGAGATCTGCGGCCGCGGCGACCGCGCGACGCGCGCCGCCGAGGCAAATGGCGAGGGCCCATACGGCCCCCTGCATCCCTCGCTGGAACCGGGGCTCGAGGTGATCGCGAGCTACCACGTGCACCCGAAGCGCCAGTCGGGCCTGCTGCGTTATCCCGTCGACCGGTATATCTACGCGTTCTCGACAGGCGACATCGACGTCGCGGTGGGCCAGCAGCTGCCCGAGTACATCATCACGCCGTCATGCGCCGTCCGGGCGTTTCATCCGCAGGGCTGGCACACCGTGTCCGGTCGGCTGTTGAGGCCTTGGTGTCACTTCCGAACCATCGACTACACGCGTTCGTGCAACGGTGACGTCGGGCCGGAGACCGGCGGTGGCGGCGGCTGGTAGCCGGCGCCGACGCACGCTGCAGACAGACGCCGCGAACACTCTATACTCGACTCCGGCGGCCGCATCTCCGGGGAGGGATGGCGATGTCGTGGATTCCGAAGGTGTCCGGCCTTGTACCGGTCCTCTGCTTCCTGTTCGCACTGGCGGCCTGCGGCGGCAACGCCGACGGGCAGGCGACCGGCCCGGCCGCCGCGGATGCCGACGGCTCCATCTGGGTGCTCAGCCGGGCGGACCGTTCGATCACGATCATCGATGCGCGGCAGGCCGCCGCGGTGGGCCGCATCAACCTCGGCTTCGCCAGCGATCCGGGCGTGATGGTCTACCGTGACGGCACGGTGTGGGTCGGCAGTTCCGGCGGTCTCGTGCAGCGCGTCGATGCCTCGACGCGCACGCTCATCGACAGCGTCGAGCTGCCGATGGACGTCTGGTGGCTGAGCGCGGCCGCGCACGGCGTGTACGCGATGGACGCCGAGCTGGGGCTCGTCACGCGCCATGATCTGCGCACGGGCGAGGTGCTCGCCACTTACGATCCGCCCGATCGCATCCATGCGATGGCGGCCGGGCCGGAGACGGTCGCGGTACACACCGGCGATCGCCGCGAGGTGCACTTCTACGCACCGGGCGCGACCGAGTCGCGCGTGGTCACCGCCGAGATCGGCGGCGGCGACATGGTGCTGGGGTTCGGGTCGTTCTGGATCTATCGCCCGGACGGGCGCCTGCTGCGTGTCGACCCGGACTCGGCCGCGATAGCCGCCGAGATCGACATGGACGCGGACCTCTACTTCCCCGCCATCGCCATCGGCGACGACGCGGTGTGGCTCACGCTGGTCGACACCGATGAGCTGATCCGTGTCGATCCTGCGGCCAACCAGATCGTCGCGCGCATCCCCGTGCGCGGGTCGCCGGAAGCCGTCGCGGTGCACGGCGACGCGGCCTGGGTCGCGCTGCCGCAGGACGACGCCGTCGTGCGCATCGATGCGGAATCAGGTGCGGAGACGGCACGCGTCTCCGTGGAGTGGCCGGTGCGCGTCGTCGCGGTGCCGTGAGGTGCGTGAGCTCGGGCCGCAGCGCTCCGACGCAGACAGGACACCAACCGGCAAACCTGCCGAGCCGCCCTCGTGCAGCCGGCGGGTGTCACGGATGTGAGCCCTGACGATGACCACTGGTCGGGGACGATCGAGGTTCCGTATGCGGTTCCATGGTCGACTCACCCGGATCAGGGTGGGTCAGGGTCGGCTCAACCGGAATAGGGTGAGTCACGGCCAGCTCACCCGAATCAGGGTGAGACCCGACCGACTCAACCGGAACAAGGTGAGTCACGGCCGGTTCAACCGGAACAGGGTGAGTCACGTCCGACTCAACCGCTTTCGGGTGAGTCGGCGAAAATCGGCGAGAGACATAT
>PWYM01000247.1 GCA_003567855.1 Gammaproteobacteria bacterium | reverse complement strand
TATAAATAAATATATAAATAATAATTCGGATGAATTATTTTATGATAATGAATTATTAACAGATTCTAATGATATATCATATAATAATAATAATTTAAGTTATATAGTAGATAAAAGTCATAAAATAATATCATTTTTAGATTTACCAGGGAGACATTCAAATAAAAAAACAACTATTGGTGCAATAACAGGTGAATATACAGATTATGGTTTAATAGTAATGGATAGTAAAACAAAAAAATTAAATATAGAATATATAGATTTATGTATAGAATTTAAAATTCCAATAATAATAATAATAACAAAAATAGATTTAAATAATGATATATCATTATTAATATCAGATATTAAAAAATATATTAAATATAAGAATAAATTAATTAATTGTGAATTAATAACAAATGAATCAGAATTATTAATATATTTATCAGAAAAAATGTTAGTTCCAATATTTAAATTAAGTAATGTAAATGGATATGGAATAGAATTATTTATAAAATATTTAAATTTATTATCATTACCAAATAAATATAATAATATAACATCTATTAATGCAAATTTAGAATTTAGAATTGATAATGTATCATTTATAGAAGGTATTGGAACAATAATAAGAGGTATAACAACAAAAGGTATAATAAAATTGGATGATAAATTATATATAGGTCCAGATTCATATTCAAATTTCAAAAAAGTATCAATAAATAATATTTATAGAAATTATAAACCAGTAGATATTATTGAATGTGGTGATACAGCAACAATATGTTTAAAAGGAATAGGTACAAGTTTTATAAAACGTGGTATGGTTTTAGTAAATAATAAAAATATAAATACATATTGGAATTTTACAGCAATAGTTACAATGTTAAATTATAAATTACATAGTAATAAATCATATCAACCAGTAATACAATGTTCAACAATAAGACAACCAGCAAAAATAATAAAAATAAAAAATAAAAAAAATTTAAAAACAGAGGATATAACAGAATTAACATTTAAATTTTTAAAAAGACCAGAATTAATAAGAGAAAATATGAAAGTAATATTTACAGATGATTATTGTAAAGGAATAGGTGTTATAAAAAATGTATTTTAAATATGTTTTAAATAGTATTTTTTTTTATTTATTAAATAAATAATATAATATATTAGTATAAAAATGTTAAGAATTATATTTATAGTAGGATTGATAATAATAATTGGATTTCTAATAATATATTATTATAAAATTAAGGATAATGAAGTAGATAAATTTAATAATAATTTTTATATGACAAATACTGGTAATCAATCACCAATATATCCAGAAAAAAGAAAAAGATTATGGGATTATTATGGAAATTATAATAATTATTTAGTAGATGGATATTTAAGTGGTAGAAAAATACCACCATATTCTGAAGCAATACCACCATATTGTGATGAACCAAATAGAAATCGTTCATATTTAGTAAATCCATTATTAACACAAAAACATATATTTATAAAACCAAATATTAATTCATTTGATTTAGATAAAGCTATGCCCGATTTTGGTAATCAAGCTGAACAAATACGTATTGGAGCTTTTGAAGAATTATTAGTTCCACAAACTAATGCATGGTATAGTAATTTTGGTAAAGTATATAATGCATTTAAAAAACCTAAAATAAGAAAACAATTTCGCGAAGATTATATTCAACGTTGTGGTTTATCATCTGATAATATTCCAAAAAATGTATATAATAATCCATATTAATTTAAAGATATATTTATATTTGTCATATATATTTAAATAAAAAATTGATATATTTTTTTATTTATAACTATTCTTATTATATATTATATATATATTATGGCTACATTACAAAAAAATAATAAATTTATTATTAATTTGTATCAAATACGCAATAATATATTAAGAATGTTAAGTAATAGAGGTTATATTGGATTTATTAAAAAATATTATTCTGATATCTCTTTTGATGAATTCCAAAAACTTTATTCACAATCTAATATCGGTATACAAGTCTATAAAGAAACTACCAATAATAAATCTAATATTATTAAAACACAATGTATTGTCTATTTTGTTGATCCTACAACTAAAGTTGGTAAAGTCAAACAATTATTTACTCGATTAATGAATTCATTAGAAGATACTTTTGATGATAATGCTGATATTGTTAATGTTATTATGATCGCACAAGATAAAGATATTAATACTAATATGAATAGTATCGAAAAATATGTTAAAAGTTATCAATCTATCTTTAATTCTACTTCTAAAACTAAATATAAAGTTAAAATGGAATTATTTTATTATAGCGAACTTAGTTTTAATATTATTGATCATTATTTAGTTCCTAAACATGAACTTATGAATAAAGACGAAATTAAACAATTATTAATTGATATGAAATGTAATAAAGAACAATTACCTAAAATTGATGTTAATGACCCAATTTCTAAATATTATGGAGCTGAAATTGGTAATGTATTCAGAATTTATAGATGTAGTCCTACTAGTGGTATCTCTATATATTATCGATTTGTTGTTGAAAAAAAATAAAATAAATTTATTTTAATAATAACATTATTAGTATTAATGATAATAATAATATTAATACTAATATTAATATACATTTTAAATTTCTATTTTTTATGAATTTACAAATCCAATGCCTCTTTTTCTATCTTGTTTTATTGTTACCATTTGCTCGCTTGCATCAGTAAGATCCTTTTGAGTAACTTCTCGTGATTGTTCAAGATCAACTGCTCTTACTGACGCTGCTCTAAAAATAGCATTTTTAATATCACCACCAGTAAATGGAAATTTTTTTGCAAGTTTTGCAAAGTCCACATCTTTAGCAATTGGCATCTTAGGTGGCATTAGCATTCTCCACAATTTTTCTCTTAGCTCAACATCAGGTATTTCAAACTCAATGGTAAATTTAAATCTCCTTAGAAAAGCCGAATCAATATTTTCAAGAATATTTGTAGTTAAAATAACAAACATATCATGATGTTCAATTAACGATAGCAAAACATTGGTTTCCATATTTGCATATCTATCGTTAGCACTATTTACACCCACACGTGTTGTAAATATTGCATCTGCTTCGTCAAATAAAAGAATACTATTGTCTGTTTTAGCTT
>PWYM01000134.1 GCA_003567855.1 Gammaproteobacteria bacterium | reverse complement strand
TACACGGGCCGAAAGCATGCAGCGGCCATCACCACGGGCACTGCGGGAATTCACCTTGCGCTGATTCTGTGCGGTGTAAAGCCGGGCGACGAGGTGTTTTGCCAGTCATTCACCTTTGCCGCATCGGCCAATCCGATCCGCTACCAGGGTGCTGTGCCGGTGTTTATTGACTCCGAGCCGGAGACGTGGAATATGTGTCCTGATGCACTGGAGGAGGCGCTCAGGGAGAGAGCGGGTGTGAGGGCCTCGGCTGACGACTCCCCGGTGCATTTGCAGGGGTCGTCTGGCGAGTTGCCCGGAGGTTCCAGTCATGGCGTTCGACGTCAGGAGAACCTTGAAGCGTTGTGGAAGGATTCGAGTCAGGGGAGGGACCCGGCGATTCGTCCGATCAGGCGAACTGATCGGATGAAGCCGGGGCTTCCCAAAGCCATCATCGTTGTACACCTCTACGGTATGCCGGCGAAGATGGACCGCATCATGGAGATTGCAAACCGGTATGGCGTGCCGGTGATTGAGGATTCGGCCGAGGCGCTTGGGTCGTCGATCAGCGGGCGAAAGTGCGGTACGTATGGGAAAGTTTCTGTGCTGTCGTTTAACGGGAATAAGATTATTACTACCTCGGGAGGCGGGGCGCTGCTGAGCGATGACGAAGAGCTGGTAAATAAGGCGCGTTTCCTGGCCACCCAGGCGCGCGATGATGCCCCGCACTATCAACACTCCGAGCTGGGCTACAACTACCGCATGAGCAACATCGTGGCGGGTATCGGCCGCGGACAGATGGAGGTGCTGGATGAACGCGTTGCGGCACGGCGGGCGAACCATCAGTTTTATTTTGAGAATCTGGGAAGAACCTGGTGGCAACCTTCAAGCGTACGACGACAGGAGGACCTTGAAGCGTTGCCAACAGATTCCGGGCACAGGGTGCAGGATACAGGGTTTGGTAAAGACAAGAACTCCCCCCCTTCACAAGGGGGGGCAAGGGGGGGTTCCCCCACCGGAATTTACTTTTTGCCCGAACCTGCCGGCTATTTCAGCAACCGCTGGCTCACAACCATCCTGGTGAACCCGGAGGAGACGGGCGGCGTTACGCGCGAGGACATCCGCCTGGCATTGGAGGAGGAGAACATCGAGAGCCGTCCGCTCTGGAAGCCGATGCACATGCAGCCGCTGTATGAGGGTTGTGAATTTTATGCTCATCCCTCGACTGTCGGCTTCCCGCCGACTATCGAGTTGCAAAAGGGAAAGACCGGGACTTCGACTGACGACTCCAAGTCGTCTGTCGAATCGTCCCGCTCCGAGGAAGAACAGGCCCGAAAGAAACCCAATGCCGGCGGCAGAAACTACCCGACAGACGAAGCGAATTCTTCAGTCGGGGGGCTATCCGGCTGGCTCTTCGACCACGGCCTCTGCCTCCCCTCCGGCAGTAATCTCACGGATGAGGACCGGAACCGGGTGCTCAAGGCCATCAACAAGGCGCTTGGTAGGGAGTAAAGCGCTACACCTGTTAATAGATTCCGGGATCTCAAGCAGTGGATAACCTTTTTTTACCGCCAAGAACGCGGAGAAGTCGCAGCGGACGCAGAGAGGTTTTTGATTGGCGGGTGCCAAGATCCTAAAAACTAACTGGGAGCCTGATACCCGCCTTTTACCTAAGCACACCCTGTCTTGTCGAGCGTAGCGTAGCGGAGTCGAGACATCTCATTAAAACAGCTTCCATTACAAACCACGACCTTACTTCCCATAAGATATCATCGGCCCGTATTACACCAACCGCTCCTCCGGAGCGGCCAATGGTACGCCCATAATTTTGGGCTGCCGACCAGGAAGTCCTCCGGAATGCACAAATTACCGGCCTGAGCATAATCTTTATGTGACGAGTTGTCCAATTCGCTATTACGTCATGTAAAGCTCTTTTACCCTGCGCTCTCCGCGTCTTCGTTGCGTTCATGGCGGTTAACTCAGAATGGGAACTCAATTGAATGAGTGTTTTTCCATAGTGGGAAGTCTTTCCAACTTTTCACCACTTAGAACCCGGAGAAGTCGCAGCGGACGCGGAGTGATTAATGCTTGGCGGGTGCCAAGATCCTAAAAACTACTTTGGAACTTTATACCCGCCATTGCTCCCATCGGCGCTTGTCTTGTCAAGTGGAGCGTAGCGGAGTCGAGACATTCTCACTGAAATAGCACCCATCACAAACCCACTCTCAAGGCAGGCCGGTCTCTATCATGTCACTTACCCCCGATGAAGTAAATCGACGGGCGGGTGAAAAGCCGCAAAAAATGAGAGAACCAGTAAAAAAACACGCTGCTAAAAGTGCGGGCATAAATTATGGCTGCAGTACGCCATCATTATGTAATCAATGATTAAGATATTGTAATCCAAGTTTCCTGCTTAATTAGATACATTATACCTCTATTAGGGTGAGTAAGTTCATCAATTGTGATTAGTTAACGCAGTCTAAAATATTAAAACAGAAAAGAAAGATTCAGAGAACCGGGAATATGTTGGACAAGACAATCAGAGAAGCTTTGACGGAACAGTACCTGTTGTTAATGGGCGTTTCGGAATTTGATGTCATCTGCATCGGAAACCTCTGAAGGAGTATTCTGAATGAAGAGTGAGGAATCAATGGAAATAGAGTCGTACAAAGTCAGGTACAAATACATAAATAAATTCACCAGGGGACTGATTTTTCTTGCCGGGGATACCTTTGCAATCATCCTGTCGGCAGTAGTGGCATTTCTGATCCTTTCGCCGTTTTCGGTCATAACCCGTGCATTTCCGGTGGGCTATACCATGCTGTTCACGGTTTCCGTACTCTCGGGCCTGGCTCTGTTCCGCATGTACCTGGTAAACTGGCGCTATACAAGCCTTCGCGAAATGGTTCGTATTGTGAATGGCGTGGGTGTGGGAGCTCTCTTTACCATTTTGGTAGCCGAGCTCTATTTGAACGCAGCCAATTTTGAATATGCCTTTACCGCTCTTGCTTCCATTAACGCGCTGCTTTTGATCGGCGGATTCCGTATCAGCAAGCGCCTATACATTGAGCTAATCCTTGCACCCAGGAAGCGGGCCAAACACACGATTATTTTCGGGGCGGAAAGTGAGGGTGAGCAGATCCTGCGCGATATCCTGAAGAACGACCAGT
>PWYM01000266.1 GCA_003567855.1 Gammaproteobacteria bacterium | reverse complement strand
TCGAGCTCGGTGCGCAGCTGGCGCACGATCTGCTGGCTCTGGGAGATGTCGCTGCGGGCGGTTTCACCCTCGAGACGCTGGCGGGCGCCGCCGATCGTGAACCCCTCGTCGTAGAGCAGGCTGCGGATCTGGCGGATCACCATCACGTCCTGGCGCTGGTAGTAGCGGCGGTTGCCGCGGCGCTTGACCGGCTTGAGCTGCGGAAATTCCTGCTCCCAGTAGCGCAGCACGTGCGGCTTCACCGCACACAGCTCGCTGACTTCGCCGATCGTGAAATAGCGCTTCCCGGGGATCGGCGGAAGGTCGTCGTTATTCCCCGGTTCGAGCATGAACTTCCGCCCGGTAGGCCTCGACGCGCGCCTTGAGCTTCTGACCCGGCCGGAACGTGACCACGCGGCGGGCGGTGATAGGAATTTCCTCCCCGGTCTTGGGGTTGCGGCCGGGGCGCTGGTTCTTGTCGCGCAGGTCGAAATTGCCGAAGCCGGAGAGCTTGATCTGCTCGCCGCTGGCCAGGGCATTGCGCATGTCCTCGAAGAACGTGTCGACCAGCTCGCGGGCCTCACGCTTGTTCAGCCCGAGTTCGTTGAACAGCGACTCGGCCATGTCCGCCTTGGTGAGTGCCATGCGTTCAGTCTCTTATTCTGGCGCCCAGGGTCTGTTGCAGTGCGGCCACTACCGCGTCGGTGCACTGTTCCACGTCAGCGTCGGTAAGAGTGCGCGAAGATGCCTGCAAAATCAAGCCTAAAGCTATGCTTTTGCTACCGGATTCAAGCTTTGGACCGCGATAGACGTCGAACACCCGCAGCGCGTGCAGCAGCGTGCCTGCCGCCTCGCGCGCGCAGCTGACGACGGCGTCGACGGGCATGTCTTCGGCGACCAGCACCGCGAGGTCGCGCCGCACCGCCGGAAAGCGTGAGACCGGCTGCTGCCACGGCACCACCGCCTGCTGCACCGCAGCAAGGTCGAGCTCAAACACGACCGGTGCACCGGACAGGTCGAGCCAGCGTGCGAGTTCCGGGTGCAGCGTGCCGAGCCAGCCGACGGCGGCGCCGTCGCACTCCACGCGTGCGCTCTGCCCGGGATGGAGTGCCGGGTGGCTGTCGGCGACGAAGCGCGCCTCGCGGCCCGGGCCGCCCAGCGCGAGCAGCGCCTCCACGTCGGCTTTCGCGTCGTAGAAATCAACCGCGCGGTCGGGCAGGTCCCACTGCTCGGGGCGCGCGTTACCCAGCGCGATACCGGCGACGCGCCCCGGTTCGCACACACCGTCGGCGGTGCGCTCGAAACAGTGACCGCACTCGAACAGCCGCACCCGGCCCTGCTGGCGCGCGACGTTGTCAGCGGCGGCCTGCGACAGACCCGGCCACAGCGACATGCGCATCACGTTCATCTCCGAGGAGATCGGGTTCGACAGCGCAATCGCTTCTGTACCGGGCAGGAAACGCTGCTGCAGCGCGTCGTCGACGAAGCTGTAGGTGATCGCCTCCTGCCAGCCCCGGTCGACGAGCGCGTGGCGCACGCGCGCCAGCGGCAGCCGCGTTTCGGTCGCGGCGAGGATCCGCATCGTCGCCTGCTCCGGCGTGCGCGGGATCGCATCGTAGCCGTGGATGCGCGCGACCTCCTCGACAAGGTCTTCCTCGATGGCGATATCGAAACGGTGGCTCGGTGGCGTCACGCGCCAGCCTTCGTCGATCGTCTCCACCGCCATGCCCAGCCGCATGAAGATGCGTTGCACCTCGGCATCCGGCAACGTGACGCCGAGCAGCCTGGCCAGCCGTGCGCGCCGCAGCGAAACGGGCTCACGCGCCGGCAGGTGCTTCACCGCTTCGGTGACTTCCGTCGGGCCGGCGTCGCCCCCGGCGATGTCGAGAATAAGCCGCGCCGCGTACTCGACCGCGAGCGCCGGCAGTTGCGGGTCGACGCCGCGCTCGAAGCGCACCGAAGCATCAGTGTGCAGGCCGAGACGGCGCGCGCGTCCGGCGATCGCGTGCGGCGCGAAATGCGCGCCCTCGAGGAAAACGTCGACCGTCGCGTCCGTAACGCCGCTGCCCTCGCCCCCCATGACGCCGGCGAGCCCGACGGGACCGCGGGCATCGGCTATCACGAGCATGTCCGGGTCCAGCGCGATCTCACGGCCGTCGAGCAGCACGAGCTTTTCATTCGGCGCAGCCAGGCGCACCGCGATATGGCCGTCAAGCTTCGCCAGGTCGTAGGCGTGCAGGGGCTGGCCGAGCTCGAGCATCACGTAGTTGGTGACATCGACCACGGGATCGATACTGCGTACCCCGGCACGGCGCAGGCGCTCGACCAGCCACAGCGGTGAGCGGGCGTCCGGCCGGATACCGCGCAGCACGCGGCCGGCAAACCTCGGGCACGCGTCAGGCGCGTCGAGCTTCACCGGAAAGGTGTCGGTGACGGTGGCGCGTACCGGTGAAGTCTCCGGCGGGGTGGTGTCGGTGTCGTTCAGCGCGGCGAGTTCGCGCGCGACCCCGAGCACGCTGAAACAGTCACCCCGGTTCGGGGTGAGGTCCACGTCGATGACGTGGTCGGATAGCCCGAGCAGCTCGGCGACATCCATGCCGACGGGCGCGTCAGCGGGCAGCTCGATGATTCCGGCGGCGTCGCCGTCGAGCTCGAGTTCGCGGCCCGAGCAGAGCATGCCCGTCGAGGCCACACCGCGCAGCTTCGCCTTCTTGATCTTCATGCCGCCGGGCAGCCTGCCGCCGACCTTCGCGAGTGCGGACTTCAGTCCCTTGCGCGCATTGGGGGCGCCACACACGATCTGCAGCAGCTCGCCGCCATCGCCGGCGTCGACGCGGCACACGCGCAGCTTGTCGGCATCGGGGTGCGGCTCGACCTCGACGAGTTCAGCGACGACCACGTCGCTGAAACCGGCGTGGATCGGCTCGACCGCATCGACCTCGAGTCCTGCCATCGTGAGCTGCTCGGCCAGTGCGTCGGCCGAGTGCGTCAGCGGTACCCGCGCCTTGAGCCACGCTTCGGAAATCTTCAACTCTCAGCCCCTGGGTCAGGCGAACTGGCGCAGGAAGCGCAGGTCGTTCTCGAAGAAGGTGCGCAGGTCGGTGACGCCGTAGCGCAGCATCGTCAGCCGCTGCACGCCCATGCCGAACGCATAGCCGGTATAGGCCTCCGGGTCTACGCCGGCACTTCTCAGCACGTTCGGGTGCACCATGCCGCAGCCGAGAATTTCGAGCCACTTGCCGTGCTCCGACAACACGTCGACCTCGGCCGACGGCTCCGTGAACGGGAAGTACGACGGGCGGAAGCGAAGTTCCACCTCGCGTTCGAAGAACGCGGCGACGAAGCCGTAGAGCACTTCCTTGAGGTTGGCGAAGCTGATGTCGCGATCGACGACCAGCCCCTCGACCTGGTGGAACATCGGCGTGTGGGTCTGATCGGAGTCGCAGCGATAGACGCGCCCCGGGGCGATCAGCCGTATCGGCACACCCGAATCGAGCATTGCCCGGATCTGCACCGGCGAGGTATGCGTGCGCAGCAGCGTACCGTCGGGGAAGTAGAAGGTGTCGTGCATCGCCCGCGCCGGATGGTCGTCGGGGATGTTCAACGCCGTGAAGTTGTGGAAGTCGTCCTCGATCTCCGGGCCGTGGCGCACCTCGAAACCGGCCTGGCGGAACAGCGACTCGACGCGCTCCAGCGTGCGCGTGACAGGATGCAGCCCACCGACGTGTTCACCGCGCCCGGGCAGCGTGACGTCTATGGCCTCCGCTGCGAGTGAACGCTCGAGCATCTCGCGCTCGAGCAAGACTCGACGGGCCTCGATGTCGGCCTGCAGTTGGCGCTTGGCCGCATTGATGCGCTGGCCGGCGCCGGGGCGTTCTTCTGCCGGCAGTGTGCCGAGCGCCTTCAGCTGCGCGGTGAGCTCACCCTTCTTGCCGAGGAAGCGGACACGGACCTCGTCGAGCGCGACGAGGTCCGTGCTGCCGGCCACCGCCTTGCGCGCGTCGGCCAGCAGTGCATCCAGTGACTCCACCGGTGTGCGGGTCAGCCCGGAGACGCCTGCCCGGCGCCCGTCAGGACGCCAGCGCCGCGCGGGCCTGCTCGGCGAGCTTGCCGAAGGCCTCTGGCTCGTGCACGGCGATGTCGGCGAGGACCTTGCGATCGACCTCGACACCGGCCTTCGACAGGCCGTCCATGAAACGGCTGTAGCTCAGGCCGTTGGCACGCGCCGCGGCATTGATGCGGGTGATCCACAGCGCACGGAACTGGCGCTTGCGCTGACGGCGGTCACGATAGGCGTACTGGCCTGCCTTGATCACCGCCTGCTTGGCGACACGGAAGGTCTTGCGGCGGGCGCCGTAATAACCCTTTGCCTTGTCGAGGATCTTCTTGTGACGGGCCTTGGCCGTCACGCCACGTTTTACTCTGGACATTGTTCTGGACCTCCTCTGATCAGGCGTACGGCAACATGCGACGCACAGACTTCACATCCGACTCGGCGACCTGCTGCGTGGGACGCAGCTGGCGCTTACGCTTGGGCGACTTCTTCGTCAGGATGTGATTGAGGTGGGACTGGGCGCGCTTGAAGCCCCCCTTCCCGGTCCGGCGGAACCGCTTTGCGGCCCCGCGATTCGTCTTCAGCTTGGGCATTGCCTTGCTCCTATTCAAATGACCCGTTCGGGTGCCAACGTGGCCCCTGCGGGCGGCCGCCCCGCGCGTTCCCGCGCGATCACGACACTTATTGCTTGTTTACGCGGTGATCAGCGCTTCTTCGGGCCGATCACCATCACCATCTGCCGGCCTTCCATGCTCGGCCGCTGTTCTACCGTCCCGTACTCGTCGAGGTCTTCCTGCACACGCTGCAGCAGCTGAAGCCCGAGTTCCTGGTGGGCCATTTCCCGACCCCTGAAGCGCAACGTGACCTTGGCCTTGTCGCCACCGGAGAGGAAGCGGATGAGGTTACGCAGCTTGACCTGGTAGTCCCCCTCGTCCGTGCCCGGCCGGAATTTCACTTCCTTGAGCTGGATCTGCTTCTGCTTCTTCTTGGCCGCCTGACCCTTCTTGTTCTGCTCGAAGAGGTACTTGCCGAAGTCCATGACGCGGCACACGGGCGGGTCGGACTGGGGCGCGACCTCGACGAGGTCGAGCGACGATTCAGCAGCAAATTCCAGCGCATCGCGAATGGTCATGATGCCCACCTGCTCCCCTTTTGCGCCGATGACACGGACGCGCGGGACGGTGATCTCATCATTGCGCCTCACACGCTTTGATTGGGCGATAGGTCGGTCCTCCTTACAGATAACAACACGGTCGGACCGCCGCTGGTCGCCCGGCGCCCGCTGGGGTGCGCCACGCGCCGGCCTGCCCGACCGCTCGCCTCCCTCGGACACACGCCGGGGAGACCGGCGATTTTACGGCCAAAACGGCGTGCCAACAAGGGATTGCGAGCGCTGAGATGCCTGTCGCCCCATCCGGCTGCGGACCGCCGGAACTCCGGTACCGGCCGGCAGGGGCCGGTACCGGGAGAGATCTGGTAGGCGCGATTGGACTCGAACCAACGACCCCCACCATGTCAAGGTGGTGCTCTAACCAGCTGAGCTACGCGCCTGTAGCGACAGAGGCGGGAAGTCTACCGCGTTGCCGATGGGTGTCAAATGCCGTGTTCGGCCCCGCCGAACCGCGCGCCCGGGCGTTTGCGCCGGGGCGGCGAAAACGGCACCTTCTACCGCGGATCCAAGCACAGGAGCCCGGTACCCATGACCCGACCACGCGCTGCCATGTTGCTGCTGCTGACCCTCGCCGGCCTTGCCGCCGCCTCCACCGCCTCCACCGACGACGAGGCCCGCCCGATCACCCACGAGAACCTCTGGCTGATGCCGCGCACCAGCAGCCCGCAAATCACCCCGGACGGCCGGCACGCCGTGGTGGCCGTGAGCCGGCCCGCGTACGACCCGGACGAGTCCGAAAGCCACCTCTGGCTGGTCGCGACCGACGCCAGCGAGCCACCACGGCAGCTCACGCACGCCCGGGGCACCGAGTCCGGCGTCACCTGGAGTCCCGGCGGCACCCGCATCGCGTTCACCGCAACCCGTGACGGCGACGATGCCGCACAGGTCTACGTACTCGACATCGCGCGCGGCGGCGAAGCGCGGCGGGTCACGTCGATCCGCACCGGGGCACGAAACCCCCGGTTTTCGCCCGACGGCGAACGAATCGCGTTCACAAGCGATATCCACCGGGACGCGATCGACGACGAGGACAGCCGCGAGATCCACGATGACGAGGACGCGCGCGACTACAACGTGCGCGCCTATGATGGATTCCCGATCCGCAACTGGAACCGCTGGCTCGACGACTACCAGCCGCGGCTGCTCGTGCAGATGATTGGCGAGGACGAGGCCGTCGACCTGCTCGCAGGCACCGACCTCGTCGCGCGCGAGGGCTACGACGGGCGGCGCACCGCCAGTGATACCGAACTCGACGCGGTGTGGGCGCCCGACGGCGACTCGCTGGTCTTCGTCGCCAGCGACAACCGCGACCGCTTCGCATTCGACTACACGCACAACGACCTGTGGCGCGTATCGGCCGACGGCGGTGAACCCGAGCGCCTGACCGGTGACGACACGCACGAGGCGGGCGACTCCTGGTCGCATCCGCGTTTCAGCCCCGACGGCGAACACCTCTACGCACTGCGCGGCCCTCGCACCGATTGGGTCTACAACGCCGCGCGGCTCGCGATACTGGACGGGCCGGATGCCTCGAAGCGCGCCGAGATCGAACTGCCCGACGCCCGGCGCGTGCTTGAGTACGCGATCGCCGCCAACGGCCGCGACGTCTACCTGCTCGGCGAGGACGCCGGTCACGTAAAGGTCTACCGCGCAGATGCAGAAGGCGGCGACGCGTCGCTCGCGTTCGACATGGACAGCGGAATATACACCGGCCTTGCGGCCGCACCCGAAGCTGAAGACACCGTGCTGGTCGCACTGTTCCAGAGTTCGGTGAGTCCCGCCGAGGCCGTGCGCATACGTCCCGATGCCGGACAGCACACCGTGCTCACCGAGTTCACCGCCGATGCGCGCGCCGGGCTCGACATGGCCGAACCCGAACACTTCTGGTTCGACCGCGAGGACGGCACACGCATTCACAACATGCTGGTGCGCCCGGCCGGCTTCGAGCCCGACCGCCAGTACCCGCTGCTGGTGCTGATGCACGGCGGGCCGCATACGATGTGGCGCGACTTCTTCTTCCTGCGCTGGAATTACCACCTGCTCGCCGGCAGCGATTACGTGGTGCTGCTGACCAACTACACCGGCTCCACGGGCTTTGGCGAAGCCTTCGCCCGCGGCATCCAGGGCGACCCGCTGCGCGGCCCGGCCGAGGAGATCAACGCGGCCGCCGACGTCGCGATCGAGCGTTTCGCGTTCATCGACGGCTCACGCCAGTGCGCCGGCGGCGCGAGCTACGGCGGACATCTCGCGAACTGGATGCTGTCGGTCACCGACCGCTACCGGTGTCTCGTCAGCCACGCCGGGCTTGTGAACCTCGAGACCCAGTGGGGCACCAGCGACGCGGTCTACCACCGCGAGGCCAACATGGGCGGGCCGCCGTGGCGCATCCCCGAGGTCTGGGCCGACCAGAACCCGATCCGCTACGCAGACGAGTGGCAGACACCGGTACTGGTCACCGTCGGCATGAAGGACGAGCGTGTGCCACTCGCCAATACGCTTGAGTTCTGGACCGCGCTGCAGCGCCAGCAGATCAAGAGCCGCCTGCTCGTCTACCCCGACCAGGACCACTGGATCATGCGCGGGCCGGAGAGCCGACACTTCTATGGCGAGGTGGCCGACTGGCTGGAGCGGTGGCTGCTCGAGGATTGAGACTACGCTGTCAGTCGACGACGCGGGCGACCTCGGCGAGCACCGCATCGCGCTGCTCGAAGTCTTCGACGCGTGCGACCACCTCGCCGTCGCTCATCATCACCAGCGTGGGAATGCGGTTGACCTCGTGGTCGATGAACCAGGCGTTGGTCGTGTCGATCACGAGCGGATGCGCGACGGCGTACTTGTCGCGGTACTCGTCGAGTTCGGAGTCGCTGGTCCACAGGCGCGAGGCGATGCCGATCACCTCGACCCCCGGCCAGCGCGCCTGCAGCGCGTTGACGGCATGCTGCGCGGCGACGCAGTTCGACGCCATGGCCGGGCGCGAGTCCTCGAGATACCAGTCGCACCAGGTCGCGAGGAAAAACAGCGCCGTGACGCCTTCGGAGTCCACGTCGATGTCGGCGCCGTTGCCCGATTCAGCGATCGCGACTTCCGGAAGTGCGTCGCGTCGGCCGTCAGCAAGCAGCATGATCGCCTGATCGAGTTCGGGTGAAGCCTGGTAGCCCCTGTAGACCACCTCGAGGTCGGCGTCGAGCAGCACGTGGTAGGGGGTGGCCATCAACCCGTAGGTCTTTGCAAGCTCACCCGATGCGTCGACCGCGATCGGCATCGTGAGTCCGTACTCGCGCCGGACTTCTTCCATAGCCTCGACGTCGTCATTGACGCCGAGGTTGATCGACACCACGCGAACGTCGTCGCCGTATTGCTCGTACACGCCCTGCAGGTGCGGCATCTCCTGCAGGCAGGTGCCACACCACGAGGCCCAGAACTTCAGGTACGCAGGCTTGCCCGGGCTCAGTTCGAACGCTTCACCCTCGAGCGTCGTGAAAGCGGGCGCCGTCGGCTGTGCGCCGGCGGCCGATCCCGCACCGAACAGCAATGCAAGCAAAACCACACCCGCGGTGAACCGATTGCGGCTGATCATGACGCACTGCCTCCGGGGCCGTAGCCCTTTCAAGTGGTTTCGCCCTCGACCCAGTCGTCGACGACGCCGTCGAGAATCTCGAGTGGCATCGCGCCATTGTCGAGCACGACGCGGTGGAAGTCGCGGATGTCGAAGTCGTCGCCCAGCGCCTCAGCGGCGCGTTCGCGCATGCGCTCGAGTCGTGTCATGCCGATCTTGAAGGCCGTGGCCTGCCCGGGAATCACCAGGTAGCGCTCGATTTCCGCGACGACGTCGCTCATCGGCATGCCGGTGATGCGGTGCATGTAGTCGATGCCCTCTTCGCGCGTCCAGCGCAGGTGGTGCATTCCCGTGTCGACGACCAGCCGTACCGCGCGGAAAAGCTCCGCCTGAAGGCGGCCGAGGTTGTCGTAGGGATCCTCGTGGAAACCCATCTCCCACGCGAGTTTCTCGGCGTACAGCGCCCAGCCCTCGGCATGCGCGTGCAGGCGCACCGAACGGCGGAAATCCGGTACGTCTTCCATTGCCTGCATGCGCGTGATCTGCAGGTGATGTCCCGGTATCGCCTCGTGGTAGGCGAGCGTACGCAGTCCGAAGCGCGGATGTTCCTCGACTGACCGCAGGTTCGCGAAGAACACCCCCGGCCGCGACAGATCCGCCGGTGGGCGCGAATAGAATGCGCCGAACGCGGTCGCCTCACGATACTCCGGCACACGGCGCACCTCGACTTCGCCGACCGGGCCGTCGTGGAACCAGCCGTCAAGCCCCTGCTCGATTTCCTCGACGATTTCGGAGTAGGCCTCGATGATCTGGCGGCGCCCCTCGTCGCTGTCTTCGAACAGGAAACGCTCCTCCTGGTTCAGCGCCATCATGCGCTCACCCACGGTGCCCTCGCAGTAGCCCTCGTCGCAGAGGATCTCGTGCATCTCCCCCTCGATGCGTTCGACCTCCTCGAGCCCGAACCCGTGGATGAAATCGGCATCGAGGTCCGTGGTTGTGTGGTCGCGCAGCAGCCAAGTGTAGTACTCATCGCCATCGGGCAGGCGCCAGACGCCGTCATCGGAATCGGCATCATCGAGCAGCGCCTCGAGATACTCGATCAACGTACGGTAGGCAGGGAATACGTGGGCTTCCACCGCGTCGGCGAGTTCCGCGACCATGCCGTCACGGCGTTCGCCGGTGATCGTCCCGGTGCGGTCGACTTCGGCGACGGGTTCGACGACCAGCGGATTCTCTTCGGCCGGGTCGTCGATGAACAGGCGGCTGTCGCGGATCGTCTTCTCGACCGCGAACCGCGGTGGCACGATACCGCGCTCGACACGGTGCTTCACGACCTCGACGGTGCCCTCGAATACTGCCGGAAACTGTTCGAGTCGCTGCAGGTAGAAGTCGAGGTCTTCCTCGTTTCGCAGCGGGTGCGAGCCGGTCATGAAGCCGGGCAGCATGTTGTGCACCGCCATCAGCTGGTTGACCGGATAGTCGTGCCACATGAAGCGCTCGCCGGCAAGCTGCTGTTCGAGCTGCCATTTCATGATGTCATACGAGAGTGCGTCCTGACCCTCGAGCGCATCGCGTTCGAAACGGCGAAGCTCCTCGCGGTGACGACGTGCAAGATCATATTCCGCACGTTCGCGCGCCACCGACGGAATATCGAGCCGGCCGAGGAACTGTGCCTCGCGCTCGGTACCGATCAGCCGCGACGCCATCGTCTGCGGGCTGAGCTCGCCGCGCTCTTCGATCACGCGGTCGAAGAACTCGTGCAGCGTCTCACGGTCGTCGGCGACGACTGCGGCAGGAAGTGCGCAAAGCGCTATGGCGAGCAACAGCACGACGAGCCGCGCATGGGCGGCGGCAACGGTGCGGGCGGACATCAGGGCCTCGGTCATCTTCGGCAATACTCCGTGAAGGTCAGGTCAGTCGCTATTGTAAACGTTCGGGCCACGCCGGCGGGTCGGCGCGTCAGCAGTCGGGCTCGCCGTGATCGACGAGGATCAGGTCATCGACCGGGAAACCCCGCACCCGCGCGAGTTCGACGAGCCGCTCCCGCTGCGCCGCAGGCATGTCCGGATCGCGCGCAAGCAGCCAGAGGAAACCCCGCGTAGGGCCGGACACCAGTGCCCACTGGTAATCGTCGTCGAGCGCGAACACGTGGTAGCCGCCGGCAAACGGCCACGTGAAGGTTACCGCGAGGCTCGCGGTGTTCGTGTCGCCGCGGAAACGCGCGGTACCGCTGACCTCCTGCCACTCGCAGCTCTCGGTATCGAGCCCCCGGTTGGTGACGTTCACGCGTCCATCTTCGCGCAGCGAGTACTCGGCGGTGACGTTGCGCAGGCCGCGCTCGAAGCGGTGATCGAGGCGCTTGATCTCGTACCAGTGGCCCATGTAGCGCTCGCCGTCGAAGTTCTCTACCGGCTCGATGCCGCGCGGGGTGCCGGTGCACGCGGTCAGAAGCAGCGCCAGCACACAGATCGCCCCCACCGCAGCACGCCCCCGCACGTCGTACCGCACCCGACGGCGTCGCGCAGTGTCCGATACCATCCTTGCGTACATAGACCACTCCCGGTAATGCATCAGCCCAGCAGTTGCCAGATGGCGAAGGCGATGGCGACGAATGGCAGGCTCCGCCCGACGATGAAGATACGGTACTCCCACCAGCGACTCTTCGCACCCAGCGCGTAGGCGATCTTCGGGCGCGGCACGAGCCAGCAGAACAACCCCGCGCCGAGCACGCCGGATGTCACGACGACGTTGGTGCCGCCGAACTGGTCGACGAAGTCGAGGAATGGCATGCCCATCACCTCCAGCCCGACCGGGCTGAAGCTGAGCGCCGAGGGCAGTCCGAGGAAGAGCATCAGCACGCCAACCGCGATCACCGCGTGATCGTCGCGCATGCCGAATTCCTCCGCGGTCGCTGCAATGATCACTTTGAGTCCTGCAAGACACGAGCTGAACGCGGCTGCGAAGAACAGGAAGAAAAACGCCATCGCCAGCCACGCACCACCCGTCATCTCCTTAAACACGCGCGGCAGTGTGTCGAAGGCGAGCTGGCTGCCCGCGCCCGGGTCGAAGCCGTAGGTGAACACGAACGGGAAAATCATCGCGCCGGCCAGCAGTGCTATCGAGGTCTCGGTCGCGGCGACGACCAGACAGGCACGCGGCACATGCGTGCGCCTCGGGATATAGCTGCCATAGGTGACCAGATAGCCCTGCCCGATCGCCAGCGTGTAGAACGCCTGGCCGAACGCGAAGAACCACAGACTGCCCTCGGACAGTCTCGAGAAATCCGCGTCGAACATGAATGAACGCGCCTCGTCCCAACCATCCATTCGGATGCCGGTGACGACCAGCCCGATGATCACCAGTACGAGCACCGGCATCAGGAGCTTTGAAAACTTCTCGATCGCGGTGACGCCGCGGATGAGCAGTGCGGTGGCCAGGACGGTGACCGCGAAAAAATACCAGACCGAATTGTAACCGCCGGTGAATTCGTCGAAGGGCTCGACCGCCATCCGGAACGCCGACACTGCGTAGCCGAGCGTCCATCCGGTGATCACCAGGTAGTAGCTGGTGATCACCACCGTCAGCAGCACGACAAACCAGCCGTAAACGGTGCCGATCCTGCCAACCTTGCGGAAAGTACCGACGACGCTGCCCTGCGCGAGACGCCCGGCGCCGACCTCGAGCATCATGATCGGCACCGCGACAACCACCAGTGCTATCAGGTAGGCGACGATGAAGGCACCGCCGCCGTTCTCGCCGACCATGTACGGAAAGCGCCAGAGATTGCCAAGGCCCACCGCCGCGGCGGCCATCGAGAACACGAACGCCCGCTCCGAAGACCACTGGCCTCGCTGTTCGGCGCCTGAAGGTGCTTCCGATCGCATCATGACCCTCCGTGGCTCGGACGCTTACGACAGGCGCATCAGTCTTCGTCGGCTGGTGTGGGCAGTACCAGCACCGGGCACGCGGCGTGCTGACACACGTACTGAACGGTATCTCGACGCAGCGGCCACAGGTGGCCATGCTCGGTGAGCACGATCAGATCGGCACCGCTCCCCTCGGCGGTCTGAAGCAGGCTTCGGGCCGCCTTGCCAACCGCCACGATGGACACCACGTCTATACCGCGGGGCGCCTCCTTGCGGATCATCACCTCGAGTGCACGCTCGGCGTCGGCCTTCGCGCCATCGAGGTCGATCTCCCGGATCACTGGGTAGAACGGCTGTTCGGGCGGACTGACCACGGTGAACATGATCACCTGGCCATCAGTATCGAGCACACGAAGCGCCTCCTTCAGCGCCCGCGGCCCCTCTTCCTCGTGTGTCGGATCGATTCCCACCAGAATCTTTCTGTACATCGGTGCCCTCCCGGCGTGAGGTGTCAGCCTGCCTTCTCTGCGGGCAGGCCCAATCCCGCCGCGCGGATGCGCTGGATCTCGTCACGCACGCGCGCCGCATCCTCGAACTCGAGATCGCGCGCATGCTGGTACATCTTCTTTTCCAGTTTGGCAATACGCTGCATGAGCTGCTCGGGTGACATCTGTGCGTACAGCACCTCGTCTCCGGCGGGCTTGCGCTTGTCGCGCGTGCCGCGGCGCCCGTCGCGCCCGCCTGTCTCCATGACGTCGGCGACGGCCTTGCGGATCGACTGCGGCGTAACCCCGTACTCGGCATTGTGCGCGAGCTGCTTTTCGCGCCGGCGACCGGTTTCGTCGAGCGCGCGCTGCATGGACCCGGTGATCGCATCGGCATAGAGAATCGCGCGACCCTCCAGATTGCGCGCCGCGCGGCCGATGGTCTGGATCAGCGAACCCTCCGAGCGCAGGAAACCTTCCTTGTCCGCGTCGAAGATCGCCACCAGCGATACCTCGGGCATGTCGAGACCTTCGCGCAGAAGGTTGATGCCGACCAGCACATCGAACTCGCCGAGGCGCAGGTCGCGGATGATCTCGGTGCGCTCGACGGTATCGATGTCGGAGTGCAGGTAACGCACGCGCACGTCGTGCTCGGCGAGATAGTCGGTCAGGTCCTCGGCCATGCGCTTGGTCAGTGTCGTGATCAGTACACGCTGGTTTTTTTCGACCCGTACGGCGATCTCGGAGAGCACATCGTCGACCTGGGTGCCGGCCGGCCGGATCTCGACCTCGGGGTCGACGAGGCCGGTCGGCCGCACGACCTGCTCGACGATCTGGTCGGACAGGTCACGTTCGTACTGCCGCGGAGTCGCCGAAACGTAGATCGTCTGCGGCGCGAGCCGCGTGAACTCGTCGAAACGAAGCGGTCGGTTGTCCAGCGCCGATGGCAGCCTGAACCCGTACTCGACCAGCGTCTCCTTGCGACTGCGGTCGCCGCGGTACATCCCACCTAGCTGCGGAATCGTCACATGGCTTTCGTCGACGAACAGCAGCGCTTCCGGCGGCAGGTAGTCGAACAGGCACGGCGGCGGCTCACCCGGCTCACGGCCTGACAGGTAGCGCGAATAGTTCTCGATGCCGTTGCAGTACCCGAGCTCGACGATCATCTCGAGATCGAACTGCGTGCGCTGCTCGAGTCGCTGCGCCTCGAGCAGCCGCCCGTTCTTCTGCAGCACGTCCAGGCGTTCGCGCAGCTCCACGCGAATTTCATCGACGGCCGACAGCAGTCGTTCGCGCGGCGTCACGTAGTGGGTCTTGGGGAACACCGTCCAGCGCGGCACTCGGCGGATCACCTCGCCAGTCAACGGGTCGAACAGGCTGAGCTGTTCGATTTCGTCGTCGAAGAGCTCGATGCGCAGCGCCTCGCGTTCGTTCTCCGACGGGAACACGTCAATGATCTCACCGCGTACGCGGTAAGTACCGTGGCGCAGCTCGGTTTCGTTGCGCTTGTACTGCATCTCGGCGAGACGGCGCAGCACCGTCCGCTGGTTGATGTGCTCACCCCGCGAGAGGTGCAGCACCATCTTGAAATACGCCTCGGGGTCGCCCAGGCCATAGATCGAGGACACGGTGGCGACGATCACCACGTCGCGACGTTCGAGCAGCGCCTTGGTCGCCGACAGGCGCATCTGCTCGATGTGATCGTTGATCGACGCGTCCTTCTCGATGAAGGTGTCGCTCGCCGGAACATAGGCCTCGGGCTGGTAGTAGTCGTAGTACGAGACGAAGTACTCGACCGCGTTGTGCGGGAAGAAGTCGCGGAACTCGCCGTAGAGCTGCGCAGCCAGCGTCTTATTCGGCGCGAGCACGATGGTGGGGCGCTGCTGGCGCTCGATGATGTTGGCCATCGTGAAGGTCTTGCCGGAGCCGGTGACGCCGAGCAGCGTCTGGTGAGCGAGGCCATCGACGAGCCCCTCGTCGAGCCGCGCGATGGCCTCGGGCTGGTCCCCCGCAGGCTGATACTTCGAAACGAGCTGGAAGCGGTCGGTCATTGCTGCTCCGTGCGGGCCGTAGCGGTACCGGCGGGATGCGCACTGACCGGCAGGCGGTGGCAGCCTGCCGGTCCATGGCCTAGAATTCGTCCGCCATGACAGTTCACCGCCAAGCGAGGCCCACACGTGAGTCTACAAGTTTCCAAGCGCGTACAGCGAGTCAAGCCCTCACCCACGCTGGCCGTCACGCAGATGGCCGCGGAGCTGCGCGCTGCCGGCGAGGACGTGATCGGGCTCGGCGCCGGTGAACCTGATTTCGACACGCCCGAGCACATCCGCGAAGCAGGGATCGCCGCAATCCGGGACGGTAAGACACGCTATACGGCTGTAGACGGCACCGTCGAGCTCAAGGACGCGATCATCGAGAAGTTCCGCCGCGACAACAACCTCGAGTACACGCGCGAGCAGATCATAGTCTCGTCCGGAGCGAAACAGACCTGTTTCAACCTCGCCGCCGCGGTACTTGATCCCGGCGACCGCGCGCTGGTCGTTGCGCCCTACTGGGTGTCGTACCCCGACATGATCCTGCTCGCCGACGGCGAACCCGCGGTGGTCGAGACCGGCCCGGAGCAGGGCTACAAGCTCACGCCCGCGCAGCTCGACGAGGCGCTCACCGACGACACCCGACTGATGTTTCTGAACAGCCCGAGCAACCCCAGCGGCGCGGCCTACTCGCGCGCCGAACTCGAGGCGCTTGGCGAAGTGCTCGATCGCTACCCAAACCTCGTCATCGGCACCGACGACATGTACGAGCACATCTACTGGGCTGACGAGCCGTTCTGCAGCCTGCTGACCGCGTGCCCGCAGCTCTCCGACCGCGTCGTGACGATCAATGGCGTCTCCAAGGCCTACGCGATGACCGGCTGGCGCATCGGTTACTGCGGCGCGCCCAAGTCGCTCGTCGCGGCGATGCGCAAGATCCAGGGCCAGAGCACGTCGAACCCGTGCAGCATTTCCCAGGCGGCGTCGGTCGTGGCGCTCAATGCCGACCAGGGCTGCGTCGCCGACATGGTTCGGGCCTTTCGCGAACGCCACGACTTCATCGTCGGTGCGCTGAACGACATGCCCGGCATCTCGTGCCTGCAGGGTGCGGGTACGTTCTACGCGTTCCCGGACTGCCGCGAGGCGATCGCCGCGCTCGGACTCGACGACGACACGGCATTCTCGCAACACCTGCTCAAACAGGCCGGCGTCGCCGTGGTGCCCGGCAGTGCCTTCGGCACGCCCGGCCACGTGCGGCTGTCGTTCGCGTGCGGGCTCGACACGCTGAAGGACGCGGCCGGCCGCATCCGCCAGGCGCTGGCCGGCCAGTAGCGAACCGGCACTATGGCGTGATCGCCACCTTGAACACGCCGTCGCGCTGGTTCGAAAACAGCTCGTAGGCGTCCTGGATGTCATCCAGCCGGTAGCGGTGCGTGACCATCGCGCCAAGGTCCACGCGCCCGGACGCGATCATCGACATCAGCCGGCGCATCCGTTCCTTGCCACCGGGGCACAGCGTCGTGATGATCCGGTGGTCGCCGAGCCCGGCTGCGAAGGCATCGAGCGGTATCTTCAGGTCCGATGAGTACACTCCGAGACTCGACAGGGTGCCGCCGGGGCGAAGTACACGCAGACAGGCCTCGAACGTCGACTGGGTACCCAGCGCCTCGATCGCGACATCGACCCCACGCCCGTCGGTCAGCCGCATGATCTCCTCGACGGGATCGCTCGCACTGAAATCGACCACGTGATCGGCACCGAGCCGCTTCGACATTGCCAGCCGCTCCGGCAGCCGGTCGACCGCGATGATCGTCGACGCGCCCATGAGCTTCGCCCCGGCGGTCGCGCACAGTCCGATCGGTCCCTGTGCAAACACCGCGACAACGTCACCGATCCGGATCCCGCCGCTCTCGGCACCGGCAAAGCCCGTGGACATGATGTCCGGGCACATCAGCACCTGCTCGTCGCTGAGCCCATCTGGCACCGGCGCGAGGTTGCCCATCGCGTCGGGCACCAGCACGTATTCGGCCTGGCACCCATCGATGGTATTGCCGAATCGCCAGCCGCCCATCGGCTTCCAGCCGTGACGGGTCCCGTGGCCGTCCTGCGCGGCCTGGCCGCACTGGCACGCGTTGCTGTGGCCACTCGGGGTGATCGCGCCGGCGATGACACGCTGCCCTTCGCTGAAGCCGGTGACCGCGGAGCCCAGCTTTTCTATGACGCCGACCGGTTCGTGGCCGATCGTGAGCCCCGGCTTTACCGGGTATTCACCCTTGAGAATATGAACATCGGTGCCGCAGATCGTCGTGGTGGTGACCCGGATCAGGGCATCCAGGGGCCCCACGTCGGGCACGGGCTTCTCGTCGAGTTCGATGCGGCCGGGTTCGACGAATACGGCAGCCTTCATCTTTGCCATAACCATGCTCCTCGCGGATGTACCCGCGGTGGGGGGTCGGCGTGGTGGGATAACCGGCAGACCAATGGATGCGACGCAACAGGCACGGGCTGCGTCCTGCTGACTTGACCCTCGAAATCCGCTGCCGCAAAATACGCGGCTTCCAATGGCACGTTCGTGCCTGTCAGTTCCCCGGTAGCTCAGTGGTAGAGCGGTCGACTGTTAATCGATTGGTCGTTGGTTCGAATCCGACCCGGGGAGCCATCTTACTCCACAATTGCGTCATGCACAGGCGATGCCTCAGGCGCCTAGTCCACTGCGCGCCACCGGTCGGTCAGGCCGGCGCTCACGGATGACGACCACCAGGCCGCTGCCGACGATCAGCACGATGCCGGTGACCGCGAACACGTCCGGAATTTCACCCCAGATCAGCACACCGTAGAACACCGCCCACAGCAGGTTGGTGTAGCGAAACGGTGCCACCGCCGCGACTTCGCCGTGTCGCACGCCCTCGATGATGAAATAATAGCCTGCCGTGAGCACGATCGCGGCGACGACGAGCATCAGCAAATTGCGTTGATCGGGTACCACCCATGTCTCCGCGACGCCGAGCATCCCGCCGGAGAGGGTGACGAACACCGCGGTCACCAGCGTGACGGCGATCGAGGGCACGCCGACGGGCAGATGGCGGGTTGCCGCGTCACGGATCACGAGAAACACGAGGGCGCCAACCGCGAACAGCGCGTACGGATCGACTCCGCCCTCGCCGGGACGCACTATCAGGAGGATGCCGGCAAACCCGGCGATGACCGCTAACCAGCGTCGCCACCCCACCCGTTCGCCGAGGAACATCACGGCAACGAGCGTGAACACCACCGGCAACGCCTGCACGATCGCGGTCGCATCGGCGATCGGCATGTGAAACAGCGCGGTCAGGTAAAGCAGTGTCGAGCACACTTCGCCGAACGTGCGCCAGCCGACCGCGGGGTTGATCAGTTCACGCAGCCGCCCGAGCGCACCCGTCACGGCCGCGATCGCAACGACCAACACGGTGATCATGCAGCCCCGGATAAAGATGATCTGCCCGGTAGGCAGCGAGTCGCTGACGAGCTTGACCAGCATGTCGTTGGTCACGAAACCCGCCATGCCGAGGCACATCGCCACGATCCCGCGCAGGTTTCCTCGTGACATCAACGCTGTTCCCTGCGGGATCGACCAGGCGCGCGTATGGGCGCCGTCGCCATGCCGGTTGGACACAACAGAGCTGGCCAGGCCTGCCGATGCAGGCCCGGCCGGGTTATATCGGCGCACGCGCCGCGCACGGACGTGCCCTCCAGGCGCGCCCGTGCAGCGCGCGGGTTCAGAGGCTGTTGAGTATCAGGCGCATCGCCTCGGCGAGTTTGCCGGTTGCGGCGCCATGGTCACCAGCTTCGTGCAACGCACGCCCCTCGTCACGCAGCGCCTTGACCTGCGCCTCGACCTCCGAATCCAGCGTGGTGTTCTCCAGCGCCGAGTCGATTGCGGCGATGTCCATCGGGCAGTGCCCGGCAAACGCGGGCACGACGAAAAAACCACTTACCAGTCCGACAGCAAGGATCTTGCGAATCATTTCGATTACTCCTTCTACAGCGACATGGTCCTGAGCCAGTCACGGAACCCGTCACCGAGTTCCTCGTGGCGCAGGCCGTATTCGACCGTGGCCTTGAGATAGCCGAGCTTGTTTCCGCAGTCATAGCGCCGGCCCGAGAACGGCCACGCGGTGACCGTTTCCTCGTTGAGGAGGTCGGCGATCGCGTCGGTGAGTTGAATCTCCCCGCCGGCGCCACGGCCGGTATGCTCGAGCTTGTCGAACACGCGTGGCGTGAGCAGGTAACGCCCGACCACGGCGAGATTCGACGGGGCATCGGCGGGCTTCGGCTTTTCTACGATGCGACGAACGACATGATGACCTGCGTCGTTGGTTTCGACGGCGACGATACCGTAGCTGGCACTTTGCTCGACCGGGATCGTTTCGACACCGAGCACGCTATGCCCGTGGGCGTTGAACTGGTCGCGCATCTGCGCGAGCACGGGTTCGTCGGCGTGGATGAGATCATCGGCGAGGTGGACGAAGAACGGCTCGTCACCCACTGCCGGCCGCGCACACAGCACCGCGTGGCCGAGACCGAGCGGCTCGCCCTGGCGAATGTAAATGCAGGCGACCGACGCAGGCACGATATTGCGGATCGTATTCAGAAGATCGTCCTTGCCGGACGATGCGAGTGCGTGTTCGAGCCCGGGGTCCGAATCGAAATGGTCTTCGATCGCGCGCTTGGAGCTGCCGGTGACGAATACCAGCCGGGTGGCTCCGGCGGCCACGGCTTCCTCCACCGCGTACTGGATGAGCGGCTTGTCGACCACCGGGAGCATTTCCTTGGGGCTGGCCTTGGTGGCGGGCAGGAAGCGGGTGCCGCGACCGGCGACCGGAAACACGGCGGTTCTGATGCGAGCTGGCAATGTGGGCTCCGCGCGTAGGTGTCGTGGGTGTCAGGCTACTATACCGAAGCACCCGGAGCGTCCCAACAACCGTGAACACGGGGGCCGGGCACCACCGGCCCCCGTGTACCGCGCGCGTTGCCCGCTACTCGTCTTCGAGCCGGATGTTGTCGCGGTTGGCCTCGAGCACGGCGGGGCCGACGCCCGCGACCTCGAGCAGCGCGTCGATCGACTCGAAAGGACCGTACTGCTCGCGATGTTCGACGATGGCCTGCGCGCGGGCCGGACCGACCCCGTTCAGGGCCGCCGCGAGCGTGTCGGCATCGGCGGTGTTGACGTTGACGCTGAAGTCAGCGAACGCGCTACCGACGAGCAGGATAAGCAGCGCCAGCGTGCCGTGGATGATGCGCTTCATGATCTTTCCTCCGGTGGTATCGCCGGCCGGTTGCCGGCCATACCACGCTAGCGCGCACACGGCGCCTGGCCGATGCGCGTAACTGCGCAGTTCGACGAGGAACGCGACCAGTGCCGTCAGGGCTGCTGGCGGGGTTCTCCGCGGGCGATCAGCGCCGCGTAAGGGAAATCGGTCAGCGGCCGGCCGGTATCCCAGGACTTGCAGCTTGGGCATTGCCACACGAGCTGCTGGGTGGTGTAGCCGCATGACTCGCAGCGGTATCGCGGCGTCTCGAGTGCGAGGCGCCTGAGACCGTCGGCGATGCGTGTCAGCGCCGCGCGCCTGCGCTCCGGGTCGCTGTCTTTGAGCGCGTCGCCATCGACCAGCCGCCGGAGCGTCGGGTCGCTGAGGATGAAGGCCTCCACCGCCTCGGCGACCACGGGCGGCTCGAGGGTATCGGAGACGATCCCTGTGTAGGCCAGCCGATGGCGCACGCGCACATCGGCGTCGGCGAGTTCACGAAGCATCCGTTCGAGCCGCGCGGTGTGGTTGCGCGCCTCGGCCACCCGCACCAGCGCCGGGAAGATCTCCGGCAACAGCACGGTGTCGCTTCGCACCACCCGCTCGAGCAGCCGCCACGCCGTGGCGGTGTCGCCGTCCTCCTCGGCCAGTCGCGCGCGAATCAGCGCACCCCGCATGATCTTGCGCCGTCCCTTGCGCGAGCGCTTGAGCAGCTCGCGCGCACCCTTGCGATCGCCTTCCGCGCGCGCACGCTCGGCGAGTTCGCACAGGTAGTGGCTGAGTTCCACGTGCTGGCTTTCGCCGGTCACCGCCTGCAGCTCTTCGCGGGCGTCGTAGGCACGCTGCCAGTCGCTGAGTGTCTCGTGGATCGAAATCAGGCTGCGCAGTGCCGGCTCCGGATCGTCGGCACTCTCGGCAACCTGGCGAAACAGTCCCTCGGCGCGGTCGAGCAGCCCGGCCTTCAGGTAGTCTTCGGCGAGTTCGAACAGTGCCGCATCGCGCTGCGAGTCGGTGAGATCGTCGCGCGCGAGAATGTTCTGGTGGATACGGATCGCGCGGTCGACCTCCCCCCGGCGGCGGAACACGCTGCCCAGTGCGAAGTGCGTATCCAGCGCCTCGTCATCGCGCGCCACCATGCGCACGAACATGTCCAGCGCCTTGTCGGTCTGCTGGTTGAGCAGCAGGTTGAGGCCGCGCATGTAGCCCTGGCTGGGTGGCGGCTCCGGCTCTCCGCCCCCTCGCACGGTGCGATCGAGGTAGCGCGCGAACGCCCATCCCGACGCCGCGGCGACCATGAACAGGCCGAACAGCAGGAGGGTGGATTCAGTGAGCATCGTTGTCGGCGAGGCTGCGCAGGCCGCGCACCTGCCGCTCGGCGCCCTCGAGTTCGCGTCGCAGCCGCAGTCGTTCGCGGCCATGACGTGCCAGCGCCACTGCGCAGCACGCGAGGCCGAACAGCCAGCCCAGCGCGAAGGTCACGACGAACGCGACCGGGATGCGCACCTCATCGAGGCGCACCACGGCCAGTTCGAGCGTCATACGGCCGGGGTTCTGCACCGCAAACACGACCGCCACCAGCGTGGCCAACGCCAGCAGCACGAAAGTGACCAGGGTACGCAGCATGGAGGCCTCGCCGCCGGTTCGCGGGTCTGTGATGCCCCGATTGTAGCAAGGCGCGGCCGAACGGCCGTGGCCCGACGCCACGCCTGCGGCGCGGCGTCGGGCCAGCGCCCGGAATCAGTGCTTGATGGGGATGTCGCGCCCGGCGTTGACCCGCTCGCGCAGATCCTTGCCCGGCTTGAAGTGGGGCACGTACTTGCCCGACAGTGCGACCGCCTCGCCGGTCTTGGGATTGCGGCCCATCCGCGGCGGGCGGAAGTGGAGCGAGAAACTCCCGAACCCGCGGATCTCTATACGCTCACCGTTGGCCAGCGCATCGCTCATCAGCTCCAGCAGGTGCTTGACGGCCAGCTCTACGTCTTTCGGCCGCAAGTGCTTCTGCTTGCGTGAAATGAGCTCGATGAGTTCGGATTTTGTCATCGCCCCGATCCTGTCTGGAGATACGCCCGCGGCTCCCCTGTTGCCGCGGGCGCTCTCTTGTCATTATCGCTCGTCGTCGGTCAGTCGCCGTCGCGCTTGATCTGCTCGCGCAGCAGGTCACCGAGGCTGGTACCGCTGCTCGAAGCACCGCTTTCGCTCTGGTAACTCTGCATGGCCTCGGCTTCCTCGTGCATGTCCTTGGCCTTGATCGACAGCGAAATCATTCGCGTCTTGCGGTCCATACCAATGAACTTGGCCTCGACCTCGTCGCCGACCTTGAGCATCGTGCGTGCGTCCTCGACCCGGTCACGCGCAAGCTCCGACGCACGCAGGTGGCCCTGCTGCCCGCCGGGCAGGTCGATGATCGCACCCTTGGCGTCGACCTCGGCCACGGTCCCGTTGAGGATCGTCCCCTTCGGGAAGTCGGCCATGAAGGACGACATCGGGTCCTTGTCGAGCTGCTTGATGCCAAGCGAGATGCGCTCACGCTCCGGATCGATCGACAGCACCACGGCCTCGACGTCCTCACCCTTCTGGTAGTTGCGCACGGCTTCCTCGCCGGGCAGATCCCAGGAGATGTCGGAGAGATGCACCAGGCCGTCTATACCGCCGTCCAGGCCGATGAAGATGCCGAAGTCGGTGATCGACTTGATCTGGCCGCGCACGCGATCGTTCTTGTTGAAGTTCGACGAGAACTCCGCCCACGGGTTGGCCTGACACTGCTTGATACCGAGCGAGATGCGGCGGCGCTCCTCGTCGATGTCGAGCACCATGACCTCGACCTCGTCGCCGATCTGGACCACCTTGTAGGGGTTGACGTTCTTGTTCGTCCAGTCCATCTCCGAGACGTGCACGAGCCCCTCTACACCCTCTTCGATCTCCACGAAACAGCCGTAGTCGGCGATATTAGTGACCTTGCCGAAGATCCGGGTGTTGGCGGGGTAGCGCCGCGCCAGATCTTCCCACGGATCCGAGCCGAGCTGCTTGATGCCCAGCGATACACGGGTGCGCTCGCGGTCGAACTTCAGCACCTTGACCTCGATCTCGTCGCCGACGTTGACGACCTCTGACGGGTGCTTGACGCGCTTCCACGCCATGTCGGTGATGTGAAGCAGGCCGTCGATACCGCCGAGATCGACGAATGCGCCGTAGTCGGTGAGGTTCTTGACGATACCCTTGAGGATGACGCCTTCCTGCAGCTTCTCGAGGAGCTGCTCACGTTCGGCGCTGTATTCCTCTTCGACCACCGCACGGCGCGACACCACGACGTTGTTGCGGCGTGGATCGAGCTTGATGACCTTGAATTCGAGCGGCTTGCCTTCGAGGTAAGTCGGGTCGCGGACCGGGCGCACGTCGACGAGCGATCCGGGCAGAAACGCGCGGACGTTTTCGATCTCGACCGTGAAGCCACCCTTGACGCGGCCGTTGATCATGCCGTTGACGACTTCGTCGTTCTCGAACGCCTTTTCAAGCACCGCCCAGGTGCGTGCGCGCTTGGCCTTCTCGCGCGACAGGCGGGTTTCGCCGGAGCCGTCCTCGACTGCGTCGAGTGCAACCTCGACCTCGTCGCCGACTTCGACTTCCAACTCGCCCTGTTCGTTCTTGAACTGGTTGACGGGAATCACCGCCTCGGACTTGAGTCCGGCGTTGACGATGACCACGTCGTCGTTCACCGCGATTACGGTGCCGGTAAGGATGGCGCCGGGACGAATCTGTTGACTCGCCAGGCTTTCCTCGAAGAGTTGAGCAAAACTTTCAGACATGTGTTTCATTTCCGCCCGCAGGCGGTCCGGTTGACCGTGCGTCAATCCTTCGACGACGGGAGTTGCAGAAAGCACCGACGTCCTGTCGATGCGCGGTTCACAAGTACGCCACCACGGCAGCCGGGCCCCACACGGGGCGCCGGTCAGCCGACCGGTGGCACGTCCATCCGTTCAGACAGCCAGATCACGATGTGATCGACCACCTGCGGGATGCTCATTTCCGTGGAATCCAGCACCTTGGCGTCGTCCGCGGGGACCAGCGGCGCGACGGCACGCTGGGCATCGCGGGAATCGCGTTCGGCGATATCCCGGGAAAGGGCCGGAAGGCTAACATCAATCCCCTTTTCTTTCAACTGCTTATGACGCCTCCGAGCGCGCTCTTCGGGGCTCGCGGTCAGGAACACCTTCAGCAGGGCGTCGGGGAAGATCAGCGTGCCCATGTCGCGCCCGTCGGCGACCAGCCCGGGCGGTCGGGCAAAGTCGCGCTGCAGGCGCACCAGCGCCTCGCGCACGGCAGGATAGCGCGCCACGCGCGACGCCGAATCGCCGGCGCGTTCGGTGCGGACCCGGTCGGTGACGACCTTGCCGTCGAGCTCGATACGCTCGGCGCCCGCCTCGTCGCTGACGAAGACCACGTCGAGAACGCCGGCGAGTTCGGCGACCGCGGTCTCGTCCTCTAGCGACAGGCGCCGGTCCAGCGCGGCCAGCGCGAGCACCCGGTACAGCGCGCCGCTGTCGAGCAGGTTCCAGCGCAACCGTCGGGCCAGCAGCCGGCTGACCGTACCCTTGCCGGCCCCGCTGGGGCCATCGATCGCGACCACCGGGGCCGCGGGCGCAGTCTCGCGGTTCACGACTCGGTCACCTCCAGTGTCAATCCCGCCTGCACGGCGAGCCCCGGAAACTCGGGAAAAGAGGTCGCGACGTTGGCGGTGTCGCGGATCCGCACCGGGCCGTCGGCGACCAGCGCCGCCATTGCGAAGGCCATCGCGACGCGGTGGTCACCGTGGCTGTCGATCTCGCCACCGTGCAGCTTTCCACCGTGGATCAATGCCCCATCCGGGCGTTCCTCGATGTCGGCGCCGAGCGCGCGCAGGCCGGCGACCATCGTCGCGATGCGGTCACTCTCCTTATGGCGCAGTTCTTCGGCGCCGGTAACCAGCGTATCGCCATCGGCGACCGCCGCGGCGACGAACACCACCGGGAACTCGTCGATCGCGAGCGGCACCACCGACGGCGGAATCTCGGCGCCGCGCAGTGCCGAGCGGGCCAGCAACAGGTCGGCCACCGGCTCTCGACCTTCCATCCGGTGGTTGCTGACCTCGACGCGCGCGCCCATCAGCTCGAGGATGCCGAGGATGCCGAGCCGGGTCGGGTTGATGCCCACGCTCTCGATGACCAGCGGTGCGTCGGCGGCGAGCGCGGCACCGAGCAGGAAAAAGGCCGCCGATGACAGGTCACCCGGGACCTGCAGATCCATCGCCTCGAGCCGCCGGCCCGGGTGCAGCGTGATGCAGTCTTCTTCCAGATCCAGCGCCGCCCCCATCGACAGCAGCATGCGCTCGGTGTGGTCCCGGGAGGCCCCCGACCCGCGGATTTGCGTGTCCCCGTCGGCGTACAGGGCCGCCAGCAGCAGCGCCGACTTCACCTGCGCGCTGGCCACCGGCAGCCGGTAGTCGATGCCGGCCAGCGCGCGACCACCGTGCACCGTCAACGGCGGACAGCCGTCGGTGGTGTCGACGCGCGCGCCCATCTGTCCGAGGGGGTCGGCAATACGGCCCATCGGGCGCCGGCACAGCGACGCATCCCCGGTCAGCGCGGTGTCGAACGACTGGCCGGCGAGCAGCCCGGCAAGCAGTCGGATCGCGGTACCGGAATTCCCCAGGTCCAGCGGCGCGGCGGGTGCCGACAGGCCGCGCAGACCCACGCCGTGCACGCTGACGTGGTCGCCTTCGTCGTCAACCGTCACGCCGAGCGCGCGCAGCGCGGCCAGCGTCGCGAGACAGTCCTCGCTGCGCAGAAAGCCGTCGATGCGCGTCGTGCCCTCGGCGATCGCGCCCAGCAGCAGCCCGCGATGCGAGATCGACTTGTCGCCGGGCACGCGCAGCTGTCCGCCAAAGCCGGTGCCGGCGCGTGCGACCCATGACTGCTTTGCCGCCTCAGCCACCGACGACCTTCCGAAGCGCGGTATCGAGCCGCGCCATCTCGGCGGGTGTACCGATGCTGATGCGCAGGTAACCGGGCAGTCCGTAGCCGGCGACCGGACGCACGATCACGCCCTGCTCGAGCAGCCCCTGGTAGATCGGTGCGGCATCGCGGCCGAAGTCCACAAGCAGGAAATTGCCGCCGTCGGGCCCGACCCGCAGTCCGAGATCCGCCGCAGTGGCGCGCAGCGCCGCCATGCCCTCGGCGTTGATCGCGAGCGCACGCTCCAGGTAATCGGCATCGTCGAGCACGGCCTCGGCCGCGGCCTGGGCCGCCGCGTTGACGTTGAATGGCTGGCGGATGCGGTTCAACACATCGGCGATTTCCGGGCTGGATACCGCATAGCCGACCCGCAGGCCGGCGAGCCCCCAGGCCTTCGAGAACGTGCGCGTGACGACCACGTTCGGGCACTCGGCAAGCCACGGCAGCGCGCTCGCGTAGTCGCGACCGCGCAGGTATTCGCAGTAGGCCTCGTCGACGACAACCAGCGTGGTTTCCGGGACGCGGTGCACGAAGGCGCGCAGCGCGTCGGGGCCGACCCAGGTGCCGGTGGGGTTGTTCGGGTTGGCGATATAGACGAGCCGGGTATCGGCGGCGAGCGCGTCGGCGAGCGCGTCGAGGTCGTGGCCGAGCGGCTGCTCCGGGTGATCGGGTGGCAGCGCGTCGGCGACGTGGGCGGTGGCGCCGGTGGCCTGCACCGCGAGCGCATACACCGCGAACGAGTAGCGCGAATACACCGCCGAAAGCCCCGGTTGCAGGAACGCCTCGGCGAGCAGCACGAGCACGTCGTTCGAGCCGTTGCCGAGCGTGATCTGCTCGGGTGCGACGTCGAGCGATGCCGCCAGCCGGCGCCGCAGCGCGTAGGCATTGCCGTCCGGGTAGCGTGCGAGCTCGCCTGCAGCGTCGCGCAGCGCGGCGAGCGCCGACTCGGGCGGGCCGAGTGGCGACTCGTTGGAGGCCAGCTTCACGGTGCCGGTGAGACCGAGCTCGCGCTCGAGTTCACTGGTGGGCTTGCCGGGCTGATAGGGCTGAATGCCCCGCACGCCGGGGGCTGCGAGTTGCGCCGGGTCCAGGCTCATGTCCCCTCCTCTGCTGCTCCGGCCGTGCCCGGGAGGGCCGCCGGCGGGGGACGCATGATAGCTCAAGTTACCGTAAACAGGAGACTTTTCTGCAGTCTAGAGCACGGCGCGCGGGTAGGAACCGAGCACGCGAAAGAGCGTCGCATTGGCCCGGATCCGGGCCAGTGCCCCGGCCACGGGCGGGTCCTCGGCGTGGCCTTCTATATCGACGAAAAATACGTAGTCCCACTTGCGCCGGCGCGACGGCCGCGACTCGATGCGCGACATGCTGACGCCGGCCGCGGCCAGCGGCTCGAGCAGCTGGTAGAGCACGCCCGGCCCCTCGGTGCCGGCCGTGGACAGCAGCAGCGAGGTCTTGTCATCGCCGCTGGCCGGGAACAGCTTGCGACCGACGATCAGGAAACGGGTCGTGTTGTCGCTCTGGTCCTCGATATCGGACACCAGCATGTGCAGCCCGTAGACCTGCGCGGCGGCCTCGCCGGCGATCGCCGCGGTGCCGTCCTCGTCGCGGGCGCGGCGCGCGGCCTCGGCGTTGCTCGTGACCGCGACGCGCTCCACATCGGGCAGGTGCTCGGCAAGCCAGCCGCGGCACTGCGCGAGCGACTGCTGGTGCGAGCAGATGCGCCGCACCTCGCGCAGGTCGCGCATCCGGCCCATCAGGTGCTGTCGAATCCGCAGCTCCACCTCGCCGCAGATGTTCAGCGGCGAGGTCAGGAACATGTCGAGCGTATTGTTGACCGTACCCTCGGTGGAGTTCTCGACCGGCACGATGCCGAAGTCGGCGACACCGGCCTCGACCTCGTGGAACACCTCGTCGATGGAGGCCATCGGCAGCGAGCGGACCGAGTGGCCGAAGTGCTTGAGCACCGCCTGCTGGGTGAACGTGCCCTCGGGGCCCAGGAACGCGATCTTCAGGGGTTCCTGCTGCGCGAGGCATGCAGACATGATCTCGCGGAAGAGCCGCACCATCTCGTCGTCGGCCAGCGGCCCGTCATTGCGTTCGAGCACCGTGCGCAGAACCTGGGCTTCGCGCTCGGGGCGATAGAAGTCGACGGTGCGCGCGTCGCCGCCGGCCTTGCTCTGCCCGACCTGCTGGGCGATACGGGCGCGCTCGTTGATCAGCACCTGGATCTGCGCATCGATGCCGTTGATGCGCTCGCGCAGCTCGTCCAGCGGGGTCTGCGATTCGGATTCGTCGTTCAACTTGGGCCTCCGGCGGGTCGATCGGTGCGCTCAGCCGTGACGGCGCTCGAACTCGGCCATGAACTCGACCAGCGCCTCGACGCCGGCCTCGGGCATCGCATTGTAGAGGCTCGCGCGCATGCCGCCGACCGACCGGTGTCCCTTGAGATGTCTCAGATCGGCGCCATCGGCCTCGGCGAGGAACACATCGTCCAGTGCCGGATCGGCGAGCGTGAACGGGACGTTCATCCAGGACCGGCAGTTCTCGTCTATGGGATTCGAGTAGAACGCGGAGCGGTCGATTGCGTTGTACAGTCTGGCGGCCTTGCGGTAATTGCGGTTGGCCATCGCCGCGAGCCCACCCTCGTCGAGGATCCACCGGAAAACGAGGCCGGCGAGGTACCACGCGAACGTCGGCGGTGTGTTCAGCATCGAGCCGGCATCGGCGTGTGCCCGGTAGCTCAGCGGCGCGGGCAAGTCCGACGGCGCCCGCGAGAGCAGGTCGTCGCGCACGATGACGAGCGTGAGCCCTGCCGGGCCGATGTTCTTCTGCGCTCCGGCATAGATCAGCCCGAAGCGCTGGACCGGCAGCTGGCGCGACAGCAGCGTCGACGACATGTCGGCGACCAGCGGCACGTCGCCGGTATCCGGAATGTAGTGAAACTCGACGCCGTCGATGGTCTCGTTCGGCGTGTAGTGCACGTAGGCAGCATCGTCACTGAGGTGCCATTGCACAGGCTCGGGGATGGTCCGGTACGGCGCGCCGGGGTCGGCCGCGACGTTGACGTCCTGGCGCTGGCGTGCCGCGTCGATGGCCTTTGCCGACCAGTTGCCGGTATTGACGTAGTCGACGCGCGCGCCCGGCGGTGCGAGGTTCATCGGAACCATCGAAAACTGCAGCGTGGCCCCGCCCTGCAGGAACAGCACCCGGTAGTCGTCGGGGATGCGCAGCAGCGTGCGCAGATCGGCCTCGGCGCGCTCGGCGGTCTCGACGAACGGCCGCCCGCGGTGGCTGACCTCCATGACCGACATGCCGCTGCCCTGCCAGTCGACGAGTTCTTCGCGGGCACGTTCAAGCACCGGGGTCGGGAGCATCCCGGGCCCGGCGCTGAAGTTCCAGGCGCGGCTCACCGGCGTGGTTCGGCGCAGACGCCTGCGCTACTCGGCACCCTCTTCGACCTCCTCGCCTTCGATGCACTCCATGCCGACGAGCCGGTCGTCGGTGGCGATGCGGATCAGGCGGACGCCCTGGGTGTTGCGGCCAAGCACCGAGATGTCGCTGACGGGCGTGCGCACCAGCGTGCCATTGGAACTGATCAGCATGACTTCGTGTTCGTCGGTGACCTGCAGCGCGCTGACCAGGCGTCCGTTGCGCTCGGTGGTCTGTATCGCGATCACGCCCTGACCGCCGCGGCCTCGCAGCGGGAAGTCCTCGGGCGACGTGCGCTTGCCGTAGCCATGCTCGGTGGCGAACAGCACGTGCCCGTGGCCGAGGATCATCAGCGCGATGAGTTCGTCGTCGTCGCCGAGACGCATGCCGCGAACGCCGGTCGCGAGTCGGCCCATCGCGCGCACCGCGCCTTCGTGGAAGCGGATCGCCTTGCCGGAGCTCGCGCACAGTAGGACCTCGCGGTCACCGTCGGTCAGCGCGACGTCGACGAGCCAGTCGTCCTCGCGCAGGTCCACGGCGATGATGCCGCTGGTGCGCGGGCGCGAGAACGCCGAAAGCGGCGTCTTCTTCACGGTGCCGCGGCTGGTGGCCATGAAGATGAACACGTCGTCGGGGAACTCGCGCACCGGCAGCACCGCGGTAATGCGCTCGCCGTTTTCGAGAGGCAGCAGGTTCACGATCGGGCGCCCGCGTGCACCGCGGCTGACCTGCGGCACCTGGTAGACCTTCAGCCAGTAGCACTTGCCGCGACTCGAGAAGCACAACAGCGTGTCGTGGCTGTTGGCGATGAACAGCTTGTCAATGAAGTCATCGTCCTTGACCGGCGCCGCCGAACGCCCGCGCCCGCCGCGGCGCTGGGCCTGGTAGGCGTCGACCGGCTGGGCTTTGGCGTAACCCTGGTGCGAGAGCGTGACGACCACGGGCTCGTCGGGGATCAGGTCCTCTGCGGTGAGGTCGCTGTAGGACTCGACGATCTCGGTGCGACGCGCGTCGCCGTACTCGGTCTTGAGCTGCGCGAGCTCTTCGCGGATGACCTCGCGCAGTCGATCGGGGTCTTCGAGGATGAGCTGCAGCTCGGCGATGCGCTCGAGCAGGCCGCCGTACTCCTCGATGATCTTGTCCTGTTCCAGCCCGGTGAGGCGGTTCAGCCTGAGCTCGAGGATGGCCTGCGCCTGGGTGTCGGAGAGCCGGTAGCCGCCCTCGATCAGCCCGGTGCCGTCCGGGGCGTCCTCCGGACGGGCGTGCTCGGCGCCGGCGCGTTCGAGCATCGCGGTGACCTGGCCGGGCGTCCACAGCGTGCGAGTCAGCGCCTGGCGCGCCTCGGCGGGCGTCGGTGAGGCCTTGATCAGCGCGATGACCGCGTCGATGTTCGCCAGCGCGACCGTCAGGCCTTCGAGAATATGGGCGCGGTCGCGCGCCTTGCGCAGGTCGTGCAGCGTGCGCCGCGTGACGACCTCGCGCCGGTGGCGCAGGAAGGCTTCGAGGACTTCCTTCAGGCTCAGCAGCTTCGGCTGGCCGTCGACCAGCGCGACCATGTTGATGCCGAACACGGTCTGCAGCGGCGTGTGCTTGTAGAGGTTGTTCAGCACCACGTCGGGCAGTTCGCCGCGGCGCAGCTCGATCACCACGCGCATGCCTTCCTTGTCGGACTCGTCGCGCAGTTCGGTGATGCCCTCGATGCGCTTCTCGCGCACGAGCTCGGCGATCTTCTCGATCAGCCGGGCCTTGTTTACCTGGTAGGGCAGCTCGGTGATGATGATCGCCTGCTTGCCGCGGGCGTCGATTTCCTCGGTGTGGGTGCGGGCACGCACGTAGATGCGGCCACGGCCCGTCTTGTAGGCGGCATAGATGCCAGCGACGCCGTTGATGATGCCGGCGGTCGGGAAGTCCGGGCCGGGCAGCAGGCGGAACAGGTCTTCGGGCGTCAGCGACTCGTCGTCCAGGAGTGCAACGCAGGCGTCGACGACTTCGCTGAGGTTGTGCGGCGGGATGTTGGTGGCCATGCCGACCGCGATGCCCGACGAACCGTTGACCAGCAGGTTCGGCACGCGGGTGGGCAGCACCGCGGGCTCGGACTCGGACTCGTCGTAGTTCGGGATGAAGTCGACCGTCTCCCGGTCGATGTCGGCAAGCAGCTCGTGGGCGAGCTTCGACATGCGCACTTCCGTGTAGCGCATCGCCGCCGGCGAGTCGCCGTCGACCGAGCCGAAGTTGCCCTGCCCGTCGACGAGCATGTAGCGCATCGAGAACGGCTGGGCCATGCGCACGATCGTGTCGTAGACCGCGGCGTCACCGTGCGGGTGGTATTTACCGATCACGTCGCCGACGACGCGGGCGGATTTCTTGTAGGGCTTGTTGAAGTCGTTGCCGAGCTCGCGCATCGCGTGGAGTACGCGCCGGTGCACCGGCTTGAGCCCGTCGCGCACGTCGGGGAGCGCGCGGCCTACGATGACGCTCATCGCGTAGTCCATGTAGGACTGGCGCATCTCGTCTTCGAGATTGATCGGGAATATTTCCTGCGCGATGTCGGCCATATCGGTGTAGTTCTTCCCCTTTGCGACGCCGTCCCGGGCGCCCGAACAAGCCCGTAATGATAGCACACGGCCGCGCCCCGCCCGCGGGTCGGACCGCGCTTCAAACCGGGGTCGGACCGGCGATTGAGGCGTGGTCCGACCCCGCTATTTGCCCGCCACCATTGGCGATTCGAGCCTTGAGCGGCCCTACGCCGGTCCGACCCCCGGGCGGACTTCGGTCCGACCCCGGGGCGGGCTGGCGCTATACTGCGGCCGCACATCTGCGGATGGCCGACACCGCTTGCGCCACTGCCGCCCCACGACGATGCCGGAGCCCGCATGCAGCCCGTAGACACCGTGATCGCCGCTCGCTGGATCGTGCCGGTCGAACCCGCCGGGCGCGTGCTCGAGGATCACGCGCTGGTCATCGACCGCGGCCGGATCCTCGACCTGTGCCCGACGGCCACGGCACGCGAGCGCTACGACGCGCGCTCCTGGGAGACACGACCGGCCCACGTGCTGCTCCCGGGCCTCGTCAACGCCCACACCCACGTCGCGATGTCGCTGCTGCGCGGGCTGGCCGATGACCTGCCGCTGTCGACCTGGCTCAACGAACATATCTGGCCGGCCGAGGGGCGACTCGTGAACCGTGAGTTCGTCCGCGACGGCGCGCGGCTCGCGCTGCGCGAAATGCTGCTCGGCGGCACGACCTGCTTCGCCGACATGTATTACTTCCCCGACACCGTCGGCGACGTGGCTGCGGACGCGGGCATGCGCGCAGTGCTTGGGCTGATCGTCATCGAGTTCCCCACGCCTTGGGCGAAAGACGCCGACGAGTACCTCGAGCGCGGCCTCGCGCTGCACGATCGCATCCGCGAGCACCCACTGCTGCATGCGGCGTTCGCGCCGCACGCGCCCTACACAGTCGCCGACACCACGCTGTCGCGCGTCCGCCGGCTCGCCGACGAGCTCGAGCTGCCGATTCACATGCACGTTCACGAGACCGCCGCCGAGGTCACCGACTACGAACGCGAGCACGGCGTGCGCCCGCTCGCCAAACTCGACACGCTTGGGCTGGTGAGCCCGGCGCTGATGGCCGTACACATGACGCAGGTGACACCCGACGAGGTCTCCCGGCTCGCCGAAGCCGGCGCGAGCGTCGTCCACTGCCCACGCTCGAACCTGAAACTGGCGAGCGGGTTCTGCCCCGTCGCCGACTACGCTGCCGCCGGCGTGAACCTCGCGCTCGGCACCGACGGCGCAGCCAGCAACAACCGGCTCGACATGCTCGGCGAACTGCAGGTGGCGGCACTGCTCGCCAAGGGCGCGAGCGGCGACCCGACGGCACTTGATGCCGCCAGCGCGCTCGAGATGGCCACCCTGGGCGGTGCCCGCGCGCTCGGGCTCGTCGAGACCGCCGGCTCGCTGGTGCCTGGCAAGTCCGCCGACGTGATCGCGCTGGACCTGTCGGCACCGGGCTGTCAGCCGGTACTCAATGTGCTGTCGCAGATCGTCTACGCCGCCGGGCGCGAACAGGTCAGCGACGTCTGGATTGCAGGCCGCGCGCGGGTCCTGAAGGGTGCGCTCGTCCCCGAGGCCGACCGGGCGCTGGCATTGTCGGAAACGCAATGGGCGGCGCGGGTGCGCCAGAACGACACTACGGAGGCGAATGCTCATGGATGAGCCGACAAACGCGGAAAACGTCGATCCGCAGGAGATTTCCAAATTCAACGCGCTGGCGTCGCGATGGTGGGATCCTGCCGGCGACTTCAAACCGCTCCACCAGATCAACCCCCTGCGGCTCGGCTACATCGCCGAGCGTGCAGGCCTCGAGGGCCGACGCGTGATCGACGTCGGCTGCGGCGGTGGAATCCTCAGCGAGGCGATGGCCGCGGCCGGCGCGCGCGTCACCGGCATCGACATGGCCGAGGCACCGCTGGGCGTCGCCCGGTTGCACCTGCTCGAGTCGGGACTCGACGTCGAGTACCTGCAGGCCAGCGCCGAGCGGATGGCCGACGAACGCGCCGGCGAATACGACGTCGTCACCTGCCTGGAGATGCTCGAACACGTCCCGGACCCGGCCGGCGTGGTCGCAGCCTGCCACGCGCTGGTGCGTCCGGGCGGACACGTGTTCTTCTCGACGATCAATCGAAACCCCAAGGCGTTCCTGCTTGCGATCGTCGGCGCCGAGTACGTGCTGCGACTGCTGCCACGCGGCACGCATGAATACGCTCGGCTGATCCGCCCATCCGAGCTCGAATCGTTCGCAAGACATGCCGGGCTGTCTCTCGAAGGAATGACAGGAATGCACTACAACCCATTGACTGACAAGTATTGGCTTGGCGGAAACCTACACGTGAATTACCTGATCCATTGCCGCCGGCCCGACGCGGAGGCCACCTGATGCCGCGTCCCGCGCTGCTCCTCGACCTCGACGGCACGCTGATCGACACCGCGCCGGACATGGTCGGAACGCTGAACGAGATGCTCGCCGCCGAGGGGCGCGCACCGGTCACCTACCAGGCCGCACGGCAACGCGTCTCCGATGGCGCGGTGGGCCTGTTGCAGGTCGGCTACGGGCTCGCACCCGAGGACCCGGCACTCGTCGAACTCCGGCTGCGTTACCTCGATCACTACGAACGCCGGCTTTGCGTAGACTCCCGTATTTTCAATGGCTTCGAGAAAGTTATTGATGCTGCTTTGAAGGCCGGCTGGGCCTGGGGCGTCGTCACGAACAAGCCCGCGTACCTCGCCGGCCCGCTGCTCGAGGCGCTGGGTCTTGCGGCCACTGCGGGCTGCCTCGTCGGCGGAGACACGCTGCCGCGCCGCAAGCCACATCCCGACCCCCTGCTGCACGCCGCAAAGCTGCTCGGCACAGAACCTGGTCACTGCATCTACGTCGGCGACGCGCCCCGCGACATCGTTGCCGGCCGCGCGGCGGGCATGCGGACCGTTGCCGCCGGCTACGGCTATCTTGCCGACCCGGCGACCGCCGCCGACTGGTCGGCCGACCTCGTGATAGGGTCACCGCTGGAGTTGCTGGCGCTGATCGGCGCGACCGGCGAGGTAGGTGAACGTGCCGGCTGACGTCTCGGCCTGGGCGTTCATGATCGTGGCACTGCTGATCGGCGCCACGGTCGGCGCACTGGTCACCGCCACCGCGAAGCGCCGCGAGCGCGACGCGCTGGTCGCAGAGAACATCCGCCTGCAGGAGCGCCTGGGCTCGGAGGAGAAGCTGCGCGCAGAGCGCGAGCAGGCCCTGCAGCTTGCGCAGGAACGCATCACGTCACGCTTTGACACGCTCGCCGGCGACACGCTGCGCAAGGTCAGCGACGACTTCCTCAAGCTCGCGCGCCAGAGCCTCAACACCGAGCACGAGAAGGCGCGCAGCGATCTCGGCGCCCGCCAGCAGGCCGTCGAGTCGATGGTCAAGCCGATCAACGAGGCGCTGAAGCGCACCGAGGAGCAGATCCGCGCGCTCGAAAAGTCACGCGAACAGGCCTACGGCAGCATCCACGCGCAGCTTCGAAGCATGACCCAGACGCAGGAGGCGCTGCAGCTCGAGACCCGTAACCTCGTCACTGCGCTGCGGCGCCCGGAGGTGCGAGGCCAGTGGGGCGAGATCACGCTGCGCCGGCTGGTCGAGCTCGCCGGCATGGTCCAGCACTGCGACTTCGTCGAGCAGAGCCACACGCAGACCGAGGACGGCCCGGTGCGTCCCGACCTCGTCGTGCACATGCCCGAGCAGCGCCAGCTCGTCGTCGATGTAAAGACGCCGCTCGACGCCTACCTCGATGCTGTCAACGCGCCTGACGATGCGCGCCGTGACGAGGCGCTGCGCCGTCATGCCAGCAAGGTCGCCGAGCGTGTTCGCGAACTCGCGTCCAAGGCCTACTGGTCGCAGTTTCCGCGCTCGCCCGAGTTCGTGATCCTGTTCATCCCCGGCGACCAGTTCCTCGCCGCGGCGCTCGACCAGCGCCCGGGCCTGCTCGACGATGCGATGCGCCAGCAGGTGATTCTCGCCACGCCCATCAGCCTCGTCGCACTGCTGAAGGCCGTCGCCTACGGCTGGCGCCAGATGGCACTGGCCGAAAACGCCGAGGAAATCCGCAAACTTGCGGTCGAACTCTATGACCGTTTGGGTACCTTCACCGGCCATCTCGGCAAGGTCGGCCTGCACCTGCGGCGCAGCGTCGACACCTACAACCAGGCCGTCGGCTCACTCGACCGGATGGTGCTCCCGGGCGCGCGCAAGTTCACCGAGCTCGGCGTTCAGGGCAAGAAAGCGGTAGAACGCCCCGACAGCGTCGATGCACTCCCCCGCTCGACACCCGGAGCAACCGCAGCCGGGCACACCGATGTTGCGTCGCCGGGAGAAGACGGCGATAGCGCCGCCGACGACGACCCGGCCGAACGCGGCGCATGAGCCCCGAGATCGAACCCTCGGCCGACGCCACTCACCCGGCGCCGGGCTCACCCGCATGGTTCGCGATGCTGTTTTCACCGCCGGAACAGCGACCGGCGATCGCGGCGGTATACGCGCTGTGGCACGAGCTCGACTCGCTGCCCCGGCGCATCACCGAACCCGAGCCGATGCGCATGCGCCTCGCATGGTGGCACGAGGAGCTCGGCCGACTCGAGGCGGGCGCGCCGCGCCATCCGCGGGCAGTCGCCGCATCGCCATGGCTCGAAGGCGATGCGCTGGCCAACACGCTGATGCGCGAACTGCTGGTGGCCGTAGAAGAGGAATTCGAAGGCCGCGGCCACGAACACGCCGACGAACTTCGCCTGCAGGCATTCCGCCGGCGTGGCGCCCCGCTCAGCACCCTCGCGCTGGCGTGTGGCGCACCCGAATCGATTGCGATCCGTGACGGTCGCGACACCGGGCAGCTGATGCGCTGCGCGGAAATCCTCGCGGATCTCGGGCCGAGCCTCGCGCGTGGCCGCCTCGAGATGCCGCTTGCTGCACTTGAACGACCCGAGACGCTGCTCACCGATGATGGCACCATGCCGAGGCCCGAGCACGTGGCCCAAGGGGTCGATGCGGTGATCACGCTGGGCAAGGCGGGCGCCGCCGTACCCATCCGCACCGACGCGCCGGTCTTTCTGCGACTGCTCGCGACGCTGTACAACGCGCTGCTGGCACGCGCCACCGACGTTCTGGCAACGAGGGTACCGGCGAAACCTACGCGCCTGGCCGCCTGGCAACCGCTGTGGCTGAGCTGGCGAACAGCCCGTGCAATTTCAAGAGAAACCACCTCATGAACATAGTGCAAGATTCTGAAATAATGGACTATAAAGGTCGAGACAATCTACTCTCCGAGCGAGTCGTGCTGATCACCGGCGCCGGTGCGGGGATTGGCCGCGCGGTCGCCATCGCGTGTGCTGCCCAAGGCGCGACGGTGATCCTGCTCGGCCGGAAGGTACCCCGACTCGAAGAGGTGTACGACGAGATCGTCAACGCGGGCAGCCCACGCCCGTCAATCGTGCCAATGGACCTCGAAAAGGCGCAGGGCGAACACTACCAAGCCTTGGTCGACGCGCTGGAGTCCGAGCACGGCCGCCTCGACGGCCTGGTCCACAATGCCGGCATCCTGGGCGAACGTAGCCCCATCGGCCACTTCGATGTGGGCACTTGGCAGCGCGTGATGCACGTGAACCTGACCGCGCCGTTCATCCTAACCCGCTGCCTGCTGCCGCTGCTGCAAACGGCGAAAGACCCTAGCATCGTGTTCACGAGCAGCGGCGTTGGTCGCCGCGGCAAGGCGTTCTGGGGCGCCTACGCGGTATCGAAGTTCGGCACCGAGGGCCTGATGCAGGTGCTGGCCGATGAGCTGGAAGGCACGCGCCCACCGGTGCGCGTGAACTGCATCAACCCGGGGCCCGTTCGCACTGAACTTCGCTACCGCGCCTACCCGGCTGAAGACCGCGACAAGCTGCGCAAGCCCGACGAGATCGTCGGCCCCTACCTCTACCTGCTGGGCCCCGACAGCGAGGCGATCACCGGCCAGTCGTTTGACTGCCAACCACCGGCCTCGGCGCCTGACACCTCGAAGCGCACGCATTGAGCCTGACCAGGCGGCTAAGCACTGCTAACCACGCGGATTTTGCAGGCGGCCTGACGAACTGCCACTAACGCCTGCCCGGAGCCTTTTTCCGCGGACGCGGTGACGACGGGCCGCTGTGGCGTGCCCGCCCACGCGCGGGTGTGCGCTCCGGCGGCTGATCGCTGCTTTCATCACCCGGCACCGGCAGATCGACGCTTTCGTACAGGGCCTGGACTTCCGCCGGCTCGAGCGCCCGATGCTGCCCCTGCTTCAGGCCGGGCGGCAGCGCGATTGGACCGTAGCCGATACGGATCAGGCGACTGACGCGGTGGCCGACGGCCTCCCACAACCGCCGGACCTCGCGATTGCGTCCCTCGGCAAGCTGAACGTGGAACCAGGTGTTCGCCCCGGTGCCACCGGCGGCGACCACCGTATCGAACCGTGCCGGGCCGTCGTCGAGCCGCACGCCCGTGGTCAGCCGTGCCAGGCTCGCCTCGGTGACCTCGCCGAGGACCCGCACCGCATAGGTGCGCGGCACCTCCCATGACGGATGCATCAGCCGGTTCGCGAGATCACCATCCGACGTGAACAGCAGCAGCCCGGAGGTGTTGATGTCGAGGCGGCCCACGACGATCCAACGTCGCCGCCCCTTGGGCAGCGCCTCGAACACGGTTGGGCGGCCCTCGGGATCGTGGCGCGTGGTGACCTCGCCTTCGGGCTTGTGATAGGCGAGCCAGGCGTGGCGCTTGGGCTTTCGCACGAGCTTGATCAGCCGGCCGTCCAGCGCGAAGCTCTCGCTCCCGTCCACGGGCTGCCCAGGCCGGGCCGGCTGGCCGTCCACGGTCAGCCGACCTTCGTCGATCCAGCGCTCGACCTGGCGGCGCGAGCCGGCGCCGACGCGGGCGAGGTGTTTCTGTATACGCTCGGCCACGCCGGTTTGCTCAGGCCGACCCGGGTTTCTTCAAGGGTACGACGTTGCCCGAATCCCTCGACTCCGACTCGGATCGATCGGCGTCACTTTCGTTGGCCCGACGATCGCCGTCGGCCAGGCCGTCTACGGCACCGGACTCCGGATCGGCAGCGTCCTCCGCGTGGGCGGTGTCCGGGCGGTCCGGCATCTCGCCGTGCGGCGACGCCGAATCTGCCGTCGACTCCGGGGCTTCATCGGCAGCATCCGATGGACCCGATTGCCGCTCATCGCCCTGCAATGATGCCCCCTCCGCATCGCCTTCGACCGATACCGCCGGCACCTGCTGCTGCGTGCCCTCGAACGCCAGCTCCGGATTGACCTGGTCGATATCTCGAAGCTCGGACAGCGCCGGCAGCTCGTCCAGCCGCTTCAACCCGAAGTAGTCCAGAAACTCCCTGGTGGTGCCATACATCGCCGGCTTGCCGGGCACGTCACGATGGCCGACCACGCGAACCCAGTTCCGCTCGCCCAGCGTGCGAACGATGTTCGTACTCACCGAAACACCGCGGATTTCCTCGATTTCCGCCCGCGTGATCGGCTGACGGTACGCGATGAGCGCGAGCGTCTCCATCAGCGCCCGGGAATAGCGCGGCGGGCGCTCCTCCCAGAGCCGCGAGATCCAGTCAGCCATGTTCGAGCGCACCTGCACGCGGTAGCCGCTGGCAACCTCGGCGAGCATGATCCCGCGTGACTGGTAGTCGGCACGCAAGGCCTCTATGACCTCGAGCAACTCGTCGCGGCTCGGCGCCTCGATTCCGAATACACCGGCAATTTCATCAAGCGACAACGGACGACCCGCGGCCAGAAGGGACGCCTCGACAATGTGTTTGATCTTTTCCTGGTTCATGCTTATCCGTCAGCTCGATCAACCTGTGAGGCGCCGGCGGTTCGAGCACCCGGCGCACGGACGTGGATGGGCGCAAAAGGCTCGGCCTGGACCAGCTCGATGAGCGATTCGCGCATCAGCTCGAGCAGCGCCAGCAACGTGACGCTCACGCCCATGCGGCCCTCTTCAGGGTCGAACAGGTGCACGAAATCGGTGAATTCCTCGGCCTTGATTCGCGTAAGCACCTGCGTCATGCGTTCGCGTACCGACAACGGCTCGCGCTGCACATGGTGGTGGGCGAACATCGAGGCGCGGTCGAGCACCTCCTTGAAGGCAACCAGCAATTCCTTGAGCGTGATATCCGGCAGCTTCTGCACGACCTCGGCATGCGTGAATTCCACACTCACGGGCCAATGGTCGCGCTCCATCCGGGGCAGGCCGTCGATATCTTCGGCGGCCTGCTTGTAGCGTTCGTATTCCTGCAGTCGTCGGACGAGTTCGGCGCGCGGGTCTTCCTCTTCACCCTCCTCGGCCTTCGGCCGGGGCAACAGCAGCCTCGACTTGATCTCGGCAAGCATCGCTGCCATGAGAAGGTATTCGCCAGCCAGCTCGAACTGGAGATCACGCATCAGCTCGATGTACTGGATGTACTGGCGAGAAATCTCGGCAATGGGGATGTCGAGAATGTCGATGTTCTGTCGGCGGATCAGGTAGAGCAGCAGATCCAGCGGCCCCTCGAAGGCCTCGAGGAACACCTTCAGGGCATCCGGCGGGATGTACAGATCCTGCGGCAGCTGCGTCAGTGCCTCCCCCTCTACAATGGCGAACGGCATTTCCTGCTGCGCCGGCACCGGTGCACGCAACAGGTCCCCTGGCGCGCGCTCGAGCCGCGTGGGGTTGGCGATCTGCACTTCTCGCGTACGCTGCTCGGTCATGCCGGATTCAGCCGTGGATACAAGGGGTTGAGGGAATGCTGACGACCCGGCGAGAGCATTGTCGGCCGGGGTGTGGGGCCAGATGATACGCGAATCCGCCCCCGCCCTGCCTGCGTTCGGCCGCCGTCATCCGGCGACACGTGCGCCCGCGCCGAGGAAGTCCACGGAGCCCTTTCCCTGGCGCAGCACCTTGGGCTCTCCGGAACTCAGATCGATGACCGTCGTCGCCTGAATACCACAGTTCCCGCCGTCGATGATGACCTCGATCTGCTTGTCCAGGTGGTCGCGGATTTCGTCGCCGTCCAGAAGGGGCTTGTCGTCCCCCGGCAGCCAGAGCGTGGAACTCATTATCGGCTCCCCAAGCTCCTCCAGGAACATCTGGCTGATGGGGTGATCGGGCACCCGGATGCCGATGGATTTGCGCTTCGGATGCTGCAGGCGACGTGGCACCTCGCGAGTGGCTCGGAGAATGAACGTGTAGGGTCCCGGGGTCAGCGCCTTGAGCAGCCGGTAGGTCGAGTTATCGACCATGCCATAGGAGGCGATTTCCGAAAGGTCCCGGCAAACCAGGGTGAAATTATGGTCGCGGTCAGCCTGGCGAATACGCCGGATGCGCTCCATCGCCGCCTTGTCACCCAGCAGGCAACCGAGCGCGTAGCTGCTGTCAGTCGGATAGGCCATGACCGCGCCTGCGTGCAGCATCTCGACCACCTGTTGCACGAGGCGGCGTTGCGGATTCTCCGGGTGGATCTGGAAATACTCAGCCATGGCGTTATTGTAACGGGCGAACCCACACCACTACAGGATGGAATCAAAGTGCTCTACGTCCTCATCGCGCGCGACACCCCCGACAGCCTGCAGCGGCGACGCGCCGTGCGCGAGCGCCACCTCGCCCGGGTCCAGCAACTCGTGGACCAGGGTCGGCTGATCGTGGCGGGGCCACACCCGGCGATCGACGCGGAAGACCCCGGCGAAGCAGGCTTCACGGGCAGCCTGATTATTGCGGAGTTCGAGTCTCGAGACGCTGCCCGCGAGTGGATCGACGCCGACCCCTACATGACAGAGGGCGTATTCGAGAGCATCGAGATCAAACCCTTTCGCCAGGTGATGCCATGAACAATACCGAACGCATGACTGCCATCCGGGAACGGATAGAAGCGGCCCTCGACGTCCACAAGATTGACGTGCATGACGAGAGCCATATGCACGTAGGCCATGCCGGCGCGAAGGACGGTCGCGGCCATTTCTC
>PWYM01000227.1 GCA_003567855.1 Gammaproteobacteria bacterium | reverse complement strand
GGAACGAATCTATTCTAGGCATCGGCGGCCCTCAGCCGGCACTGTGCATGAACGTCTCAAGCGCGTCGCGCAGCTCGTCCATGCTCTGGTGGCGCTTGTTCTTGTCCACGCTCATCGCCTTAATCACGATCCGCGACAGCGCCTCGGGCAGCTGCGGATTGATCTCGGACGGCGGCCGCGCCTTGCCCTGTACGTGCTGGTACATCACGGACATGTGATCACCCTTGGAGTAGGGCGGCACGCCAGTGAGCATTTCGTACAGGATCACCCCGACGCTGTAGATGTCGGCGCGCTCGTCGACCTTCTTGCCGAGAATCTGCTCGGGCGCCATGTACTTGGGCGAGCCTATCACATAACCCGTCTTGGTGAGCTGGGTGTCACCCGAAGACGCGGCTGCAGCGACGCCGAAATCGACGATCTTCAGCAGGCCGTGTTCGTTGATCAGGATATTCGCCGGTTTGAGGTCACGGTGGATGATGCCCTGCTGGTGAGCAACGGTCATGCCGGTGGCGATGTCGCAGCCGTAGCGGATCGCCTTCTCCACGGCCATGGGCTGCTGGTCGACGACCTCGGCGCCCAGCGTGTGAGACGGGAAATACTCCATCGATATCGCATAGTTGCCCGCAATGCGCACGAAGTCGTAGATGCGAATGACGTTCTTGTGCGTGATCTTTCGAGAGTAGCGAAGCTCGTGCACGAATCGCTTGAGCATTTCCTCGTCGGAGGACACGTTGGGGTTCAGGAATTTCAGGATCAGCCGCTCCTGCACCACGACGTCCTCGACGAGCACCACGGTGCCGAACGCGCCCTTGCCGATCTTCTCGACGAAACGATAGCGGCCCTCGATCATGTCGCCGGCATTGAGCAGGCCGATGTCGAGCTTGGTCCCATCGCCCGCGCCGGATCGCGGCCTGCTGCCCGACCCCCCGCCGCCTCCTGCGGACCGCGCGAGCGGGCCTTCCTCGAGCAGTGTGTTCGCGCTCTGGCTGAGCCGGCGCTCGCGTTCGGCGGCAACGGATTCTGCGGCTACCGCGAGACTGCCGCTGTCGGTGGTCGTCGCGGTGAAGAAGCGGTTTTCGAGTTCCTCGATCGCGCGCCCCGCATGGCGATTGACGGTCACATCTGCGGTTGTCTGTCCCGCCTGCTGCAGCAGGCCGCGCACGGTGTCCATCTGCGATTCGTCGGCGAGGCGTGCAAGCGCCGTCATCGCCTCGACCTGGATGGCCTTTTCCTGGCTCTTGACGAGCGGGGAGATGCGCTTGACCGCGCTCGCGTCGCCGACACGTCCCAGCGCCCGCAATGCTGCAGGAATGCTCTTCGGCTCGCCGTCGAGCATTTTCACCAGTGCGGGTGCAGCCTCCCGGCTGCCGATCTCTCCGAGCGCGTCGGCGGCGCGTTCGCGTACCCACCAGTCGTTGTCGGTGGTCGCCTTCATCAGCGACTTCACCGCACGTTCGTCCTTGGTTGCGTTGAGGATCTCGATCGCTGCGCGACGGATCTGCTCGTCCTCGTCGTTGATGAGCTTGAGCACCGCGTCGATGACGCGGGGGCCTCCGATTTTTGCCAGTGCATCGGCGGCGCGCGACCGGACCCACCAGTCGTCGTCCTTCACGGCGTCCAGCAGGTCCTTGACCGCGTTGGCGTCGCCGATCTCGTTGAGCACCTCGACCGCGGCGCGGCGCGAGAACTCGGACTCGTCGCGCAGCGGGTCGAGCAGGTACTTCACCGTTTGTGGATCGTTGAGCTTGACGACCAGATCCACCGCGCGATTGACGACGTCGAGGTCCGGGTCCTTGAGCAGCGCACAAAGCTTCGCCACGTCGAGGCCCTGCACGTTTTCGGCGAGCGCATCCAGCGTGGCCTTGCGGACCAGCTTGTTCTCGTCACCGAGCTGGGCCTGCAGCGCCTGGGCCACCTCGGGCTGCCTGAAGCGCCCGAGGATCTGCACGATGTGCGCGCGCACCAGGGGATCCTTGCCGTCGAGACGGGCGATCAGCTCCGGCACGAGATCGTCGCCGGCGGCTTCACCGATGAGCCGGAACATCGCGGTCTTGTCACCGGTGTCGAGCTCGTATGCGTGGCGCAGCACCTCGCGCAGGTTGAGCCGCTCCCGGTGAGTGCCGAGCACCTCGAGCAGCGCAGGCTTGGAGATGCTCTCGTCGCGCAGCAGGTCGAGCAGGCGGTTGGGGTTGAAGCCGCGGCTCGAAGACAATGCCCACGCAGTGCCGGAGATCGCGCGGGGGCTCGGGTCGGCAAGCCCGCGCGCGACAGCGGGCAACGTCTTGTCGTCGACGAGTCCGGAGAGCACGTCGACGTATTCCACGGTCTGGCGGCGGTCGGCGTGGCCGAGCGCCTCGATGATCTTGGGGATGGCGCCAGGCCCCATGCGGCCGAGCTTCTCGAGCGCCTTGCGGGCGGCCGGCGAGGCGGGGTCCCCGGCTTCCTGGATCTGGGCGATCAGCCGGTCCGCCCTGAGCGCATTGAAGAAGTTCATGCCTTGAGCCAGTTCCCCGTTCGCCAGCGGCGAGCCCCGTAAATCAACGCGTGACCTGACCGGCGCGACCGCAGGCGCAGCGGCCGTGCCGGCACCCCGCAATGGCGCCAGCCGGATCCCCGCGCCCGCGGCGACGCCGCAGGACGCGTGTAAGCACCTGATTATGCCACACCGATGGCGGCGGCCGAGCCACCGCCGGGGCTGCACCGGCGGGCCTGAAGGGCAGTCCGGAAGCCGGCAGCGACGCGCTACAATGCGCGACTTTCAGCGGGTTAGGGGGTACGTTCATGACGCAGGTCGAGGGACAGGATGACGCCGCGCTGGCCGATGTTGTCGGTGGCATGGCGCTGCCGTGGCTCGGCGTGCCGCTGGTTCGAGCCGGCGCCGGCATCCGGTGTGTGCGCAGCGCGTCCGGCATCACGGTGCACCTCGCGCTCGGGCTGCCGCTAGCGCGCCGCAAGGCCGAAGTGCTCGAGCACCTCGGCCGCCACCTGCGCGCCGCCGGTATCGAGGACGCGGTCAGCCTCGAGCTGGAATGGGCGGTGAAGGCGCAGCGCGTCCAGGGCCGCCTGGGGCCCATTCCCGGCGTCAGCAACGTGATCGCGGTGTCGTCGGGCAAGGGCGGCGTAGGGAAGTCGACGACCACGGTGAACCTCGCGCTGGCGCTCGCGCACGAGGGCGCGCGGGTCGGTGTGCTCGACGCCGACATCTACGGGCCGAACATCCCGCACATGCTCGGCGTCGCGGGCCAGCACCCGGACAGTCCCGACGGCAAGTCGATCACGCCGCTGGACGCGCACGGCCTGCAGACGATGTCCATAGGGCTGCTCGTCGATGCCGAGCAGCCGATGGCATGGCGCGGTCCGATGGTGACACAGGCGCTGAACCAGCTGCTCAACCAGACCGCGTGGGACGCGCTCGACTACCTGCTCGTCGACATGCCCCCGGGTACCGGTGACATACAGCTCACGCTGTCACAGCGCGTCCCTGTCAGTGGGGCCGTCGTCGTGACGACGCCGCAGGACATCGCGCTGCTCGACGCACGCAAGGGCCTGCAGATGTTTCGCAAGGTGAACGTGCGCGTGCTCGGCATCGTGGAGAACATGGGCACGCATATCTGCTCCAACTGCGGCCACGAGGAGCATGTCTTCGGCAGCGGCGGTGGCGAGCGGATCGCGCAGCAGTATGACGTGCCGCTGCTCGGTACGCTGCCTCTGGACATCCGCATCCGTGAAGAGGCCGACGGCGGACGACCGACCGTCGTCGCCGATCCCGAGGGTGCGATCGCGCGCGCCTACCGGGAGGCCGCGCTGGCGATGGTCGGGCGCCTGTCCGTCGCTGAAGAGGGCGCTGGCACGGCCTTCCCGGAAATCGTCCTGGAGGACAGCTGATGAGCATCAAGTCTGACCGCTGGATACGCCGGATGGTTGCCGCCGAGGGCATGATCGAACCGTTCGAACCGGGCCAGGTCCGGGAAGTGAATGGCGGCAAGGTGGTGTCGTACGGTACGTCGAGCTACGGCTACGACGTGCGTTGCGCAGACGACTTCAAGATCTTCACGAACATCAACTCGGCGGTGGTCGATCCCAAGGCGTTCGACAGCAACAGCTTCGTCGACGTCAAGGCACCGGTTTGCATCATTCCGCCGAATTCCTTCGCGCTGGCCCGCACCGTGGAGTATTTCCGCATTCCGCGGCGCGTGCTGACGATCTGTCTCGGCAAGTCGACGTATGCGCGCTGCGGCATCATCGTCAATGTCACGCCGCTCGAACCTGAATGGGAAGGCCACGTGACGCTGGAGTTCTCCAACACCACGCCGCTGCCGGCTAAGGTCTACGCGAACGAAGGCGTGGCGCAGATGCTGTTCCTCGAATCGGACGAGGACTGCGAGGTCAGTTACCGTGATCGGGGTGGCAAGTACCAGGGGCAGCGCGGGGTGACGTTGCCGAGGGCCTAGGGTCGGGCCACGCCGTGCCGGCGTTCACCGCGTGGGGTGCGGTCGCCCGGGCCGCGTCTCAGGCCGCGCCGAGCAAGTCGTATGTCAGCACGAGCGGCGCCGACAGCGGCCGGCCGTCCAGCTCGACCGTGTCGCCTTCGAGGTGCACGCGACCGCTCGCGACGAGGTCGACCGCGTAGGGGTAGATGAGGTGCTCGGCGCTGCGTACACGCGCGGCGAGGGCCGGTTCGTCATCCCAGGGCTGAACCGCCAGCCGATACTGCACCACGGCCGGCCCGGCATCGAGTTCCGGGGTCACGAAGTGGACCGTCGCACCATGCTGGATGTCACCCGCTTCGAGCACGCGCCGATGTGTGTGCAGGCCGCGGTGCGCCGGCAGCAGCGACGGATGGATATTCAGAATGCGCCCGCGCAACGCGTCCACGGTCGACGCACTGATGATCCGCATGTAACCGGCGAGTACGACCAGTGCGTCGGGACCGCAGGCCGCGATGGCCTCGGCCAGCGCTGCGTCGTGATCCGCCCGCGTGGCATAGGCGCGCCGGTCGATGCAGTGGTGCCCGATGCCAGCCCGGCGTGCACGTTCCAGCGCCGGAGCGTCCGCGCGGTCGGTCAACAGTGCGTGCGGCCGGGCGGCGAGGCGCCCGTCGTGGCACGCATCGACGAGTGCCTGGAAATTGGTGCCCTCGCCGGAGGCCAGCACGACCAGCGGCGGCGCGCCGCCGGCGCTCACGAATCGACCACCAGGCCCTGGTCGCCGGGCTCGATCACCCCGAGGTCCATCGGCGTTTCGCCGGCGCTGCGCAGCAGCGCCATCGCGCGATCGGCATCGCTGGCGGCGACGACCAGCACCATGCCGATGCCGCAGTTGAAGGTGCGCAGCATCTCAGCGGTCTCGATGCCGCCGGTATCCTGCAGCCACCTGAACAGGGGCGGCCAGGTCCATGCCGATGCGCGGATGCGCGCCTGCAGGCCGTCCGGCAGGACGCGCGGGACGTTGCCCGGCAGGCCGCCCCCGGTGATGTGCGCCATGCCCAGCACCGGCACTTCGGCAAGCAGTGCGTGGATGGCGCGCACGTAGATGCGCGTGGGCGTCAGCGCCGCCTCGGCGACGGGGGTGCCATCGGGCAGCCGGGGCGAGCCACCGGCATGCTCGAGCACGCGCCGCAGCAGCGAGTAACCGTTGGAGTGCGCGCCCGACGAGGGCAGACCCAGCACCCGCGCGCCGGCGGTGATCGTGCTCCCGTCGATGATCGCGTCGCGCTCGACCACGCCGACGCAGAACCCGGCAAGGTCGAAGTCGCCGTCGGCGTACATGCCGGGCAGTTCGGCGGTCTCACCGCCGATCAGCGCGCAGCCGGCCTGCTCGCAGCCCGCGGCGATCCCGCCGATGACCGCCGCGCCGGCGTCCACGTCCAGCTTGCCGGTAGCGTAGTAGTCGAGGAAGAACAGCGGTTCCGCGCCGAGCGTGAGGACGTCGTTGGCGCACATCGCGACGAGGTCGATGCCGATGGTGTCGAGGCGGCCCAGCGCGAGCGCGAGGCGAAGCTTGGTGCCGACGCCATCGGTGCCGGAGACCAGCACCGGGCGCCTGTAGCGGTCGACCGGCAATTCGAACAGCCCGCCGAAGCCGCCGAGCCCCTGAAGCACGCCGGGGCGGTGTGTGGCCGCGACCGCTGGCTTGATACGATCGATGAGCGCATCGCCGGCATCGATGTCCACGCCGGCATCCTTGTATGTGAGCGTGGGTTTTGAATCCATGACCGGCACCGGGCTTGATCGCAGTTGCCGACACGGCATACGGCCGACTGTCGGACGGGACCGGTATAATAGGGGTTCATGCATGCCGGTGAAACCCGGCACCGTTGATCGGAGATTCGCCATGCGTGCCGTGCCGGCCCTCCTGCTGCTGATCGCGTCGCTGCTGGTCGTGACCACCGCCGACGGGCGCGTGGACGACCTGTATGCCGCGGAGGTCGCGGTCGACGGGCGCGACACGCGCGCGCGCAACGCCGCGTTCGCACAGGCGCTGGACCGCGTGCTCGTCAAGGTCACCGGCAGTCGCGACGTGCTCGTTGACGATGCGCTGACCGACCTGCGTCGCGACGCACCGTCACTGGTCCAGCAGTGGAGCTACACCGCAGACGGTCTGTGGGCGGCCTTCGATTCCAGCGCGATCAACCGCACGCTCCGCGATGCGGGTCTGCCCGAGTGGGGCAGCCAGCGGCCGCGCACGCTGCTGTGGGTCGCGGTGGACAACGGCGCGGGCGTGCGCCGCGTGCTCGGTGCCGACGACACCGGGCCGCTGGCTCCGGTCACCGTCCTGGCCCCGCGGCCCGATACCCTGCCGCTCGGCGTGCGTCGCTGGCGACAGGCCAGCGAAGTGCCCGCATGGCTGCGGGTGGTGGCCCGCGCGGAAATCGAACCGGAGCGCGAGGACAGCTTTTTTCGCCGGCTGACGCGCCGTGGCGACCCGGAGCCGGATACGCAGGCTGCCGGCGAGCCCGCGCCGGACCCGGTGCAGCTCGGCGCGGAACTGGAACTGCTGCGAGGATGGCTCGAGGAGGCGGCCGTCATTCGCGGCCTGCCGATCGAGATGCCACGCATGGATCTGGAGGACCGCCTGGCACTGACACCGCAGCACATCTGCGAACTCGACGAAAAGCGTATCCTCGAGGCCTCCAGGCGTTATGACGCGGACGCGATCGTGGTCGGCTGCGGCCGGCTGTTGGGCGAGAATGCCGCCACCCGCTGGACGTTGCTCGCGGCCGACGAGCGCCAGCAGTGGAACGGTGATCTCGCCGAGGGGGTACACGGCGCCGCCGACACGCTCGCCGCGGCGCTCGCCGCGGTCGCCGGCAGCGATGGCGGCATCCTGCGGATGTCGGTGCATGACGTTGCGAGCCTCGAGGACTACGGTCGCGTGCTGCGCCACCTCGAGGGCATGTCGCTGGTGCAGTCGGTCGCGGTCGCGGCCATCGACGGAGACGTGATCGAACTCGAGGTGCGCAGCCGTGGCGGGCGCGCACAGCTCGACCGTGCGCTCGGTCTCGGGCGGGTGCTGCGGCCCGACGAGGCGCGCGGTGACAACGGCCAGTACCGCCTGCAGCGATGAGCGCCGATTCGCCGCTGCGCCATCTGCCCAACCTGATCTGCGTGGTGCGGATCCTGCTGGTCGCACCCATCGTCTGGCTGCTGCTGGAACGCGACTTCGCGCTGGCGCTGCTGCTGGTGTTCATCGCCGGTGTCTCCGACGGCGTGGACGGTTTTCTCGCCAAGCGCTTCGGGTGGCACAGTCGTCTCGGCAGCCTGCTCGATCCGGCCGCCGACAAGCTGCTGCTCGCGAGCCTGTTCGTCACGCTCACATGGCTCGGTCTGGTGCCGCTTTGGCTCACCATCGTGGTCGTGTTGCGCGACGTGCTGCTGTCGGCGGGCAGTCTGTACTGGAACGCGTTCGTCGAGCGGCTGACCGCGCGTCCCAGCCTCGTCAGCAAGCTCAACACCGGCCTGCAGCTCGCCTACGTACTCGCAGTGATGACCTCGGTCGCGTTCGCGTGGCCCCCGGTGCTGCTGGTGGAGATCGCCGGCGCGCTGGTTTTCGTCAGCTGTTGTGTCAGCGGCATCGATTACTCGCTGTCGTGGTCCCGACGCATCGTCGGGCTGCGCGGTCGCGCGGAGGCGGCGTGAGCCGCCAGCTGGCGCTGCCCGTCGGACTGTCGGACCACGCGCAATTCGACACCTTCCTTGACGCCGGCAATGCCGAGGCCGGCGCGGCGATGCGGCAGCTCGCGGCCGGCGACGGTCCAAGCCCGGTCTGGCTGTGCGGCCCGCGCGGCAGTGGCAAGAGCCACCTGCTGCAGGCCGCCTGCGCGGCCGCCCGGGGCGCGGTGTCCTACCTGCCACTCGGGCGGCTGTCATCGCATGGGCCGGGCCTGCTCGAGGGTCTGGAGCGGTGTCGGCTGGTGTGCATCGATGACGTGCACGCGGTCGCCGGCGAGGACGCATGGGAGCGCGCCCTGTTCGCGCTGTACAACGCGCTGCACGATGCCGGCGGCGCGCTCGTGCTGGCCGCGCCGCGCCCGCCCGGCGGTGTGGGCATCGCGCTTGCGGACCTCGCCTCGAGGCTGGCCGCGGCGCGCGTCTACGGCCTGCAGCCACTCGACGAGGCGCGGTTGCTCGTCGCCCTGCAGAATCGTGCCGCACGCCGCGGGTTCGACCTGCCCGACGAGACGGGGCGCTGGATGCTGCGCAGGCTTCCGCGCGATGCCGCGACGCTGTTCGAGCTGCTCGACCGGCTCGACCTCGCGGCGCTGGCGGCGCAGCGCCGGCTGACCGTGCCGTTCGTGCGCGAAACGCTGGCCGCGGTTCGGCCGGATGCTCAGGATTGCGCCGACTGAACGACGGCGGCGCGCCTCGCGACCCGGAGCCATGCGACCAACACGATCGACGTCGCAAACGCCGTGACGATCACGGCGGTCGCAAGACCGCGCGCGAGCGGGTTGGACACGACTTCGGTGAGTCCCAGCGCGAGGTACGGCGCGACCAGGAACAGGCTCCACACGCCGGTGCGGCGCCGTCCGCGGGCCAGGCCTGGCAGCGGCAGCAGCAGGGGGGCGGCCAGCAGCAGCGCAATCGTCAGCGGCACCATGCCGGTCCCGGGCAGCGCCGCGTAGAGACTGGCCGCGCTCAGCGCCAGCAGCAGACCCAAAGCGACGAGCACCAGTGCGCGCAGGCGCCCCTCGAGACGTGTGGGCGTCACGGGTCCAGCCGTCGCGCGAGCCGCGCCACACGGGCGCCCAGCGCGCGGCCTATACGCTGCTCCTCGGCGGTGAGGGGCGCCCGCTCATCGGCGGCAAGGTGGCTGGCACCGTACGGCGTACCCCCGCTGCGGGTCGTTGCGAGGTCCTGCTCGGTATAGGGCACGCCCACCCACAGCATGCCGTGATGGAGCAGCGGCAGCGCCATGCTGAGCAGCGTCGTTTCCTGCCCGCCATGCATGCTTGCCGTGGACGTGAACACGCCGAACGGGCGGTCCACGAGCCCGCCCGAGAGCCACAGGCCGCTCGTGCCGTCGAGGAAGTATTTCAGCGGGGCCGCCATGTTGCCGAACCGGGTCGGGCTGCCCAGCACCAGGCCGTCACAGGCCGCGAGCTCGTCGACCTCGACATAGGGCGGACCGTCGGCGGGCACATCGTCGGCGACGGCCTCACAGACGGTCGATACCGGCGGCACGGTGCGCAGCAGCGCCTCGCAGCCGTCGACCGATTCCACGCCGCGTACGACCTGCCTCGCCAGCGCCGCGGTACTGCCGTGGCGCGAGTAGTACAACACGAGGATGCGGCTCATTCGGGGAGGATCTCCAGTATGCGCTCGGGCGGACGCCCGATGCGGGCGCGCCGGCCAACCACGAGGATCGGCCGCTGCAGGACCTTCGGATGCTCGACGACGAACCGCAGCAGCGCATCGCCCTGCAGGGCCTCCGGACGCTCGCCGGCATCCTTCCAGGCCGCCTCCTGCGGCCGCACCATCGCACCGATCGGTTCATCCAGCGCCTCGGCGATCGCCTGCAGCGTAGGGAGGTCAGGGGGCTGATCGAGGTAGCGCACGATCTCGGGCTCGACCCCGCGCGCGGTGAGCAGCGCGAGTGCCTGCCGGGACTTGGAACAGCGTGGGTTGTGGTAGAGGATCGGCTTCATGGCGCTCGCTTCAGTTGCATATCTTCCTGATTTTACCCGCGAATGGTGCTCCGGGCGCATGACTTCGCGAACTTGACGCTTTACTCTGGGTGCTGCTAGCTTCGGATGCGTCGCTGTCTGGAGACGCACTTCATTCCCATGATCACCGTCACCCGGCCCGAAGCCCTGCGCGGCGCTGGCCTTGTCCTGCTGATGTTGCTGCTCGGCGCCTGCGCAACCGCGCCGGTGCAGGAGATGAGCGATGCCCGTCAGGCGGTGATGGCGGCCGAACAGGCCAGCGCTGAGGAACATGCCCCGGAGTCGCTGAACCAGGCCCGCAATCTGCTCGCCCGCGCGCAGCAGAACCTCAAGGTGCGCAATTTCGAAGACGCCCGGGATGAGGCGCTGCGCGCCAAGGAGCAGGCGATGCAGGCGCTGCGCGAGTCGCAGGTCGCGCAACGCCGGCCTGCGGATGCCGATCAGGATGAGCGTCGGGACTGAGCGCGCAATCCGGTGCCGGGTCAGCGGACGGGTGCAGGGCGTGTGGTACCGCGCGTCCACGCGCCAGCAGGCCGCGGAACTCGGCGTGACCGGCCACGCGCGCAACCTTGACGACGGCACCGTGGAGGTGTTCGCCTGCGGCGATGAAGATGCGCTGGCAGCGCTCGTGGAATGGCTTTGGCAGGGCCCGCCCGCGGCGCGCGTCGACGCCGTGGAACTCGAAGACGTCACGCCGCCCGAGCCGCGGCCCCGCGAGTTCGACACCGCCTGAACGCGGGTGGCGCATCAGGGCGGCTCTAGAGCTGATACCAGCGCGTGCGCAGCCGGTCGAGCACCCGGTCCGGGTACCAGCGCTGCCCGAGGCTGCCGTTGTAGCGCGCCAGCGCCCTGATCAGGTCGCCGTTTTCCTTGTCGTAGTAGTAGCGCAGGATCGTGCAGCCCATCCTGAGGTTGGTCCGCAGGTGGAACAGGTTGTCGTCGGGGCGTCCGATCTCGTCCAGCCAGAACGGCATCACCTGCATCAGCCCGAGCGCGCCGGCGTGCGAGATCGCGAAGCGGTCAAAGTTGCTTTCGACGTCGATCACCGCCAGCACCAGCTCGGGCGGCATGTCGATCCGACGCGCTTCCTGGTGCACCTTGCGCAGTACCGTGAGTCGTTCCTCCGGGTCCGGCAGCTGTCTCGTCAGGCGCCGTGACATGTCGGTGAGCCAGACCTCGGCGTCGTAGCGGTCGTCGAAGCTCGTGCTTTCGGAGACCGCGGCGAGCAGGCGCTCGCGCAGGGCCGGGTCGGGCGACTCGGGGTCGGCGGCGGCCGGCATCGCCAGCAGTGCAAGCACCACGGCGGCGCACGCGCAGGCGGTGCGACGCCCGCGGCCTGCGACCGCTTCAGTCAATAGGCTCCACATCGTCTCTGACCCGTTGCGCCACCAGGGCGATGACTTCCTCCGGCGCCACCCGCGTGGCCTCGGTCTCGCGCCTGTGCTGGAGTTCCACGACACCCTCCTTGAGTCCACGCTCCCCGACCACGATGCGCCAGGGAATGCCGATCAGTTCGGCATCGGCGAGCTTCACGCCGGGGCGCAGCGCCCGGTCATCGAGCAGCACCTGGAGGCCTGCAGCCTGCAGGGCGTCGTGGATGCGGTCGGCTTCGCCGGCGACCCGCTCGGAACGTTCGGCACCCAGTGCGACGACAATCACGTCGAACGGCGCCAGCGGCCCGGGCCAGATGATCCCGCGCGCATCGTGGTTCTGCTCGATCGCCGCGGCGACGATGCGCGACACGCCGATGCCGTAGCAGCCCATCGTGATCGGCCGCGACCGCCCGTCCTCGTCGAGCACCGTGGCGCCCATGGCTTCACTGTACTTGCGGCCCAGCTGAAAGATGTGACCGACTTCAATTCCCCGGTCGATACGCACGGTGCCGCCGCCGCGCGGGCTGGGGTCACCGGCGACGATGTTGCGCAGGTCCGCGGACTGCGGCTCGGGCAGATCGCGTCCCCAGTTGCAGCCCGTCAGGTGGTAATCGTCGCGGTTGGCACCGCAGACGAAGTCGGCGACATGCGCGGCGGCATGGTCGACGATCACGGGCACGTCGAGGTCGAGCGGACCGATGGAGCCCGGCGCACAGCCGACGTGGGCGCGCACGGTATCGGCGTCGCACATGCGCAGCGGGTCGGCGATGGCGTCGAGCTTGGCGGCCTTGACCGCGTTGAGTTCGTGGTCGCCGCGGATCACCAGGGCGACCGGGCGGCCGTCGCTGCCGTCGACGAGCAGCGTCTTCACGCAGCGTTCGGGCGCGACGCCGAGGAAGGCGGCCAGCGCGTCGATGGTGCGTACCTCGGGCGTATGCACCTCGGCGCGCTCGCTGCCGGGGGGCGGACGCGGCGTGGTCGGCGGCAGCGTCCGCGCGGTTTCGATGTTGGCGGCAAAGCCGTCGGCTTCACACCACGCGATCGCGTCCTCGCCCGAATCGGCGATCACGTGAAACTCCTCGGACTGCTGGCCGCCGATTTCGCCGCTGTCGGCTTCCACGACGCGGAACGCCAGGCCGAGGCGGGTGAATATGCGGGTGTACGCTTCGCGCATCCGCGCGTAACTCGCGTCATGGGAGACGTCGTCGAGGTCGAACGAATACGCATCCTTCATCACGAACTCGCGCGCACGCATCACGCCGAAGCGCGGGCGGATCTCGTCGCGGAACTTGGTCTGGATCTGGTAGAAGTTCACCGGCAGCTGGCGATAGCTTTTCAATTCGCGTCGGGCGATGTCGGTGATGACCTCCTCGTGCGTGGGCCCGAAGCAGAAGCTGCGCTGGTGGCGGTCGTTGATGCGAAGCAGCAGCGGGCCGTACTGGTCCCAGCGGCCGGTTTCCTGCCACAGCTCGGCCGGCTGCACTGCCGGCATCAGCAGTTCCAGTGCGCCGGCGCGATCCATTTCCTCGCGAACGATCTGCTCGACGCGGCGCAGCACCCGCAGGCCCAGCGGCATCCACGTGTAGATCCCCGACGTGAGCCGGCGGATCAGACCCGCGCGCAGCATCAGCTGGTGACTGACGATTTCGGCCTCTGAAGGCACTTCCCTGACGGTGAACAGCGGGTGGTTGGAGACGCGCATGGCTCTCTTCCGGCGATAAAACCGCGCAGATTCTAACAGGTTGCGTGGGTCCGACCCGTGTTGTGGCCCGGCGGCGGTTGCGCGGGGGGCGGGTGCGGCGTAGCGTGCCGGCCGATGCCGCGCGGGCGGCGGCGAGGATGCACATGCCGGACAGGAACCGTTCCTACATCGCGCCGGACGGCTGGTGGTACCTGCTGCCGGTCGCCGCCGGCCTGCTGCTCGCGATGCGCTTCGAAGCGTGGTGGCTGGTCACTGGGCTGGCCGTGCTGCTGGTGCCGATGGTGATGCTGTTCCGCGATCCGGCGCGCAATTCGCCGACGCGACCGCTGGCGATGGTGAGCCCGGTCGACGGCAAGGTCGTCGCGTGCGATCGGCTCGACAGCGGCGTGCTTGATCGGCCCGCGCACCGGGTCCGGATCCGAGTCGACAACCTCGGTGCCTACGCGGCGCGCAGCCCGGTCGCCGGACGGGTGATGGAACTGTCGCGCGACGCGCTTTCGCCGTCGGCCCGGCTGCTCGGCGTCAGCGGGCTGTGGGTGCGTGGTGAATCCGGGGCCGACGTGGTGGTGGTCATCCATGCGCTGTGGCTGCTCGGGAAGCCGCGTGCGCTGCTCGG
>PWYM01000037.1 GCA_003567855.1 Gammaproteobacteria bacterium | reverse complement strand
GATCGATACCGAGAGCGGCGTGTGGCGCACGCCGCAGCAGCGCCGCGTCGGGCTCGTGTTCCAGGACTATGCGCTGTTCCCGCACATGTCGGTGCTCGACAACGTGTGCCTGGCGGTGCCGCCGGGTCGGCGCGATGTGCGTCGTGCGCGCGCGCTCGATCTGCTGTCACGCGTACACCTCGACGGCTACGCCGGGCGTCGGCCCGCGGAGCTGTCGGGCGGGCAGCAGCAGCGGGTCGCGCTCGCACGCGCGCTTGCGCGTGAACCGCGCGTACTGCTGCTCGACGAGCCGTTTTCGGCGGTCGACAGCCTGACGCGCACGCAGCTTCGCGCCGAGCTCGCTGCGCTGCGTGACGACATCCGGATGCCAACGCTGCTGGTCACTCACGATCTGGGCGAGGCGATCGGTCTGGCCGACAGGATCTGCGTCCTCGATGCCGGCTACGTGCTGCAGACCGCGGCGCCGGAGACACTGTTCGCGCGGCCGGCGACGCCACGGGTCGCGGAACTGCTCGGCGGCAGCAACGTCTTCGACGGCGAGCTCGTCGGTTCGGGTGACGGTGTACGGTTGCAGTGGGGGAGGCAGCACCTGGAGCTCGACGGCGCGCACACCGTTGGCGCTGCAGGGCCGGTGCGCTGGTACGTGCCCGAATTCGAGGTCGGCATCGCCGCGACCGGCGGCGTCTCCGGGGAGCGCAATGCCGTGACCGGGCAGGTCGTCTCGGTCACACCGCTCGGTGACCGCCATGCGTGCACCGTGCGCTGCGCGCAGGGCGAGATCCGCCTTCTCGTGCCGCGCGGCACGGCGCATGCGCATCGGCGACCCACGCCGGGAGAGACGCTGACACTGGTGCTGCCGAGGGCCGCCATTCACGTCATGGCATGAGCCGGCGGTTCAGCCTCCCGCGCCGTGGGTGCGGATCTTGATGTCGCGCCCGCAGTGCTTGCAGTGCACCGCGTCCGGGTCGTGGCGGTCCAGCCCGCAGCCGCGGCAGGTGTAGTGCACCTTGGTCGGCAGGAACAGTGCGCGGGCCAGGCGGAAGAACAGCGCCACGCCCATCACCATCATGAATACCGCGAGCAGCTTGCCCGACGTGGTCGTCATCGTGATGTCGCCGAAACCGGTGGTCGTCAGCGTGGTCACCGTGAAATACAGCGCGTCGACGAAGCCCTCGCCGTAGGGCTGGTCCTTGAAGTGCAGCACGAACATCACCGCCGTCGACACGAAGATGAACACGAACAGGTTCACCGAGGCGAGGATCGTCTCCTCGTGATGACGGAACACGGCCGCGTGGCGGCGCAGGTCGCGCAGCACATGGTAGGAGTGGATCAGCCGCAGCGCGCGCAGCACCTTCAGGAAAGCGAGATTCTGGTCGAGCACCGGCGCGAGTACGAGCGATGCGATCACGACGATGTCGGCGAGCGTGTAGACCTGGCGGAGCACGCGCGTACGGTCTTCGGCGATCCATAAGCGGATCGTGAGGTCCGTGAGGATCACGAGCCCGACGAAGATCTCGGCGATGATCAGCGGTGTGCTTTTGGTCAGCGGCGCGGTGAGGATGAAGAACACGATGGTCGCGACGTCGAGCGCGATCAGCGTGTAGCGAAAGCGTACCGCCTTGCGGCCACGGCCGGTGTACAGCGTGCTCAGCCGCTCTTTCATCGCCCGTGCTGCCAGCCGTGTGCCGTCATTCTTCCGGTGCCTCCGGGGGTGCATGCGTCTCAAGCGTCAGCGGCACCGCGATGCCGTCACCTATCACCGGCGCATTGTCGAGCGCCGGCCCGTCTGCGACACGGATGCGCGACGCGTCTACATTCAGCTCGGCAAGCGCGTCAGCCGCGGTGCGTGCGCGAAAGCGCGCCAGGCGCGTGAGCGTGATCGGCTCGATGCGCTCGTTGGCTGCAAGTGCATCGAACAGCGCGCGATGGTAGGCGACCTCGTCGTCCGGGGGCGACGCGGCGCGGATCGAATCGCGCCGGATCGCGCCAAGACGTTCGGTGGCGAACTCGTCGAGGATGTCCTGCACGCGTGCGGACGTGAAATCGAGCGCCGTGTCCTGGCCACGGGCCGGCTGCCCGGCGATCGCGAGCCTCACGTGCAGTTCGACCTGGCGCCTCGCGAGCGCGTCGCGGTCCGATCCGGGGTGATAGGCCGCGGGGATGCGCAGCGCGAGCCCGGGCCTGCGGCCGAGTGCGTCGGCCAGCAGCGCCAGCGTGGCGTCGATGTCGGGCGTCGGGTCCGCGCTGCCCGGGGTGAATCGCAGCGTGGCGAGCGCCGCACCCGGTGCGTCGACGGCGCGGCCGAGCGCGTCGAAGGGCCGTGCGACCAGCGTCGCCAGGCCGCTGCGCAGCGAATGTTCGACGGCCGCGGCTAGCGGTTCACCGGTGCGGCCGACGACGGGCAGGCGCCAGTGCAGACGGGTCTCATCGTCCTCGAGCAGTGCCTGTGCGAACGCCATCGGCAGTTCGCCGTCGCCGCCGCGGCGCAGGCCGTACGCGGTGATCTCGAGCGCACCGCCGGCGCCGCTGCGCGCGTGGCGTGCCGACAGCGTGAAGTCGAGCGTCCCTGCAACGAGCGCTTCACCGAACGCGCCCTCGGCGACGTGTGACAGCAGCGCTGCCGGTGCGCCGGTGGCCGTCGTGCGGGTCAGTGCGGGTGTGCGCTCGAGCGTGGTCTGAAGGTCGTAATCGCGTCGTGCATCGCGCATGTGCACGCTGGCGTCGAGCGTGTCCCCGTCAGCCCGTATCGAGTACTGCAGTTGCGCCACGGCATCGGCGTCCGCCCGCAGCGTGCCGACGCCGTCCTCGAGCGCCCATGCCTCACCGTCGCGGCCGCCGGCGCGCCAGGCGTAACGCGCCTGCCCGTCCACGCGTGGCGCGCTGTAGAGCGGTGCCAGCCGGCGCGCCAGCCGGGGTGCGACGCGCTCTACGGGCAGTCGCGTGGACTCGACGCGGCCATCGACGCGCCACGGGTGCCGGTCGAGCGTGCCGTCGAACGCGAGTGTTGCGCCATCGAAGTCATCGATGGTCAGCGCGTATTCGAACCGTGATTCCGGCGCGAGACCGTGGGCCTGCAGATCGATGCCCGTGAACAGCCAGCGTGGGTCGCGATGTTCGCGCAGCAGCAGCGTTGCATCGTGCACCACGATCCGCTCGACGTGCAGACGCGTGATGTGCGCCGCGAGCGCG
>PWYM01000132.1 GCA_003567855.1 Gammaproteobacteria bacterium | reverse complement strand
GCGGACATCGCGCTGTGGGAGGCGTTGCGCGAGCGGCGCACTGCGCTCGCGCGCGAGCAGGGCGTGCCGCCGTACGTCGTGTTCCACGACGCGACGCTGGCGGCGATGGTGCAGGAGCGCCCCGACTCCGCGCAGGCGCTGGCCGAAATTCCCGGCGTCGGCGCGCGCAAGCTCGAGCGTTACGGTGACGCGTTCCTGGAGGTGATCCGCGCCGGGTAGGCGCCGGCGGTCAGCCGCCGCGGCGCGGCTTGCGTCGGCGCTTGCGCTTCTTGCCCTGCGGCGCACGCAGCTGTACCGGGGGCTCGATCTCGTTCTCGTTGCCGCCCCACTGGTCGCGGTGCGCGTGTTCCGCGGCGCCGCGTATGGCCGCGTGGCGGCTCTGCAGGAACAGCGAGTTCGGGTCGCAGACGCGCGCACGGATGATGCCGAGGTCGGCCGCCGCCTCGAACAGGCTCGGGTACCAGCTCCGCCAGTTCGGCAGCCGCTGTTCGACTTTCTCTCGCAGGTTCATCGGCCACGGGTCGCCACGGTGATCATGGGCTTATTGTAGTGGCTCACGGCCGCGCATGCCCGTCACGCCCGCCCACGCGAGCGCGAGCCACCCTAGCATCAGCGTCGTGCCGCCGACCGGGGTCATGTAGGTCAGCCCGGGCCGGTCCAGCGCGACCGACGCGTAGATGCTGAAGCTGAACAGCACGGTTCCGGCGACGAGCAGCCAGGCGGCGAGCGCCGCGCGGCGGGTGATTGCTGCCGGCAGCGACGCCGACCCGAACAGCAGCGCGAGGCCGATCGCGGTTACCGCGAGCGCGCCGAACTGGTGGTAGCGGATCGCGGTCATCACGTAGCGGAAGCCCTCCGTGTCAGTACGGCCCTGCAGCACGTGCTCGCTCGCCGCGCCGATCACGACCGACAGCAGTCCGAGCACCGCGCCGGCCACCAGCACCCCACCTGTACGCATCACGCCTCTCCATGTCGTCCGACCACATCATGTATTACGTCGGCGACGTCGACTCCGTTCGCCGTCGATGTCATTTTGGGCACATTCTGTCGGGGGCGGGTGCGGATTATTTCACGTGCAGATGATAATTCTGGACGGAAAGTAATAAGTTACGTGGGTCCGACCCGGGAAAGAGGGGACGACGGCATATAATCGAACGCATGAAGATAGGTGAGCACACCATCGATCCGCCGGTGATCCTCGCGCCGATGGCCGGTGTGACCGACAAGCCCTTCCGCATCCTGTGCCGGAAGCTCGGTGCGGGGCTGTGCGTGTCGGAGATGGTCGCGTCGGACCCGCGGCTGTGGCACACGCGCAAGAGCCGCCAGCGCATGGATCATGAAGGTGAGCCGGCGCCGGTCGCGGTGCAGATCGCCGGCAGCGACCCCGCGATGATGGCCGACGCCGCGCGCCACAATGTCGAACGCGGCGCGCGGATCATTGACATCAACATGGGGTGTCCGGCGAAGAAGGTCTGCAACGCGTGGGCGGGGTCGGCGCTGCTGCGCGACGAGGCGCTGGTCGGGCGTATTCTCGACGCCGTGGTCGCCGCCGTCGACATGCCGGTGACGCTCAAGATTCGCACCGGCTGGCATCGCGACCACCGCAATGCGCTCACCATCGCGCGCATCGCCGAACAGGCGGGCATCGCGGCACTGAGCGTGCACGGCCGCACGCGCGACCAGCTCTACACCGGCGAGGCCGAGTACGACACGATCGCCGCGGTGAAGGCCGCGGTCGCCATCCCGGTGGTCGCCAACGGCGACATCGACGACCCGGCCAAGGCGGCGCAGGTGCTGCAGCACACCGGCGCCGATGCGGTGATGATCGGGCGCGGCGCGCAGGGGCGCCCGTGGATTTTCCGCGAGATCGCACACTACCTCGCCACGGGGACGCGGCTGCCGGCGCCGGTGCCGGCCGAGGTCGAGCGGATACTGCTCGAGCACCTCGACGCGCTGTACCGGTTCTACGGCGAATATCTGGGCGTGCGCATCGCGCGCAAGCACCTGGGCTGGTACTGCCGCGCGCACCCGGGCGGGGCGGCGTTCCGGGCACGGGTCAATCGGGCCGAGTCCATCGCGGCGCAGCGCAGCGAGGTCCGGACTCATTTTCGTGGCCTCGGCCCGGAGGCGCTGTCGGTGGCTGCGCCGCCCAAGGTGGCCTGACCGGCCCGGGCGGTCACGGCGCCGGAGTCGATCCAGTATGATGTGCCCCGGTTCGGGGGTACGAACCGACGCGGCGGGCAGCGCCGCATGGCAACACACGACATGGCAAACCCGGGCAGGCCGGTCGCAGGGACAGGGGACTGCATATGAAAGACACCGCGGCACTCGCCGAGAAACAGACAGAGTCGGTCATCAGCCACTACGCGACGCTCGCCTACGAGTACGACCGTCGGTGGAACCGCTACTCGGTGGTCTCGCTGGAGCTGCTGGCGAAGCGTGTGGACATGCAGGACGGCGAGGCGCTGCTCGACCTCGCGTGTGGCACCGGCCGGCTCGGCGGCATCATCCGCGAGCGCACCCCCGGTGTGGACCTCACCGGCATGGATCTCTCGCCCGACATGATCAAGATGGCGCGCGGGCGCATCCCCGAGGACGCGCGCACGCGCTGGCTTGAGGGCTCGATGCAGGCGCTGCCGTTCGACGATGCAAGCTTCGACGCGGTGAGCTGCTCGAGTGCGTTCCACCTGCTCACCGACCAGCGCAAGGCGATGTCGGAGATGGCGCGCGTGCTTCGCCCCGGCGGGCGCCTGTGCATCGTGGACTGGTGCCGCCAGTATCCGCAGATCCAGCTCATCCAGTGGCTGGCGCGCACCGTCGGTCGCCAGTACCGGCGCATCCTCACGCCCGATGAGCTCAGCACGCTGATGAGCGACGCCGGGCTCGAGGTCGAGAGCAGCGAGAAATTCAACGCGACATGGTTCTGGGCGATGATGTGCATCCTCGCCCGCAAGCCGGGCTAGCGCTCAGCCGCTGAGGCGTCGGCGCAGCGCGAACACCGACAGCGGCGCGAACACCGCGGTCAGCGCAAGCGCCCACGCCAGCGACCACAGCGCCGGCTGCAGCACCGGGCCTCCGACGAGCAGTCCGCGCGCGGCATCCGACAGGATCGACACCGGGTTCGCGTTGACGAGCGGCTGCAGCCACGCCGGCATCGTCTCCACCGGCACGAACACGTTGCTGACGAAGGTCACCGGGAACAGCGCGGTGAAGCCGAACAGCTGCACGTG
>PWYM01000083.1 GCA_003567855.1 Gammaproteobacteria bacterium | reverse complement strand
TGTCGAAGAACACCTCGGTCTCGCCGAAGAACTCGTCGACCTGGGGTTCGCCCGGCGGGATGCGTGGCTCACCGAGTTCCACCGGGCCGTCGACGACCGAGACCGAGAAGCGGTCGCGATAGAGGTAGTAGCCGGACTTCACGTCCCAGTGGACGGTGATCTCGTTCGCGCCGGTGAAGCTCGCCGACCAGCCGAAGGCCTCGTCCGGCGGCAGCACGTCGGGCTGGCCCGAGCCCGACGACTGGCGCCCGCCGAGCCAGCGGCGCAGGGCGCCGCCGTTGCCGCGCGCGCTTTCATCGGCGGCGGCCTGCCCGGCCGCCGCCGGCAGCGCGATGGTCACCGGCCAGTTCTGAGGCGGGTAGCAGAGCCCGATGTCGGCGCAGCCCTGCGAGCGCATGTCGAGCTCGATCTCTTCGGCGTCGCCCTCGTAAGGGATGCGGACCGTGAATTCGCCGCGATAGATCTCCTGGCGCCCGAAGAACTCGTCTTCGTGCATCTCCCCGTCCGGATACGCGGGCTCGCCCAGCGTGACGCCCGGGGTGTCGGTGGAGAACGCGAACCGTTCGCGATACAGATAATGCTCGGGCTTGACTTCCCACTCGATGACGAGCTCACCGTTGTCGGCCGACGCCTCGTAGAGAAACACCTCGGCGGGCGGGCGCACCTGCTGCGACGCCGACGCGAGGCCGGCGAACGCCAGCGCCGCGAGTCCCGCCAGCATGAACGGAAGGTTGTGGATTCGGCCTTGCATCATCGGTCGTCCGTTACTGTCTGCGCGTGCGTCGCGACGCACGCGGGGATCCTGTCATGTGGACCACCGTGGCGCCCGGAAGCTCCCCCGACGGTGGTCGTCAGCCGCGGGTCTCGGCCCGGACCCAGTCGACGTAGGCCGCCAGCCCCTCGCTGGCTTCGAACGCGAGCACCTCGGGCACCTCGTACGGATGCAGCTCCGTGAGCTTCGCCGCCATGTCGGCGAAGCGGTCGCGGCTGGTCTTCACCAGCAGCAGCACCTCGTCGTCCCGCGCCACCCGGCCCTCCCAGCGATACCACGATGCGAGCCCCGGCACGCGCGACACGCACGCGGCGAGGCGCAGGTCGATCAGCGCCGTGGCCAGGCGTTCCGCGGCAGAATCGTCCGGACAGGTCGTCAGGACCAGCAGGGTGTCGGTGCTCATGCGGTCAACAGGCCGTGGTCTGAGCCGGAAGCATAGCGCTGGCCCCGGTGGCTGTCATGCCGTCAGCGGCCCGGCCGGTTGTGGACAACCGGCCGTTGTCGGGCGCCTGCAGAGTCCGCGATCGACATCGATCGTGCCCGCAGGCCTTGAATTCGCCGCGGGCGCCCCTATTATTAGCACTCGTTCCCGGCGAGTGCTAGCAGCCCGCCGGGCATTACGGAACACTTAACGGGGACTACCAGGAGTGACGTCCATGAATATTCGTCCGCTGCATGATCGTGTCCTGATCAAGCGTATGGAAGAAGAGCGCACCTCTCCGGGCGGGATCGTGATCCCGGACTCGGCCGCAGAGAAGCCCATCAAGGGTGAGGTCATCGCGGTCGGCCAGGGCAAGGTCCTGGACAACGGTGAGACGCGCGTGCTGGCGCTGAAGAAAGGGGACAAGGTCCTGTTCGGCAAGTACTCCGGCACCGAGGTCAAGCTCGATGGCGAGGAGTATCTGGTCATGAAGGAAGACGACGTGATGGCGGTGCTCGAGTAAGCACCGGTCGCGTCCATCCATCCGAACCCAAACTGAAGAGGATTTGACAAAATGTCTGCCAAAGAAGTGCGTTTCAGCGATGATGCCCGCCAGGCGATGTTCCGCGGGGTCAACGTGCTGGCCAACGCGGTAAAGGTCACGCTCGGGCCCAAGGGCCGCAACGTCGTGCTCGACAAGAGCTTCGGCGCCCCGACCGTCACCAAGGACGGCGTCTCGGTCGCGAAAGAGATCGAGCTCGAAGACAAGTTCGAGAACATGGGCGCGCAGATGGTGAAGGAGGTCGCCTCGCAGACCTCCGATGTCGCCGGCGACGGCACCACCACCGCGACCGTGCTCGCCCAGGCGATCCTGCGCGAGGGCCTGAAGGCCGTCGCCGCCGGCATCAACCCGATGGACATCAAGCGCGGCATCGACAAGGCCTGCATCGGCATCGTCGAAGAGCTCAACAAGCTCTCGAAGCCGTGCGAGGACTACAAGGCGATCGCGCAGGTCGGCTCGATCTCGGCGAACTCCGACAAGGAGATCGGCGACATCATCGCGCAGGCCATGGAGAAGGTCGGCAAGGAAGGCGTGATCACCGTCGAGGAAGGCTCGGGGCTTGCCAACGAGCTCGACGTCGTCGAGGGCATGCAGTTCGACCGCGGCTACCTGTCGCCGTATTTCATCAACAACCAGCAGAGCCAGTCGGCCGAGCTCGAGAACCCCTACATTCTCCTGTACGACAAGAAGATCTCGGCGATCCGCGACATGCTGCCGATCCTCGAGGGCGTCGCCAAGGCCAACCGTCCGCTGCTGATCGTCGCCGAGGACGTCGAGGGCGAAGCGCTCGCGACGCTGGTCGTCAACAACATCCGTGGCATCGTCAAGGTCGCCGCGGTGAAGGCGCCCGGCTTCGGTGACCGTCGCAAGGCCATGCTGCAGGACATCGCGGTCCTGACCGGTGGCCAGGTGATCTCCGAGGAAGTCGGCCTGTCGCTCGAGAAGGCCACGCTCGAGGATCTCGGTGAGGCGAAGAAGGCCCAGGTGACCAAGGAACACACCACGGTCATCGACGGCGCCGGCAAGGGCACCGACATCAAGGCCCGCGTCGACCAGATCAACGCCGAGATCGAGGAGTCGACCTCCGATTACGACAAGGAAAAGCTGCAGGAGCGTGTTGCGAAGCTCGCCGGCGGCGTTGCCGTGATCAAGGTCGGTGCCGCGACCGAGGTCGAGATGAAGGAGAAGAAGGCCCGCGTCGAGGACGCGCTGCACGCGACGCGCGCGGCGGTCGAGGAAGGCGTTGTCGCCGGCGGTGGTGTCGCGCTGCTGCGTGCCGTCACCGGCATTGCCAAGCTCAAGGGCGACAACGAAGACCAGAACGTCGGCATAGGCATCCTGCGCCGTGCGGTCGAAGAGCCGCTGCGCCAGATCGTCTACAACGCCGGCGGTGATGGTTCGGTGGTCCTCAACGAGGTCCGCAACGGCAAGGACACCTATGGCTACAACGCCGCGACCGGCGAGTACGGCGACATGATCGCCATGGGTATTCTCGACCCGACCAAGGTCACGCGGTTTGCGCTGCAGAACGCCGCGTCGGTCTCCGGCCTGCTGCTGACGACCGAGGCGATGATTGCCGAGGCGCCGCAGGACGACAAGGGCCAGCAGGCCCCGATGCCCGACATGGGCGGAATGGGCGGCATGGGCGGCATGATGTAAATCGCGCCGTCACGGCCGGTGGCACGGGCCACCGGTCGGGCTCTCCCAGGGGCCCCGCCTGTACGCAGGCGGGGCCTTTTTGCTTGCGCGCCTCGCGCGTCGTGCACTCAGGCGGCCGGCGGCGCCTGCTCGATAATCTCGCCGGCCTCGCGTGCGCGCTCGACGAGCGAGCGTTCATCGTGCGGAAGGTGGCGCATGCACATCAGCAGGCACGCCGCGGCGAGCACGTTCACCGTGAGGCCGGTCAGCAGCGCGCGCGACAGGTCGCCATCGTAGATGGTGCTGATCTGCCCGACCGTGTAAGGCCCGAGCGCGAGGCCCAGGAAGGTCACGGCGAGCAGGAACAGCGCCCCCGAGGTCCCGCGCATGCGCGGCAGCACGAGATCCTGCATCGTCGAGGCGCCCGGTCCCATCCACATCGCGAGCACGAGCGTCAGCGGCACGTTGACGATCAGCGCGAGCAGCGTGCTGTCGGTGGTGTAGACAAACCAGCCCAGCGGCAGCGGGACCGTCGCGACGATCATCCCGACCCAGATCCGGCCGTTGGGCCAGCGCCGCCGCAGGTGATCGGCAAGCATGCCGCCGAGGGTGACCCCCAGGAAGCCCGCCGCCGCCGCGGTCCCACCGATGATCAGGCCCACCTGCGCGGTGCTGATGCCGTGTACGCGGATGAAAAACGGCGCGGTCCAGTAGCTGATCGCGTAGCCGACGAAGGCGAGGAAGCCGAAACCGAACGCGGTCCAGCGGATCGCCGGCGTGCCGAGCAGCAGCCGGAACGTCGGGCGGTCGCGGCCGATCAGCGACTGCGCCCACGAGAACGACGCGTACAGGCCGATCGCGAGCGCAACCCACTGTGCGACCGAGCCCGTCCATGCGATGAGCGCCGCCGCAACCAGCGCCATCACTGCCGCGGCGCCGAGGTTGATCACGAAACCGCGCGGCCCGGCACGCTCGAGCCACAGGTGCAGCAGCGTGAACGGCGGTACCACCGCACGCAGCTCGCGGAGGAAGATCCTGAACGGGTGGGGTTCCGGTGGCGTGTAGCGGCCTTCGGACATCCCGCGCACCGGCTCGCGCAGCGTCGCGACCCAAATGGCCAGCAGCAGGCCGGGCAGGCCGACAACGAAGAACGCGACCTGCCAGCCCATCAGGCCGAACGGTGCATCGCCGTCGGGGAAACGCGCATTCCAGTTGTCGACGATGAGGCCGCCGATGCCGAGGCTGAGCCCCACGCCGATGAAGATGCCCGACGAGTAGATGGCGAGCACCGTCGCGCGCCGCGCCGGCGGATAGTAGTCGCCGAGCATCGAGTAGGCGGCCGGCGATGCGCTCGCCTCGCCTATGCCGACACCGATGCGCGCCGCGGTGAGCTGGCCGAAATTCTTGGCAAGACCTGACAGCGCCGTCATCGCGCTCCAGAACGCGACGCCGATCGCAATCAGCTTGCGGCGGTCCCACACGTCTGCGAGCCGGCCGAGCGGCAGGCCGAACACCGCGTAGAACACCGCGAATGCGGTGCCGTACAGGAAACCGAGCTGGTCGTCGCGCAGTCCGAGATCGGCGCGTATCGCCTCGTTGAGGATCGACAGGATCTGCCGGTCCAGGAAGTTGAACACGTAGACGATGACGAGCACGAAGAGCACGTAGTGTGCATACCAGCCGCCCGGATGCGGCATGCCGGCCGCAGCCGGCCCCGGCGCGCCCGCGCCGTCACCCGATTCGCGCACGATGAGCCCCCCTGGCGACACGCCGTACAGGCGCATTCCACTGCATCAGCGCAGTCGAGGTTACCCGATCGCGCGGCAGGGCGGCGAGCGGGCCGTCACCGGCGGTGCCGACGGTTGCGCACTGGCAGCCGCCGGCACCCGGGCTCAGAAGGGTTTGGCGACGCCGAGCAGTGCGACGCTGCCGATGCCGATCCAGTAGACGTAGGCGAGCAGCCGGCCCATCGAAAGCTCGCGCGCCAGCTGCGCTTCGAGCGCCGCGTCATTGCCGCCGCGCGCGGCGAGCGCCCGGAATATCGTCGTCCAGTGGCGCATGATGAAACGCAGCCCGAGTCCGATCACGAGCAGGCCCGAGTAGATGAGCACCTTGGCCGAGTACCAGCCCTGCGTGAACGGTGCGCCGGTGACCAGCGACCAGATCGCGATGCCGGCGAGCAGCGGGATCAGCACGTACCGGATGCGCTCGTCCCAGCGCGTCAGCGCGATCCCGGTATCGGTCTCGCGCTTGACGAATGCGCCCCACGTCAGCGCCAGCCAGGCGATGGTCAGCAGCCAGACGACGGTGAGGAAATTGCCGCCCCAGGGCTGTGCGCCGAGGTTGTAGCCCATGTGCAGGCCCAGCGGGAGCAGCAGGATGATGCCGGTGCGCGCGAGGATGTCGATGCGGTAGGCGGTTTCCATGTGGCGGCGTCGTTCGTCGAGCCCGAGCTTCGGGTTGGCGACGTTGTAGGCGCTCTGGAATACGCCCCACTCGCCGCCGAGCCAGTACACCATCGCGAGGATGTGCAGCCACACGAGTATCTCGTGCTGGGTGATCATCAGGACTCCTCCCCTGGTTCTCCGTCATTGCCGTTGCCCCGGTCACCCGGTGCGCAAGGGCGCGATTAAAGCGCCCCCGGATGCCGCGCGGCTATAGGTGATCCTACTGCGTGACCGACTGCCGGACGGAGCATTCACCAGCCACCGCGTCGCGGCCAGTACGTCTCGACCCGGCCGCGTTCATCGAGTAGCGCGTAGCCGGCGTGTTGCGCTGCGGTCGCGCACGCGTGGTTCGGCAGCACCCTGAGCCGGCTGCCGACCGGCCAGCGCGAGAGATCGACCGCGGCGCCATCGCGCGCGGTGACGATGCCGTGTTCCTGGCTGGTCGCGGTCACGACGAGCGCGTCCGGCGCGTCCGGGGTCGGACCGCCGTCGGGCGCGCGAAGCAGCCCGTAGCCCTGGTCGATCGGCTGGTCGGCGGTGCCGCGGTCGCGCGACAGCGCCATCCAGCCCGCGTCGACGAACATGCGCCCGCGCTCGTGCTGGTGGCCGATGACGCTGGTGAGTACCGACAGCGCAATGTCGTCGACGCTGCAGACGCCGATCCCGGCCATCACGAGGTCCATGAACACGTAGACGCCGGCGCGGACCTCGGTCACCCCGTCGAGCCGCGTCGCGTAAAGCGCGGTCGGCGTAGACCCGACGCTGACGTGCGGGCACCGCAGCCCCGCCTCGCGCAGCCGCGCCGCGGCGCCGACGACGCAGACGCGCTCGCGTTCGGCCATCGCCTCGAGCGCCGAGGCGCTGCGGCACTGGTAGGAGTCGCCGGCATGGGTGAGCACGCCGGCGAGTCGCGTGCCAGGCCCCGCGTCGAGGATGCGCCCGGCCTCGACGAGCGCCGGGTCGTCGGGCCGCAACCCGGCCCGGTGGCCGTCGCTGTCGATCTCGATCATCACCGGCAGCTCGAGCCCGAGCGCGGCCGCGCGCGACGCGACGTCGCGGGCGGTGGCCGGTGCATCGAGCAGCACCGTGACATGGGCGCCGTCGGCGACCAGTGCGGCGACCGCATCGAGCTTCGCCGGCACGATACCGACGGCGTACAGGATGTCGGTAATGCCGTGGTCGAGACAGTCATGTGCTTCGGCAAGCGTCGAGACCGTCACGCCGCCCGGCTGGCCCGCAAGCATGAGCCGGGTGATCTCCGCACACTTTGCGGTCTTCACGTGCGGTCGCAGCGGCACGCCGAGCGTGGCCAGCCGGGTGCGCATCCGATCGATGTTGCGCGCCAGGCGTGCGCGGTCGACGAGCAGCGAGGGCGTGGGCAGGGCCTCCGGCGTCACGCCGGACAGCGCCTGTGCGGGCGTGGCCATGGGTCCGGGCTCCAGCAGTACGGAACGCAATGTTGCAAAACCCCCCGTGCCGCTGACAATGCCGGGGATGAATGATGCGACCCCCACTGTGCTGTCATCGGTCCTCGAGGACGCCGCGCGTCCCGCGCTGGAGGCGCTCGCGGCGCACGATGCGGTGCGCGCCCGCTGCGATGCCGACCCCGAACTGCTCGAGCGCGCCCGCCATGCGTGCGCCGCGTCGGGCTTCGTCTGCCGGATGTTCGAGCGTCATCCCGAGTGGTTGCTCGATCTCGCCGACGACGGATCGCTGGCCCGGTCGCCGACCCGCGATGCGCTCGCCGAGGCGTTCCGGTGGTCCGGCGACGCGGACACCGATGCGGGGCTCGCGCGGCTGAGAATCGCGCGCAACCGCGCGCTGCTCGCAACCGCCTGGCGTGACCTCAACGGCCTGGCCACGCTGCCGCAAACGCTCGCGGACCTGTCGGCGGCTGCGGATGCGGCGATCACCGCCGCCGTAGACGGCTGCCGCGAGGGGCTCGTCGCGCGCCACGGCGAGCCGCGCGGCCCTGACGGCGCCGCGCAGCCGTTCATCGTGCTTGGCATGGGCAAGCTCGGCGGCGGCGAGCTCAATTTTTCGTCCGACGTGGACCTCGTCTTCCTGTATCCGGAGCCGGGTGAAACCGACGGCGACCGCCCGGTCGACAACGAGACCTTCTTCATCCGTCTTGGCCAGCGCGTGGTGCGCGCGCTGGACGCGGCCACCGCGGACGGTTTCGTCTATCGCGTCGACATGCGCCTGCGCCCGTTCGGCGCGAGCGGGCCACTCGCGATCGGGTTCGACGCCTTCGAGAACTACCTGCAGCAGCATGGCCGTGACTGGGAGCGCTACGCGTACGTGAAGGCGCGTGCCATAACCTCGGCGGATGCCGCGCTACCGGTGTTCGAACAGGTGCTGCGTCCATTCGTATTCCGCCGCTATCTCGACTTCGGCGTATTCAACTCGTTGCGTGACATGAAGCGCCTGATCCGCGAAGAGGTCGCACGCCGCGAGCTCGACAACAACATCAAGCTCGGTGCGGGCGGTATCCGTGAAATCGAGTTCATCGTGCAGAGCTTCCAGCTCGTGCGCGGCGGGCATGATCCGACGCTGCGATCGCCGTCACTGCTCGAGGTGCTGCCCCGGCTGGCCAGCCGCAGGCTGCTCGGCAGCGGGCCGGTCGAGGAGCTGACCGACGCCTACGCGTTCCTGCGCACGCTGGAAAACCGCCTGCAGATGCTCGATGACCGTCAGCGCCACGAGCTGCCCGACGACGCGTTCGAACGCGAGCGCCTGTGCCACGCCATGGACGTCGAGGACTGGGACGCGCTGGTGGCCAGGCTCGATGCGCACCGCGCGCACGTGCAATGCCATTTCGGCGATACCGTCTTCGGCCAGGCCGACGACGACAGCACCACGCCGGCACCTGACGGCGACGACGTCTCCGCGGCCTGGCTGACGCCTGACGCCGACGACGCGCCGGCGCTGCTGGTGGCCTGCGGCATGGACGACGAGGCCGCGGCGTCGATCTGCCGCCGTGTTGCAGCGCTGCGCGCCAGCAACCTGCACCAGCGCATGGACGAGGTCAGCCGCCAGCGTCTTGATGCCGTGATGCCGGCGCTGCTCGCCGCGCTGTGCCCGGTCGAAAACGCCGGCGAGACCTTCGAGCGCGTGATCGCGATCGTCGAGGCGATCGCCCGCCGCAGCGCCTACCTCGCGCTGCTGCGCGAGAACCCGCCGGCGCTGGCGCGGCTGCTCGACATCTGCAGCCGCAGCCGTTTCCTCGCGATACAGCTTGCGACGTGGCCGCTGCTGCTCGACGAACTGCTCGACGAGCGGTTGCTCAACGAGGAGCCCGACCGCGCGGGGCTCGCGGCGGACCTCTCGTTCCGCCTGGATGCGGCGCCGGCGGACGATCTCGAGGCCCGGCTCAATGCGCTTCGCGAATTCCAGCGGGTCGGGACGTTCCGGATCGCGATCGCCGACATCACGGGCTCGATGCCGCTGATGCGCGTCAGCGATCGACTCACTGACATCGCCGAGTTCACGCTGGAACTCGCCACCGACATGGCCTGGGACGAACTCGTCGCCCGGCACGGCCGACCGCGCTGCCAGTGGCAGGACGGCGAGGCGCGCGACGTGCGCTTCGGCATTATCGGGTACGGCAAGCTCGGTGGCCTGGAGCTCGGTTACGGGTCCGACCTCGACCTCGTGTTCGTGCACGACGGTGAAGGCGATGACGGCGAAACCGACGGCGCGCAGCCGCTCGCCAACGCGATGTTCTTCGCGCGGCTCGCCCGACGCATCATCCATTTCCTGTCCATCCAGACGACGTCCGGCCGCCTCTACGAGGTCGACACGCGCCTGCGGCCGTCGGGCCAGTCGGGACTGCTCGTCACCAGCCTCGATGCGATGGAGCGCTACCAGCGCGACGAGGCGTGGACGTGGGAGCACCAGGCGCTGCTGCGCGCGCGCGCGGTGGCCGGTCACGACACCGTGCACGCGCGTTTCGTCGCGATGCGCGAGCGGGTGCTGACCGAAGCGGTCAGGCGCGACACGCTGCGCGCGCAGGTCGCCGAGATGCGCGCGCGCATGCGTCGTGAACTCGGCCGCGGCGATGCGGCGCGCTTCGACATCAAGCAGGACGAGGGCGGGCTGGCCGACATCGAGTTCCTGGTGCAGTACCTCGCGCTCGAACACGCGGCTTCGCACCCGGCGCTGCTCGAGTATTCCGACAACATCCGGCAGCTCGAAAGTCTCGCGGCCGCCGGCGTGCTCGGGTCGGACGTCGCCGGGCACGCCGCCGAGGTCTACCGCCGCTACCGCGGCGAACTGCACGCGCAGTCGCTCGCCGACGGCGCCGGTCTCGTACCGGCCGACGCCTTTGAAGACGAGCGTGACTGGGTACGCGCGCGCTGGGCCGAGGTGTTCGGCTGAGCGTGGTTGCGGTCGGCTATAATGGCCGGTACGCCGACGACGAAGGAGCAGCGGTGCGCAGACGACACGGCATGGCCGACGAAGACCTGATCCAGCCCAACGCCGAAAACCGCTATCAGGTCACCGACGCGGACCTGCCGCTGTCATGCCCGATGCCGGGCATGTACCTGTGGAACTCCCATCCGAAGGTCTACCTGCCCGTGGAAAAAACCGGCGAGGCGGTATGTCCCTACTGCGGCGCGCACTACGTGCTCGCGAGCGAGCGCATCGCCTGAGCGGGCCCGGCGCCTGCGACGACGTTCAGGCCGCGGACGCGCGCAGCGCCGCAAGGCGTGCCCACGGCGAGCGTTCGGGGAGGCGCAGGTTGCGACGTGGCACGATGCAGGTGGTGACGAACGCGAACTGTCCCGCGAGGCTCGCGTGACTGACGCCGTCGGTGAACACCATCCAGGCCGAGTACGGGGGAAACCGGATTTCCCGGTAGTCGCGCATGTCGTCGCGGAACGACGGCTGGTCCTTCATGAAATTGTGCAGCCGGCGCATCGCGCGGTCGTACGGGGTGCTGTCGATCATGCGCGCCATCGGGTTCAGCCGCGCGAGCCCGGCCACCAGGCCGCTGTAGGCGTGGTCGAGTGCGTTCTTTTCGATGCGCGGGCCGCGGCCGCGCGCGTCGACGAGCCCGGCGTCGTGGCCGAACCGCTCGAGGATGTGCGCGAACCCGCCCTTGGTCGCCCAGACCCGGTCCTCGTCGGGATTGACGTTGACGAAAAAGCGGAATATGCGGTCGCCGTCGGTCGCGCCGTAGGCGCCGGCGTCTATATGCACGAGCTCGTTGCTGGCGTGGGGCTTGAGATTACGCCCGCGTTCCTCGATCGGCCTGAAGCTGCAGGTGCCCACGCGCCAGTCGCGCGTCAGGTGTCCCATGTGCGCGTGGAGGAACGTGCAGACCTGTTCGCTGTGGGCGCGCAGGATCGCGGTGACGCGCTCGACCAGCGCCGGGTCACCGCTGTCGAGGCCGCGCACGCTGCCGGCCTCGGGGTGGTAGCTGACGTTCTTGAGCCTGAGCTGGGCGGGCAGCTCGCTGCGCAGCAGCGCGAGATCGTCTTCCGGTGGCAGCGGGAACGGGCACTGCGGGAAATGCACGATGCGGTCGTCCTCGAGCGCATCGCCGAGGGCCTCGGGGGGCGCATCGCGCAGCCGGTGTTCGTCGAAGACTTCGAGCATGATGCACATTATAGGCGCAGCCGGCGCTGGCCGCCTGCGGGCCCTGGTCGGGAGCGGAGGCCGTGACGGGTACGGCGAACGGCGTGCGCCGGCCGCTGCAGGGCGGCGCGATGCTCGTCGATGCGGCCCTCGCCGGTGCCGCCGACGCGCGCTGGTTCGACCCGTCGTGGTGGGAGGCGGCCGGTGCGGTCGTCGGCCGCGGCGGCGGGCGCGGCGCCGTGTGGTACCTCGACACGCCACACGGCGGCTGGGTGCTGCGCCGCTACCGGCGGGGCGGGCTCGCCCGCGTGCTGAGCAGCGAACACTATCTGTGGACCGGTGAGGCGCGCACCCGCGCGTTCGCCGAGTGGCGGCTGCTCGCGCACCTGTACGCCGAGGGTCTGCCGGTGCCGCGGCCGGTCGCCGCCGCGTACCGGCGCGGCCCGTGGCCGTTCTACAGTGCGTGGCTGCTGACCTCGCGACTGCCACCGAACCGGACGCTGCGCGAACTGTGTAGTGAGGACGCTGTCCCGGCGCCCGCGTGGGCCGAGACCGGCCGCGTGCTGGCGCGGCTGCACGCCGCCGGTGCCTGCCATACCGACCTCAACGCCGGCAACGTGCTCGTCGGCGATGACGGCACCGTGCACGTGCTCGACTTCGACCAGGGCTACCGTCGCGCGCCCGGTCGCTGGACCCGGCGCAACCTCGCGCGCCTGAAGCGCTCGCTGGACAAGACCGCGCGCGAGGCCGGCCGCGACGGCGTGGGCGACGGACAGTGGGCCGAGCTGCTGTCCGGCTACCGCGAGGCGGCGCCGCCGGAGGTTTCGGGCGACGCGTAGGGGTCGGGCCACGGCTCCGGGCGCGCCTTGAACTTGCGGTGCACCCAGTAGTACTGCTCCGGCGCCAGGCGCACCTGCGCCTCTATCGCACGATTCAGGCGCTCGGTGTCGGCGACCGGATCGTCGCCGGGGAAGTCCTCCAGCGGCGGCTGGATCGTCGCCACGTAGCCGCCGGCGGCCCCGATGCGGCGGATGAAGAACGGCAGCACCGGGGCGCCGGACAGCGCCGACAGCCGGCTGGTCGCGGTGTTGGTCATCGCGTGCTCGCCGAAGAACGTGACCGGCGCCGAGTACTTGCGCCGGTAGCTCTGGTCGGGGGCATACCAGACCGGCACGTTCGCGCGCAGGCTCTTGAGCATCGCGCGTACGTCGTCCTTGGCGATGGTGCGTCGCGCGGTGCGTTCGCGGCCGCGGCGCAGAATCTCGTTCATCAGCGGATTCTCGGGGCTTGGCCGGTACATCGCATCGACCTCGTAGCGCGCCGTCAGGTGCCGGCCGCTCATTTCAAGCGGCGTGAAATGAGCGCTGAACAGGATCGCACCGCGGCCGTGCGCAAGCGCGGCCTCGAGGTGCTCGAGCCCCTCGAGCGTCACCAACGCGTCGAGGCGGGCCGGGCGTCCCCACCAGGCCATTGCCATTTCGAGTACGCCGCAGCCGAGCGCCTCGAAGTGGCGGCGCACGAGCGCATCGCGCTCGCCCGGGTCGAGTTCGGGGAAGCAGATCTCGATGTTGCGCCGGGCGACGAAGCGGCGTGCAGCCAGCATACGGTGGGCGACGCGCCCGGCGGCGCGGCCCAGCGCCATCTGCAGTCGGTAAGGCAGTGCGACGGAGACGCGCAGCAGGCCGAGTCCGAGCCACCAGGGCCACCAGCGTGGAGCGAGAAAGTGATGAAGGGGGCGTCTGTTGCGTGCCATGAGCTGCATCCGTGAAGCGGCGATTCTAGCGGTTGGGCGCGCGTGGCGGGCGCCGGCACCGCGGGGCGTGTTTCAGCCGGCTTCGAGTATCGCGCGGCGGAAGCGCCCGTCGTCGTGATAGCCGCGCACGTGGATTTCCAGCGGCCGGTCGAAACAGGGGCTGCGCCAGACGAAAGTGTGGAATTCACCGCCCTCGCCACACGGGTCGACGCCGTCGGGCAGATCGTCGATGAACGCATCGTTGTAGCTGCGGCCGACGAAGGCCGCCGGCAGCCGGTCGGTGTCCACGCAGACGACCTGGGCGCCGATGCCGGAGGCGATGATCTCACGGGCCAGTGCCGGGGTGGGGCGCGCCCACAACGGGAACACCGGGGCGAGGCCGCTGTCGGCGAGCAGCTGCTCGCGCCAGGCCCGCACATCCTCGAGGTGGAGATCGCCATAGGCAATGTGGCCGATGCCGTCGGCGGCCAGCCGCGCGAACAGCTCACGATGGCGCGCCGCATAGACCTCGTTCCGGCACGGCCACGGCAGCTCCACGGTGTGCAGCGCGACCCCGGCGGCGCGCGCCTGGTCGCGCACCAGCGCATCGGGCGTGCCGTGCATCGTCACCTCGCCGTCATGCAGCGCGGTGACCATGGCGACGACGTCCCAGTCCGGATCGGCGGCGAGTGTCTGCAGCATGAACGCGCTGTCCTTGCCGCTGCTCCAGGACAGAACCACGGGCGTGCTCATCGGTCACAATATCCGGTCGACGGGGCTTGAAAACGCAAACGGGCCCCCGATATTGGACGTTAACCCGGAAAACGGAGATTTTCCATGAAGCGTATCGCCCTGTTCCTGGCGACCAACGTCGCCGTGCTTGTCGTGCTCGCGATCGTGATGCGGGTGTTCGGCCTCGAACACTACGTCAACGAGCACGGCGGCCTTGACCTGCAGGCGCTGCTGATCATCTCGGCGGTGATCGGTTTCGGCGGTGCGTTCATCTCGCTCGCGATCTCCAAGTGGTCGGCGAAGATGATGACCCGCGCTAAGGTCATCACGCAGCCACGCAACAGCACCGAGTCGTGGCTGCTGAACACCGTGCAGCGCCAGGCCAAGGCCGCCGGCATCCGCACGCCGGAGGTCGCGATCTACGACTCGCCCGAGCCGAACGCGTTCGCGACCGGCGCGACGCGCAACAACGCGCTGGTCGCGGTCAGCACCGGGCTGCTCGCGAACATGCGCCAGGACGAGGTCGAGGCGGTACTCGGTCACGAGGTCGCCCACGTCGCCAACGGTGACATGGTGACGATGACCCTCCTGCAGGGCGTCGTGAACACGTTCGTGATCTTCCTGTCGCGCATCGTCGGCTATGTCGTCGACCGCGTCGTGTTCAAGAACGAGCGCGGTCATGGCCCGGGTTTCTGGATCACCTCGATCATCGCGCAGATCGTGCTCGGCATCCTCGCGAGCACCATCGTGATGGCGTTTTCGCGCTGGCGGGAGTTCCGCGCCGATGCGGGTGGCGCCGAGCTCGCCGGCCGCCAGAAGATGATCAGTGCGCTCGAGCGCCTGCAGTCCATGCAGGGGCCGAGCCAACTGCCCGACTCGGTCGCGGCGTTCGGGATACGCGGCGGTGTGGGCAAGGGCCTGAAGCGGCTGTTCATGTCACACCCGCCGCTCGAGGAGCGCATCGCCGCGCTGCAGCGCGGCGGGCGCTGATTTGCCCGGTTCCGGGGCCGCGGCCGGCGCGACGCCGGCCGCGGTGGTGTTCGACCTCGGCAACGTGCTGGTCGACTGGGATCCGCGCAACCTCTACCTGGACCTCTTCGCCGGCGACAGCGCCGCCGTCGAGCACTTCCTGCGCGAGGTGTGCCCCCCCGAGTGGCATCGCGAGCTCGACCGAGGGCGCCCATGGGCCGAGGCGATCGCCGAGCGCGCGGCGCTGTTTCCGCACTGGCGCGACGCTATCGGCGCGTATCACGCGCGCTGGGACCAGATGTTTGCCGGCGAAATCACGGGCTCGGTCGCGCTGCTGCGCACGCTGCATGCGCGCGGTGTGCCGGTGCATGCGCTGTCGAACTATCCCGTCGAGCCGGTCGATTTCCTCTACCGGCGGTTCGAGTGGATGGCGCTGTTCGGTACCGTCGTGATCTCCGGCCGCCTCGGGCTCGTCAAGCCCGATCCCGCGATCTACCGGCACCTCCTCGATGAGATTGGCGAGCCGGCGTCACGCTGCATGTTCATCGACGACCGCACCGACAACGTCGCCGCGGCCCGGGCGCTCGGGTTCGATGCGGTGGTGTTCGACGGTGCCGGCGCACTCGCCGGCGCGCTGCGCGCGCGTGGCCTGCCGGTGGCCGATCCCCGGGACGTGAACCGTTCGACTTGAGGCGCCAACGATGCGCAATTACAGTAGGCGAGCGTTCACGGAGAGGTCACGACAATCATGGATTCCGGTCTGCATCGATCGCGGTTCGGTCCCGGCCGTGTGCGTCGCGGGTGGCTGGCGGTGTGGGCCGCCGTGCTGTGGGCCGGCGCCGTGCAGGCCGACATCACCTTCGAAGACCCGGCGCTCGATGCCTGGAAGCAGCTCCCGGTCGCCGACGAGGTGCTCGTGCTCAAGTCCGAGCGCAAGCTCTACCTGCTCTCCGAAGGCGAGGTGCTGCGCGAGTTCGACATCATGCTCGGTGGCGCGCCGAAGGGGCACAAGGAGCGCGAGGGCGACATGCGCACGCCCGAGGGCCGCTACCACCTCGACCTGCGCAACACCAACAGCGACTTCTTCCTGTCCATACGCGTGTCCTATCCCGACCCGCATGACCGCAGGCGCGCCCAGCGCAGGGGTGTCGATCCGGGTGGCCAGATCATGATTCACGGCTTCCCCAATGACCGCCGTTATCCCGAGCGGTACTACCAGGGCGAGGACTGGACCGACGGCTGCATCGCCGTCAACGATGCCGACATGATCGACATCTGGTTGATGACGCGAGAGAACACGCCGATCGAGATCCGGCCCTGAGTCCCGGTCCACTTCCGATGTCCACCGCGGCAGCAGCCGCGATACCGGCGCGCCCGGCGCCCAGGAAGCTTGCATGGACGCGATAGTCACGCCCGAGGGCAGTCTCGAGATCCTGTCCCAGCGTGAGGTCGCGCGGCTGCGCAGCAGCGGCGAGGGCGGTCTGCAGGACATTTTCCGGCGCTGCGCGCTCGCGGTGCTCAACAGCGGCGCCGAGGACGACGACGTACGCGAGGTGATGCGCCGTCACGCCGAGTTCGAGATCGCGATCGTGGAGCTCGATCGCGGCGTACAGCTCGCGCTGCGCAATGCGCCCGACAGCGCGTTCGTCGACGGCACGATGATCCGCGGCGTGCGCGAGCTGCTGTTCGCGGTGCTGCGCGATATCGTCTACATAGGCTCGGGGGTTGCGCGCCCCGGTCGGCGCCTCGCCACCGGCGAGGACATCACCGACATGGTGTTCCAGGTCCTGCGCAACGCACGCGTGCTGAAGACCCAGCAGGACCCCAACCTCGTGGTCTGCTGGGGCGGACACTCGATCAGCAGGACCGAGTACGACTACACGAAGCTCGTCGGCTATCACCTCGGTCTGCGGGGGCTGGACGTCTGCACCGGCTGCGGTGCCGGCGCGATGAAGGGGCCGATGAAGGGCGCGACCATCGGGCATTCGAAGCAGCGAATCCGCAACGGCCTTTACCTGGGCATCTCGGAGCCGTCGATCATCGCCGCGGAATCACCCAATCCCATCGTCAACCAGCTCGTGATCATGCCCGACATCGAGAAGCGCCTCGAAGCCTTCGTGCGGGTCGGTCACGGCATCGTCGTGTTCCCCGGTGGCGTGGGCACCGCCGAAGAGATCCTCTACCTGCTCGGAGTGCTCCTGCACCCGGACAACGCCGACCAGCCGATGCCGCTGGTGTTCACCGGGCCGCCGGAGAGCGAAAGCTACTTCCGGATGATCGACGAGTTCGTCGTCGGTACGCTTGGCGACGCGGCGCGCGAGCGCTACCGGATCGTCATCGGCGACGCCGACGAGGTCGCGCGGGTGATGAAAGAAGGCTTGGGCGAGGTCAAGGCGTTCAGGCACGCGCGCGAGGACGCCTACTATTTCAACTGGCGGCTGAATGTCGACGCGCCCTTCCAGCAGCCCTTCGAGGTCAGCCATGCGTCGATGGCGGCACTTGACCTGCATGCCGGCCAGCCGCCGCACGAGCTTGCGGCGAACCTCAGGCGTGCGTTTTCCGGCGTGGTTGCAGGCAACATCCGCGAGCAGGGCCGGGCGCTGGTCGAGCGCGACGGGCCGTTCGAGCTGCGCGGCGACCGTGTCATCGGCAAGGCGCTCGATACCGTGCTGCGACGCTTCGTTGCCGAGCGTCGGATGACGCTGCCGGGTCGTGAGTACACACCGTGCTACCGGCTTGATGCGGTGTCCTGACATTAAGTCAAAAGGCATGTAACTGTCTGATTTAAAATAATAAAAAATGAATGGAGCTGTGATGCAGTTCCTTCATGTACGGCCACCTCGAGGCTACAGTGCAGCCATTCCACTAGTGCGGTGGTTGCCGAATGCCAAAGTCCACTCGTTCGCGATTCCAGCCTGCCCTGCTCGGCGTCGTCGGCCGCGGCAGCCGCCGGGCCGGTACGTCCCCGGCGACCGGAGCGGCCGACGACGCGGGTGAGACCTGGGAGGCCTATCGCACCTGGCTGTCGCGGGTCGAAGCCGCCAACCCCAGGCGTGGCCCCGATGACCGTTCGCTCTACAGTTGGCAGGGGTACCAGAGCTGGGCGCGTCGCGTGCGCCGGGCCATGGAGAGCGACAGCTGAACCGCCCGAACCGAACACGCGGATCGTGCCGCCGGAACCTTACGGCCAGGCGCGCCGGCATCCCCTGGCCCTGAAGAAGCCCGAGACAAGATGATGCCCAGTCCCACCGATACCCAGCGCCTGCAGCTGCACATGCCGTCAGCTCACCTCCCCGTGGACCGGGTGGCCTGGGTGGGCGCCGCGATGAAGGCGGCGCTGGACGCGTGCAATCGCCGGCGCGAACCGGACGAGCGGCTGCGAGTGGCGTGCATCAATGGCATCGCCCTGCCCGGGGCCACCGATTGAGCGCGCGTTCCGCAGCGTGACCCGAATCGCACCCGACGTGCCCCGGCACTGTTAAGATGCGCATCCCCTGACCAGGACACCAACCCGCAATGGAACGCATACTGCTGCTGCTCGACGAGCTCGAGGACCTGCTTTACTGCGTCCCCCTGCTGTGGGGACGCCTGCGCGCGACACTGCTTTCCGCCACGCCACCTGTTATCGCCTGCGCAACGCTGTTTTCGCTGCCGCTGCTTGCGTCTTCGGCCACCGGTTTCGGGTTGCTGCTCGGTGGCGCGCTTATTGCGGCGCTGCCGCTGGCACGCGTGCGCCGCGCCGCGCTCACCACCCAGGCCCGGCAGCGCGCCTGATTGCACCCGTGCGCCCGGCGGCCCGCGCCGGCGCTTGAAACCGCCCGTCTCCGCCCCCACCTCTGCCGCAGGCCGCACGCTTGCGGCCGTCGAATTTTCGCCGGTGGGAGGATCATGAACGACACGTCGAACGCCCAGACGCTGGGTTTCCAGGCCGAGGTCAGGCAGCTGCTGCACCTGATGGTGCATTCGCTGTACAGCAACCGCGAGATATTCCTGCGCGAGCTGATCTCCAACGCTTCCGACGCATGCGACAAACTGCGTTTCGAGGCGCTGTCGACCCCGGAGCTGCTCGCCGACGACCTGGATCTTGCCATCCGCATCGAGGCCGACGCCGACGCCGGCGTCGTCCGCGTGATCGACAACGGCATCGGGATGTCGCGCGAGGAGGTCATCGAAAACCTCGGTACCATCGCGCGCTCGGGCACCGCGGATTTCCTCGGCCGGCTGTCCGGTGACGCGCGCAAGGACGCGAAGCTCATCGGCCAGTTCGGTGTCGGCTTCTACTCCGCGTTCATCGTCGCCGATCGCGTCGACGTGTACACGCGCCGTGCCGGCGCCGATGCCGCCGACGGCGTGTGCTGGTCGTCGGACGGGCAGGGCGAGTTCTCGGTCTCCCGGGTAGAACGCGCCGAGCGCGGCACGCTCGTGGAGCTGCATCTCAAGGAAGATGCCCGCGAGTTCGCGGCGGCGCTGCGCCTGGAGACGCTCGTGCGCCGCTATTCCGACCACATCGGTTTTCCGGTCACGCTGCGCGAGGGCGACGGCGAGGCGCGCAGCGTCAACAGTGCGCAGGCACTGTGGACGCGCCCGCGCAGCGAAATCGGCGACGACGAGTATCGCGAGTTCTACCAGCATATCGCGCATGACGTGGAGGCGCCGCTGGCATGGACCCACGCGCAGGTCGAGGGCAAGCGCGAGTACACCGTGCTGATGTACCTGCCGTCGCGCGCGCCATGGGATCTCTACCAGCGCGAGGCACCGCGCGGGCTCAAGCTCTATGTACAGCGCGTGTTCATCCTCGACGATGCCGAGCAGTTCCTGCCGCTGTACCTGCGTTTCATCCGCGGCGTGATCGACTGCGCCGACCTGTCGCTCAACGTGTCGCGCGAACTCCTGCAGCAGGACGCCCACGTCGACGCGATACGCAAGGCGCTGACAAAGCGCGCGCTGGACATGCTTGCCGATCTTGCGAAGAACGACCCCGAGGCTTACGCGAAGGCGTGGGGCGAGTTCGGCAACGTCCTCAAGGAAGGCCTGGCCGAGGACTTCGCCAACCGCGAACGCATCGCTGGCCTGCTGCGCTTCACGTCGACGCACGACCCCGACGCCGGCGAGACGGTAACGCTCGATACCTGCCGTGAACGCATGGTCGAGGGCCAGAAGTCGATCTACTACCTCGTCGCCGACGGCGCCGACGCGGCGCGCGCCAGCCCGCACCTGGAGGTCTTTCGCGAGCGCGGCATCGAGGTGCTGCTGCTGACCGACCGCATAGACGAATGGGTCATGCAGCACCTGACCGAGTATGACGGCGTGGCGCTCAAGGACGTGGCCCGCGGCGAACTGGACCTGTCGGGTGTAGGCGGTGCCGGCGCAGACGGCCTCGCGGAAACCCGTGAGAAGGAATACCGCGATCTCGTCAAACGGCTGAAGCGCGCGCTGCGCGACCGGGTCAGCGAGGTGCGCGTCAGTCGCCGGCTCACCGAGTCCCCGGCATGCCTGGTCATCGGCGAGCATGACCCGGGCGAACAGATGCGCCGCATCCTCGAGGCGACCGGCCAGGAGGTGCCCGACACGCGGCCGGCGCTCGAGATCAATCCCGGACACCCCCTCGTGCGCAGGCTCGATTCGGCCGCTTCCGACGGCCGCTTCGAGGACCTCGCGCACGTGCTGTTCGACCAGGCACAGCTCGCCGAGGGCCGCCAGCTGCGTGACCCGGGCGCCTTCGTCGCGCGTCTCAACCGCCTGCTGCTCGAGCTCGACGGCGACCCGGCGCGTTCCCCCGCCGAGCCCGGCGCTTGAGTGCGGCCGGCCGGTCGCGGGACCGGCTGTTAGAATCAGCGCTGGCAGTAAATGACCCGGGAGGCCCGCGTGGGCAAACGCGACACGTCACCACCGGCGCTGCGCGAGCGGCTGGATCCGCGCGCGTGGCACGTTACGCAGGAAAAGGGCACCGAGCCGCCATTCAGCGGTGAGTTGCTGAGTCACGACGGCCACGGCACGTACGCGTGCGTGTGCTGTGGCGCCGCGCTGTTCCATTCCGAGCACAAGTACGACTCCGGCTCGGGCTGGCCGAGCTTCTGGCAGGCGCTGGCCGCTGACCGCGTCCGCACCGAGCGTGACACCAGCCTCGGCATGACACGCGACGAGGTGCTGTGCGGCGCCTGCGGCGCGCATCTCGGGCACGTCTTTCCGGATGGCCCCCGCCCGACCGGCCTGCGTTTCTGCATCAACTCGGCAGCACTGGAGTTCGAAGATGAGCGCTGAGCGACGGCGCGTACGCCGCGCACTTGTAACGCTGGCCTGCGCACTGCTGCTGGCCGGTTGCGGCGCGCGGGATGGTGAGGTCGAAGGCACGCCGACCGGGTCGGCGGCCGACGCCGACATCGACGGCCTGCGCGTACAGACGCTGGAACCCGGGGAGGGCGATGCGATCGAGGCCGGCCAGGTCGCGGTGGTCGACTACACGGGATGGCTGTATGACCCCGAGGCGCCCGATGCCCGCGGGCGCCGCTTCGACAGTTCGCTGGACAGGGGCGAGCCTTTCCGGTTCACGGTCGGCGCCAGCGAGGTGATCGCCGGCTGGGACCAGGGTGTGGCGGGCATGCGTCCCGGCGAGCGCCGCGAGCTCGTGATCCCGCCGGAACTGGGCTACGGCAGTCGCGGTGCCGGCGGCGTGATCCCGCCGAACGCGGTGCTGCTGTTCGAGGTGGAACTCAGGGAGATCGAATAATGACACGCACGTTTCGAACGTTTGCGCTCGCGCTGGCGCTGATCGTCGCCGGCACCGCGCCAGCGGTGGCCGATGAATCCACGGTGCTGGTGCACGCCGGGCGGATGCTCGACGTGGAAAGCGGCACGCTGCGCGAGCGCGTGACCATCCACGTCCGCGGCGAGCGTATCGTTGAGGTGACCGAAGGCTTTGCACAGGCCGCGGATGGCGATGAGGTCATCGACCTGGCCGACCACACGGTACTGCCCGGGCTCATGGACATGCATACCCACCTCACGTCGCAGAGTGGGCCGGCCGCGTACCTGGAGCGCTTCCAGCTCAACCCGGCCGATCTAGCCTTCCGCTCGGCTCAGTATGCCGAGCGTACGCTGCACGCGGGCTTCACGACCGTGCGTGACCTGGGGGACCAGTTCAATGTCAGCGTGGCGTTGCGCAACGCGATCCGCGAGGGGCGCGTGGCCGGCCCGCGCATCCTCACCGCGGCGAAAAGCATCGCAACCACCGGGGGACATGCCGACCCGACCAACGGGTGGGCCGAGCACCTGCAGTATCGCACCGGGCCGACGGACGGCGTGATCAACGGCGAGGCACAGGCGCGGGAAGCGGTGCGCCAGCGCTACAAGGACGGCGCCGACCTGATCAAGATCACGGCCACCGGCGGCGTGCTGTCGGTCGCGCCCAGTGGCGATGCGCCGCAGTTCATGGATGACGAAATCGAGGCGATCGTGGCCACCGCCGCCGATTATGGCTTCCACGTGGCCGCCCACGCGCACGGCCGCGACGGCATGCTGCGCGCGGTGCGCGCCGGCGTGCACTCCATCGAGCACGGCACCTACATGGATGACGACGTGATCGAGGCGATGAAGGCGCACGGCACCTGGTACGTGCCGACGATCCTCGCCGGCCGCTGGGTCTCGGAGAAGGCCGAAATCGACGGCTTTTTTCCGGAGGTGGTGCGCGAGAAGGCCGCGACCATCGGCCCGCTGATCCAGGACACCTTCGCGCGCGCCTGGGCCGCCGACGTGAACATCGTATTCGGCACCGACTCCGGCGTCTCTCCGCACGGCGACAACGCCCGCGAGTTCGAGCTCATGGTCGAGGCCGGCATGCCTGAACTCGACGCGATACGCTCGGCGACAATCATCGGCGCGCGTTTCCTCGACATGGAAGATGACCTCGGCAGCATCGAGGCCGGCAAGTACGCCGACCTCATCGCCGTCGCGGGAAATCCGCTTGAGGACATCTCGGAGCTGCGTGACGTGCGCTTCGTGATGAAGGCCGGTCGCACCCATCTCGCGCTCTGAAGGTCGTGCGATGAATGCCAGTGCCGCAACGCTCAGGGCGCCGCAGTCCTCGGCCGAAACCATCGACGGTCCGGCCGGCAGGCTGGAACTGCGTATCGAGACGCCCGAGCCGGACGCCGGTGAAGCACTCGCCGTCGTCTGTCATCCGCACCCGCTGCACCAGGGCACGATGGACAACAAGGTCGTGCATACGCTCGCGCGCAGCTGCAACCGCCTGGGCGTGCCCAGCGTGCGCTTCAACTTTCGTGGCGTCGGTGGCAGCGAAGGCCGCTACGGTGAGGGTGACGGCGAGCTCGACGATACCCTCGCGGTCATCGACGATGCCTGCAGGCGCTGGCCGGGCCGCGCGTTGTGGCTGCTCGGTTTCTCGTTCGGCGGGGTGATCGCGGCGCGCGCCGCGGGTATGCGCCGCACCGCGCGGCTGGTCACGGTGGCGCCTGCGGTCACGCGCCTTGCGCTGGACTTCGACGCCGCGCGGATGCCGCCGTGGCTGCTCGTGCAGGGTGGCAGCGACGACGTCGTGCCCACCGCCGACGTGGTCGACTGGGTGCGCCGCCATCCTGACGGGCCGCGCCTCGAGCTGATCGATGCTGCCGGACATTTCTTCCACGGCCACCTGACCGCATTGCGCGACGTGGTCACGGCTTTCCTCGAGTCGTCCGGCGACACGGGGCGCGGATCATGATCGCAACGCTGCGCGAGATCTTCGAGCGGCTGCGCAAGGCACCGGGCGATCGCGACGAGGGTGAGCGCGAGGGCGCGATCCGGCTGGCGACCGCGAGCCTGCTGGTCGAGATGGCCCGTGCCGACCATGCCGAGAAGATGGTCGAGAGCGCGATGGTCGTGGGCCTGCTGCGTGAACATTTCGCGCTGCCGACCGAGGAGGCCGCCGAACTTGTCGCGCTCGCCGAGCGCGAACTCCACGATGCAGTGTCACTGCAACGCTTCACGCGGGCGCTGCATGAAGCGCTGTCGGAGTGCGAGAAGCTCAACGTGGTCGAGATGCTGTGGCGGGTCGCGTGGGCAGACGCCAACCTGCATCCGCATGAGGATCACCTGATGCGCAAGCTGTGCAACCTGCTGTACGTGCGTGATGCCGACCGCGTACGCCTGCGCAACAGCGTCATGGAAGAGTCGCGCGACTGAGGCGACGCACGGCAGCGGGCTGGCCCGGGCTCGACGGCAATGGGCCTGATCGCGGACCGACCGGCGGCACGCAGGCTTTTCCGGTCGGCCCGAGGGCGGCGTGCCAACCACGCCGCCCGAGGTGCTCAGACGAGGTCTTTCAGACCCTTCAGCGCAGTGACCTTGACGGTCTTGCTGGCCGGCTTGGCCTTGATGATGATGTCCTCGCCGGTGAACGGGTTCTTGCCCGGGCGCGCCTTGGTCGCAGGCTTCTTGCGCACGGTCATCTTCAGCAGTCCGGGCAGCACGAACTGGCCCGGCGCGTTGCGCCCTGACAGGTTCTTGCGGATCTGCTCCTGAAGCGCATCGAACACCGCCGCCACGTCCTTCTTGGTCAGCCCCGTCTGCTCGGCGATAGTCCGTTGGATCTCGGCCTTCGTCGGGGGCTTCTTGGCGGCTGCGCCGGCCTTCTTGGTTGCTGCCATCAGCTCGTACTCCTCGTGTGGTCCAGACTGTGCACCAGTGGCGCCGGTCGGGTCATGACAATGCCCGCGGCCAGGTGACTGGTGATCCTCCCTGCCGTGCCGGCGATCTCATGCACCGGCTGCGGCGCCAAACAAGCGCGAAGATAGCACAATGCCTGCTGCGGCGGCATTTCGGCAGTGCTCGGGGTGTGAACGTTCAGTCCGTGTAGAACTGCTGGCGAAAGCGCACCGAGTAGGGCTCGTCGAGCCCCTCGGGCGTGACGTCGATCTCGAAGGTCAGCGTTTCACGGTTGGAGACCGCGACTTCACCGATGTAGTAGATCGCGTCCTCTTCGGTGACTTCCCGCACGCGCAGGTTCTTGAGCTGCCCGGTGAGATTGCGTGCAGAGGCGTCCACGCGGGCGCGGACCGGCTTGCCGGGGCCGAGCTCTTCCTTTTCGATGACGCTCACATTCAGCATCGCACGGTTGCGACTGCGCGTGATGTTGTGGGCACGTGCGATCTCCGGTGACAGCTGCTCTGTGGTCAGTGCCCGGAAGTGCACGACGTGATCGCCGAAGTCCCGCATCGTCTCCGTGGGTGGCGCGGTGACCTGCGCCGCGCGATCGGCGTCGCCATTCGGCGACGGGCCACAGGCGGCGAGCAGCACTGCCGCCAGGGTTGCGGCGCCCATGCGCACGAGCCGGGCGGCACCAGGTGCCGGGCTGGAGTCTGGAACGAGTCGGAGCGGCATCATGAATTCCTCCCCCCGAGGGAACAGCGCCTGACCCCAATATAAACCAGGGGTCAGGTCAGCGCAGCAATCCTGGCAGTGGCAGCGCAATCATCAGCGCCTGGAGCAGCAGCAGCACGACCAGCGGCGACAGGTCCAGACCGCCGACTGATGGCAGCACGCGCCGCACCGGCGCGAGCAACGGTTCGACCACCGCGGCAAGCAGCCGCACGACCGGGTTGTTGAGGTCGCGTCCGACCCAGCTCAGGATCACGTAGATCAGGATGGCGAAGAAATACAGGCGCAGCACGAGCATCGTCAGCCGCAACAGCGCGAAGTACACGAGCGCCGCGGGGTCCGGCTGCGTGAACCCGCCCATCGCGACCAGCATTGCGGTGGCACCGATCTGCAGCGCGACCAGCACGACCAGCGTCGCGATGTCGAGCCGGCCGGCAGCGGGCAGCACCCGGCGCAGCGGTGCGGTGACCGGATCGGTGATGCGTACGATGAACTGCGACACCGGGTTGTAGAAGTCGGCGCGCACCGCCTGCAGCAGCAGGCGCAGCAGCAGCGCGAGCAGGTACAGGTCGACCAGCGCCCGCAGCAGGAAAATCAGCGCGTCGTTCATCTCGCTCCGATCGGGTCAGCAGGCCGGCGTCAGCGGGCGCCGGTGGATTCTGAGGCGAGCGCGCGCCCGCGGTCACGGGCGGCGGTCACGGCCCGCGCAACCATATCACGGATACCGGCGGCCTCGAGCGCATCGAGTGCAGCGGCCGTGGTGCCGCCGGGTGACGTGACCTGTTCGCGAAGCTGCGCGAGCGGTTCGCCGGTCTCGTAGGCCATGCGCGCCGCGCCGAGCGCCGTCTGCACGCACAGGCGTCGTGCGGTTTCCGGTGGCAGGCCGAGCGATTCACCGGCGCCCGTGACCAGTTCCATCAGCAGGAAGAAATACGCGGGTCCGCTGCCCGATACCGCGGTTACGACGTCGAGCAGGGCCTCGTCATCAACCCACTCGACGATGCCGACTGCGCCAAGGATTGCATCCGCGAGCGCGCGCTCGCGCTCGCCGCACGCGCTGTTTGCGAGCGCGCCGGTCGCGCCCGCACCGAGCAGTGCCGGGGTGTTCGGCATCGCGCGTACCACCGCCAGCGTATCGTCACCGGCGCCGGCCACGAGGGTCTGCACGGGGACCCCCGCGGCGATGGACACGAGCAGCGGGCGGCGCCTGCGCAGCGCCGGGGCGATGCCCGAGAGTACGCCGGCAAGCTGCTGCGGCTTGACCGCCAGCACCACCGCATCGCAGGCGGCGACCAGCGCGGCGTTGTCCTCTTCGACCGCCACGCCCATCGCGGCGACCCGCTCGCGGCTGCCGGCATCAGGGTCGCTCGCGCGCAGCGACGCGGCCGGGTGACCCTGCTGCAGCAGGCCGCCCAGCAGGCTGCGCGCCATGTTGCCTGCGCCTATGAATCCAATGCTCGCGGTCATTCGGAAGCCTCCACGGGTCAGGGGTTGCGCGGGCCGAACAGCGCGGTGCCGACGCGCACCAGCGTCGCGCCCTCGGCGATCGCGTCCTCGAGATCCGCGGTCATGCCCATCGACAGCGTATCGAGGTCGAGGCCCTCGGCGCGCAGCGTGTCGCGCAGTTCGCGCAGGCGGCGGAAATACGGTCGCGAATCGCCCGGCGCATCGGGCGCCGGCGGCAGGCACATCAGCCCGCGGAGTCTGAGCCGCGGCAGTGCCGCGACCGCGTGCGCGAGTTCGCTCGTCACGTCCGGCGCGACGCCGGCCTTCTGCGTTTCGCCACCGAGGTCCACCTGCAGGCACACGTTCAGCGGTGCGAGCGACCCGGGCCGCTGCTCGCTCAGCCGTCGGGCGATACGCAGGCGGTCCAGCGAGTGGACCCAGTCGAAATGCTCGGCGACCTGGCGCGTCTTGTTGGCCTGCAGCTGGCCGATGAAATGCCAGCACAGGGGCTGCTGCTGGCAGGCGGCGATCTTGTCCAGCGCCTCCTGGAGGCGGTTTTCGCCGAAATCACGCTGCCCGGCGGCGGCGACCGCGAGCACCTCGTCGGAGTCGCGGGTCTTGCTGACGGCGACCAGACGGACCTCAGTCGGGTCGCGATCTGCGACGCGTGCAGCGTTTTCGATACGCGCCCGCAGGCGGGCGAGTTGTTCCGTGAGATCAGTCACGCCGCTGTCCGGAGGCTGCTCTATACTGGGTCTGGTCGTGCCCGGTTATGGTAAATCCAGTGCCGGGAATGCCTTCAGCGAAGGCGTCGGGGACAGCACTGCAGGGATATTTCATGGCCGTCGACATCGCGCAGCTTCTGGCTTTCGCCGTCAAGAACAATGCCTCCGACCTGCACCTGTCGGCGGGCGTGCCGCCGATGCTGCGCGTCGACGGCGACATCAAGCGCATCAACATGCCGGCATTGCAGCACAAGGAAGTGCACGCAATGGTATACGACATCATGAACGACAAACAGCGGAAGGACTTCGAGGAGTACTTCGAGACTGATTTTTCGTTCGAGATTCCCAAGCTGGCGCGCTTTCGCGTCAATGCCTTCAACCAGAACCGTGGCTGCTGCGCGGTGTTCCGCACCATCCCGTCGGAAATTCTCACGCTCGAGGATCTCAAGGCGCCCAAGATCTTCCAGGACGTGTCGCTGCACCCGCGCGGGATCGTGCTGGTCACCGGGCCCACGGGCTCGGGCAAGTCGACCACGCTTGCGGCGATGATCGACTTCATCAACGAGAACAAGCCCGATCACGTCATCACCATCGAGGACCCGATAGAGTTCGTTCACGAGTGCAAGCGCTCGCTGATCAACCAGCGCGAAGTCCATCGCGACACGCTCGGCTTCAGCGAGGCGCTGCGCTCGGCGCTGCGCGAGGACCCCGACGTGGTGCTCGTCGGCGAGATGCGCGACCTCGAGACCATACGCCTCGCGCTGACCGCCGCCGAAACCGGTCACCTGGTGTTCGGTACGCTGCACACGAGTTCGGCGGCCAAGACCATCGACCGTATCGTCGACGTGTTCCCGTCGGCCGAAAAGGAGATGGTGCGCTCGATGCTGTCGGAATCGCTGCGCGCGGTCATTTCGCAGACACTGCTCAAAAAGGTCGGTGGCGGCCGCGTCGCCGCGCACGAGATCATGATCGGTACCCCGGCGATCCGTAACCTCATCCGCGAAGGCAAGGTCGCGCAGATGTACTCGAGCATCCAGACCGGTCAGTCCCACGGCATGCAGACGCTGGATCAGAACCTCCAGGAACTGCTCGCGAAGGGGCTGATCACCAAGGAAGAGGCCCGCTTCAAGGCGGTCCACAAGGAATCCTTCTGAGTCGCCGCGCCGCGGCACAAGCGAGAGCGAGATGGAACGCGATCAGGCCGTACGGCTGATGCAGAATCTGCTGAAGAAGATGGTCGAGAAAAACGGCTCGGACCTCTTCATCCCCGCCGGCTTTCCGCCGGCGATCAAGATCGACGGCAGCATCTGCCCCGTCACCGACAAGCCGTTGACGGCCGAGCAGAGCTCGGTAATGGTCCGCTCGATCATGAACGACAAGCAGACCCGCGAGTTCGACGCGACCCGCGAATGCAATTTCGCGATCGTCCCGCAGGGCATCGGGCGCTTTCGCGTCAGTGCCTTCGTGCAGCAGCAGCAGGTCGGCGCGGTGCTGCGTACCATCACCACCCAGATCCCCACCTGCGACGAGCTCGAGCTGCCCGAGGTGCTCAAGGACGTCGCAATGACCAAGCGGGGGCTGGTGATCATCGTCGGCGGCACCGGGTCGGGTAAATCCACCTCGCTTGCCGCGATGGTCCACCACCGCAACCAGAACTCCCGCGGCCACATCGTCACCATCGAGGACCCGGTCGAGTTCGTGCACCGCCATGACGGCTGCGTGATCACCCACCGCGAGGTCGGCGTCGACACCGACAACTGGCACAGCGCGCTGAAAAATACGCTGCGCCAGGCCCCCGACGTGATTCTTATCGGCGAGATCCGCGACCGCGAGACGATGGAATACGCGGTGCAGTTTGCCGAAACCGGGCACCTGTGCCTGGCGACGCTGCACGCGAACAGCGCCAACCAGGCGCTCGACCGCATCATCAACCTGTTTCCGGAGGAGCGGCGCAGCCAGCTCCTGATGGACCTGTCGCTGAACGTGCGCGCGCTTATCTCGCAGCGCCTGATCCCGCGCCAGACCGGCGTCGGCCGAGTCGCGGCGATGGAAATCATGCTGCACTCGCCGCTGATCTCGGACCTGATCTTCCGCGGCGAAGTCGCGCAGATCAAGGAAATCATGGCGAAGTCAACGCGCCTCGGCATGCAGACCTTCGACCAGGCGCTCTACCGCCTCTACGAGGACGGCCGCATCAGCTACGAAGACGCGATGCGCAATGCCGACTCGCGCAACGAGCTGCGCCTGAAGATCAAGCTCGAGAGCCGCCGCGAATCCGACACCGATCGCGCGCACGCCGACAGTCTGCACATGCTGGAGGAAGAGGGCCGCGAGACGAGCTTCTAGCCGGCGCCGCCGCCGGCCTGTGCGAGCCTTTCACGCAGACCCGCATCAACAGTGAACACCAAGCCACTGCTCAAGCTGATGGTGGACAAACAGGCCTCGGACCTGTTTTTCACCACTTTTGCGCCGGTCAAGATCAAGATCGACGGGCGCATCGTGCCCGTAAACAAGCTCGAACTCACGCCGAAGATGGTCAAGCAGGCGGCGTTCAGCCTGATGACCGACGAGCAGATGGAAACCTTCACGCGCGAGCTCGAGATCGACTTCGCGATCTCCGAGCCCGGCCTCGGCCGCTTCCGCGTGTCGGTGTTCCACCAGCGCGGCAACATGGCCATGGTGCTGCGCTACATCACCGCCGACATGCCGCAGCTCGACGATCTCGGCCTGCCCGCGGTGTTCAAGGACCTCGTGCTCTACAAGCGCGGGCTGATCCTGATGGTCGGTGCGGCCGGAAACGGGAAGTCAACCACGCTCGCGGCGATGATCAACCACCGCAACGAGCACTCGGCCTCGCACATCCTGACGATTGAAGACCCGATCGAGTTCCTGCACCCGAACAAGCAGTCCATCGTCAACCAGCGCGAAATCGGCATGGACACCCACTCGTTCGCGCGCGCGCTGCGCAGTGCGATGCGCGCCGCACCGGACGTGATCCTCGTGGGCGAGATCCGTGACCGCGAAACGCTGCAGGCGGCGGTGGACCTCGCCGGCACCGGTCACCTCGCCATCGCGACCATGCACGCGAACAACGCCTCCGAGGCGCTCGACCGCATCGTCAACATGTTCCCGCGTGACCAGCACCGTCAGGTGCTGATGGACCTCGCGCAGTACGTCCGCGCGATCATCTCGCAGCGACTCGTACGCGGTCGCGACAGCCGCCGCTGCGCCGCGGTCGAAGTGCTGCTCAACACGCCGCACATGAGCGAGCTTATCCTCAAGGGCGACATCTCGGCGGTGAAGGAGGCGCTGCGCGACTCCAGCGAACCCGGCATGCAGCACTTCGACACCGCACTCCACGCGCTCTACAGGGCGGGGCGCATCTCGATGGAAGAGGCGCTCACGCACGCGGACTCGCGCGCGAATCTCGAGGCCCGGATCAACTTCGGCTGATTTCCTGCTTCAGGCGAACACGCTGCGGGCGTCGAAGACCGGTCCGTCGACGCACACGCGTTTCATCGCCGGCCCCTCAGGTGTCTGCACCCGCACCGCGCAGCCTGCGCAACCCCCGACCGCACACGCCATGTATTCCTCGAGCGACACCTGGCACGGCAGCGCATAGTCAGCGGCGAGCCGCGCGACCGCCTCGAGCATCGGCGTCGGGCCGCAGGTGTAGACGGCGACCTCGTCGCGTTGCGCGGCCGACAGCGTGTCGAGCCAGCGGCGCGCCAGGTCGGTGACGAAGCCGTCATGGCAGCCGTCGAGGCCGGCGCGGCTGGCGAGCCGGCTCGGGATGGCGAGTGTTTCGAGCGTCGCCAGCGCCGCGGTCGCATCGTCGGGCATGCCGGTCACTGCCGCCGGCGCGGTGGCCAGCGTGAACGGGAACGGCAGTTCCGAACCCATCAGCACCAGCGGTTTCGGCCCCGCACCACCCGCTGCGGCGAGCGCCTCGGCGAGAAACAGCATCGGCGGGATGCCGACGCCGCCGCCGAGCAGCAGCGCGCGCGGGCGTGCCGGGTCGGGCGTGAACGGCACACCGATGGGGCCGAGCACGCTCAGCGTGTCGCCGGGACGGCGTCGCGACAGCAGCGTGAGCCCGTAACCGTGGGTCTTGTAGAGGAATTCGACCCAGCCCGCGTCGCGGTCCACGCGCATGATCGACAGCGGGCGGCGCATGGGCAGCAGCGGGTCGCAGCGCAGGTGCACGAAACTGCCGGGTTCGGCGCGCGCCGCGCATTCGGGCGCCCTGACGCGGAGAACGTACTGATTGCCGGGCCATGCATCGTGGGCGAGCACCTCGGCGTCCTCGAGGTGAATGGTGCCGCGATGGGGCCGGTCGACGGCGGTGGTGCTCATCGACCGCTCCCGCTCGCGATCAGCGTCTCGGTGACGGTGGCGAGCACCGCCATGCGCACCGCGACACCGTTGGTCACCTGTTCGAGGATGGCCGACTGCGGACCGTCGGCTACGTCGCCGTCGATTTCGACGCCGCGATTCATCGGCCCGGGGTGCATCACGATCGCATCCGGATGTGCGCCGCGCAGGCGTTCGCGCGTGATGCCGTACTGGCGTGCGTACTGCTCCGGATCGGGGATGCCCTCCATCTCCCGGAAGCGTTCGCGCTGGATGCGCAGCGCCATCACCACGTCGGCGTCGCGCAGGCCGCGGGCGAGGTCATCGACGAGCATCGCGCCAGGGACCAGCGGTTCGGCCGGCAGCAGGTCCGGCGGGCCGACCAGGCGCAGCTCGCCGACGCCGAAGGTGTGCAGCACCTCGGCGGTCGAGCGCGCGACGCGCGAGTGGGCGATGTCTCCGACAATCGCCACGCGCAGCTCGGGCAGCGGCGGCTTGCGCCGGCGTATCGTCAACAGGTCGAGCAGCGCCTGCGTGGGGTGGGACACGTCGGCTTCGCCGGCGTTGAGTACCGACACGTGCGGGGCGACGTTACGGGCGATGAACGCCGGGATGCCGGCACTCGCATCGCGTACGACGAACACGTCGACCTCCATCGCCTGCAGCGTGAGGATCGTGTCGAGCACGCTCTCGCCCTTGGTGCGCGACGACATGTTGACGTCGAGATTCAGCACGTCGGCGCTCATCCGGTGCGCGGCCAGCTCGAACGACGCGCGTGTGCGAGTGCTCGGCTCGAAGAAAAGGTTGGCGACGGTGCGCCCCTTCAGCGCGCTGTCGCGCGCGGGACGCTCGCCGAGCGGTGTCAGGTAGCGCTCGGCGCGCTCGAGCAGCGGCTCGAGCAGCGAGCGTGGCAGCGTGGCCAGCGACAGCAGGTGGCGCAGGCGGCCGTCGGGCGTGAGCTGCGGATCGTCGGCCGGTGCGTGGGTCGCGGCTTCGGTACTCACGTGTGCTCCTGCGCGGGGTCGCGGTCGTCGTGTTCGGCGAGCCACTGGTGGGCGATCAGGCGCGCGGCCTCGCGGTCCACATCACCGCTGCGCACGCGCCGGCGGCGCCGGCCGCTCGCGCGCGCGTCGCGCAGCGTGTCGAGTGCTTCCAGTGACGTCAGTCGCTCGTCGACGAAATCGACCTCGAGCCCGCAACGCCGGCGCAGCTCGGCACCGAACGCATGGCAGGCCGCGGTCATCGGCGAGTCGCTGTCGTCCATGTTGCGTGCGACCCCGACGACGAGCCGCTGCGGACGCCACTCGTCGACCAGCGCGCTGATCCGGTCCCACGGCGGGACGCCGTCGTTCACGGTGAGCGTGACGAGGCCGCGGGCGAGGCCACCGGCGGCGCACTCGCCGACCGCGACGCCGATGCGCCGGTGGCCGAAGTCGAAGGCCAGCACCGTCAGTGGCCGGGTCGCGGCAGCGGCGGCCACGCGTCAGGCGTGCCCGGGGTAGGCGCTGAGCTGGCTGAGGTCCACGCCCAGCAGCCCCGCGGCGCGCTGCCAGCGGTCCTCGAACGGCAGCGAGAAGATGATCTGCGGGTCGGCGGCGACGCTGAGCCAGCTGTTCGCGGCGATTTCCTCCTCGAGCTGCCCGGCACCCCAGCCGGCGTAGCCGAGTGCGATCAGCGCCGGCCGCGGCCCGTCGCCGCGCGCCATCGCGGCGAGCACGTCCTGGGACGTGGTGACCTGCACATGGGGCGAGACCTGTACGCTCGAGTCCCATTCGCCGCCGGGCGGGTGGAGCACGAAGCCGCGGTCGCTCGCGACCGGGCCGCCGCGCAGCACCGGCTGGGCGGCCAGTGAATCGTCCGCCGACTCGAGCCCGAGCTGCAGGAAGACCTCGGCGAGCGTCATGTCCAGCGGGCGGTTGATGACCAGCCCGAGCGCACCGTCATCGGAGTGCTCGCAGACGAAGGTGACCGTCTCTTCGAAATTCGGGTCACCCATGCCGGGCATGGCGATCAGGAAATGGTTGGCGAGCGAGTCCATCAGGGCGCATCCGCGACTGGGCGGGAGTCCCATTCTACCAGTCCGTGGCTTCGGCTTCCGTGCTCGCGAACTGCCACTCGTACGCGAAGCGCAGCACGTCGTAGTCGTCGCGCAGTTCCGCCGGGAAGGCTTCGAACGGTGCCGCCATGCGCAGGATTTCGAGCGCGGCCTGGTCGAGGAAGGTGTCGCCGGACGGGCGCAGCAGCACGATGTCGTGCAGCCGACCGTCAGCCCCGATTGCGACCTCGAGCACCGGGTTGCGCGCCGGCCGGGCGGCGCGCGCACGGGCCGGGAAGTTTGCGGTGCCGATACGCTCGACGTGCCACTTCCAGCGGGCGAGGTAGGGGGCGACCCGCGACTCACGGGTATCGGGGCTGACCACGAGTTCACTTCGTTCGCCGCGCGCGCTCAGCTCGCTGTCCGGGGTCGCGAGGTGTGTGCGCGGCTGCGCCGGCGTCGGTGCAGGGGCCGCATCGCGGGGCGTGTCGGCGGCCCGCTCGGTGGGGTCGATCAGCGCCATGCGCTGGCGGTCCGACGGCGACCGCGTGACCAGCTGCTCGGGCGCCGGCTGCGGTTCTCCGGGCGCGGCGGTGTCGCGGTCGGCAAACTCGCCCGCGCGCGTCGCCGGCGGCATCGCGGGCACCTGCATGCCGGCGCTGCGGCGTGCATCGTCGCCGGTGCCGCTGCCGCGCGCCGCGACCTGCGCGAGCTCGGTCGCGTCGGGGTTCGGCGTATCGCTGCGCTCGGTGACCATCGTCACGCGCAGCAGCGTGCTGTCGCCGGAAGCGGGCATGAACGCGCTGAAGGTGACCCCCATGATCAGCACGCCGTGCAGCACCAGCGCGAGGAACAGTGTCGACGACAGGCGGTCGCGGGTCGTGATGCGCGGCGGCGATGGCGTGGCGAGGGCGTTCACCGCGCGTCCCCGTCCCCGTTCCCGCTGCCGGCCTCGGGCCCGGCGAGCTGCAGGCGCCCCTCCATGCCGGGCGTCATGTCGGTCCAGCCGGCCGCGTCGACGCGCAGTACGGTGCGCGTGCCCATGCGTTCGGCGACTTCGCGCCAGCGGTCCGGGCCCGCGACGAGCAGCGCGGTCGAGACCGCGTCGGCGAGCTCGCCGCTGCCGGCGAGCACCGTGACGCTCGCGGTGTGGCGCACCGGTCGGGCGGTGGACGGGTCGAGCACGTGTCCGAAGCGTTCTCCGTCGTGGACGAAATGGCGTTTCGCGTCACCCGAAGTGAACGCCGCTTCGCCGGTCGCGAGTTCGACCACGCCCACGATGCCGTCGCGACGGGGATGCTCGATACCGACCCGCCACGCCTGGCGGCCGCGCCGGCCGAGCGCGCGCACGTCACCGCCGGCGTCGACGAGCGCGTTGGCGACGCCCTGGCGGCGCAGCAGCGTCAGCGCCTGGTCGACCGCAAACCCCCTGGCGATCCCGCCGAGGTCTATGAACGGCCCCCGGCAGTCGCTGCTGATCTCGCGCGAGCGCACGGTGACATGCCGGATCGAATTGCACTGTTCGAGCGCGTCGGCGATCGCCTCGTCGGTGGGCGGCGTGGCCTCGACGCCGGGACCGGCCTGGTCGAATCCCCAAAGTGCCACCAGACGCCCGATGCCCGGGTCGAACCGCCCGTCGCTCTCCGCGGACAGCGTGATCGCCCGCGACAGCAGCGACGCGAGGTCGGCGCTGGCGCGAAAGCTGCGGCCGGCGGCGAGGTTTTCATTGAGCGCGGCGAGCTCGCCGTCGGCCCACGGGTAGAAGTCGACGGCGATTTCGCCGAGGCGCGCCTCGACGGCGGTGAAGTGGTCGTCGGGGCGTCGCCGCGTCTCCTCGTACGCGATCAGCACCCGCACCTCGGTGCCCATTGTTTCGAACACGTGTTCCCAGGGCGCGCCGCCGCGTTCGCATGAGCCCAGCGTGAGCGCGCCCGCGATCGCCGCGATCACCGCGGACAGCTTACGCATCACGGGTCTCCAGGCGCCGCGCGATCACCGCCATCAGCTGGTCGGCGATGTCGAGCCCGCACTGTGCGTCGAGTTCCCTGATTCCGGTGGGGCTGGTCACGTTGATCTCGGTGAGATGGTCGCCGATGACGTCGAGGCCGGCGAACAGGACCCCGTGCCGGGCCAGTTCCGGCCCGACCTCCTCGGCGATCCAGCGGTCGCGTGCCGACAGCGGGCGGGCCTCGCCGGTCGCGCCGGCGACGAGATTACCGCGCGGGTCGTCGCCGCCGGGCACGCGCGCGAGCAGCCGCTCGACCGGCTCGCCGTCGATCAGCAGGATGCGCTTGTCGCCATCGGCGATTTCCGGGAGATAGCGCTGCGCCATCGCGTAGCGGCGCTCGTCGGCGGTCAGGGTTTCCATCACGACATTACGGTTCGGGTCGTTGCGATCCACGACGAATACGGATCGCCCCCCCATGCCGTCAAGGGGCTTGATCACGATACGCCCATGTTCGGCCAGGAACGCGCGCATGTCATCCTTTCGCCGCGTGATCAGCGTCGGCGGCGTGCACTGCGCAAACCACGCCGTGTAGGCCTTTTCGTTCATGTTGCGAAGCGCCACCGGGTCGTTGACGACCAGCGTACCGGCAAGCTGCGCGCGCTCGAGCATGTACGTGGTGTGGATGAATTCCATGTCGAACGGCGGGTCCTTGCGCATCAGGATCGCGTCGAGCGTGTCGAGCCGGTCGGCCCACGTGTCGCCGGCCTCGAACCAGTGCCGGGCATCGTCGGCGACCCGCACGCGCAGCCCGCGGCCCCATGCGACGCCGTCGCGCAGGCGCAGGTCGCCCTGCTGCAGGTAGACCAGCGACCAGCCCCGGCGCTGGGCCGCGAGCATCATCGCGAGCGTGCTGTCCTTGGCGGGCTTGATCGTCTCGATCGGGTCCATGACCATGCCGATGCGCGGCTGGCGGGTACTCATTCGGCTGCTCCGGGGGGCGAGGGGGCGCCGGGGCCCCGTGGGTCGCGGCGCCGTCAATATACGGGTGGCGGCGCGATGGCGGAACCGGGCAGTTGTGAACTCGCGCAACCCGCCCGGGCCCCGGCTGTGCGTACACTGCCGGTCCGGCCGCGATCGCGCGGCCACGTGCCGCGTGGCGACGGGTGAGGCAATATGTTAAAAGACAGTCGATTACGCCCGACCATGCGTGCCCGCACCGGGCCGCGTTCACCGCTGCAGGGGTAGGCTGTCGTGAGCAGCGTCAAGCAGGACCGTTTGCTGGGGCTCAAGGTCCTGGTGATCGACGATTCGAAGACCATACGCCGCACCGCCGAGACGCTGCTCTCGCGCGAGGGCTGCGAGGTCTTCACGGCCGTGGACGGCTTCGACGCGCTGTCGAAGATCGCCGACCACCAGCCCGACATCGTGTTCGTCGACATCATGATGCCGCGCCTCGACGGCTACCAGACCTGCTCGCTGATCAAGCACAACAAGGTGTTCAGGAATACGCCGGTGATCATGCTCTCGAGCAAGGACGGCCTGTTCGACCGTGCGCGCGGCCGCATCGTGGGGTCCGAGCAGTACCTGACCAAGCCGTTCACGCGCGACGAGCTGCTCGGCGCTATCGAAAGCCATATCGGGGGCTAGCGCCTCCGGCAGGGGTCATTCACACATGGCGGTGGTACTCATCGTTGACGATTCGCCGACCGAGGTGCACGTGATGCGCGGCTGGCTCGAGAAGGACGGGCACACGGTGCTGTCGGCCGCCGACGGCGACGAGGGCATACGCGTCGCGCACGAACGGCGGCCGGACCTGATCTTCATGGACGTCGTGATGCCCGGGCTGAACGGTTTCCAGGCGACGCGCACATTGGCGCGGGACCCTGGCACCGCAGGCATTCCGGTCATCATCGTGACGACCAAGAACCAGGAAACCGACCGCATCTGGGCACTGCGCCAGGGCGCGGTGGACTACCTCGTGAAGCCGGTGTCCGAGGGGGATCTCGTTGCCAAGGTGACGCAGTGGCTGAACGCATCGGCATAGGGGGCTGAAGTGTCACTCCGCGCCCTTCGCGACCGTCCGTTCGAGCTGCTTCGCGAGCTCGAGCGCCGCAGTCGGAGCGCGGTCTCCGGCGGCGAGGCGCCGTCGGTCGAGGAATGGATCGGCGTGGCGTTCCGCATGGGGCCGGAGCATTTCATCGCGCCGCGCGCGCAGGTGCGCGAGGTGCTGCCGGTGCCGGAGCAGCTCACCCGCGTGCCGGGTGCCAGCGGCTGGCTACGCGGGATCGCGAACGTCCGGGGCCACCTGCTGCCGGTCAGTGACCTCCGGGCGCTGCTCGGCGGCAGCGGCGGTGGGCGTGAACGTCGGGCACGCGTGCTCGTCGTCAACCACCGCGAGGTGCCGGCGGGGCTGATCGTCGACGAGGTTCACGGCTTCCGCCGCTTTCTGCCCGAGGAGTTCCAGGACGAGTCGCCGCCGACGATCGCGCGCGCCGAGCCCTGGCTGGACGGCGCCTACCGCCGCGGCGGCGAGACGTGGCCTGTATTCGACCTGCAGGCGCTGGTGGAAAGCGAGCGCTTCCAGCAGGCGGCTGACACATGACCGGGAACGATCGCGGCGCCGGCGTCCGGCGCGCGACTGGGAGACGGGGTCCATGAACGAAAAATCGATGGCGGCGCGGGCGCTGCCGGTGCTCGGGGCGCTGCTCGTGCTGCTGCTGCTGGCCACCGGTGCGAGCCTGTACCTGGAACGCGGTGCGCCGGGCATGGCAGGAGCCGGCAGCGGCGCCGAACTCGCGGCGCTGAGCCAGCGTCTGCCCCAGCTCGGCCATGCCGCGCTGGCCGGCGACGCCGACCGGTTCGGTGAACTCGAGCGCGGCGCCAGGCGGCTGCAGGGGATGGCCGCCGATGCCGATGGTGCCGCCGCGCGCGACCGCGCCGGCCGCCTCGCCGAACAGGCCGCCGCGCTTACCGCGCAGCGCGACCCGGTGCTTGCCGCGCATGCAGCGGCCGGTGCCGCCTCCGAACGCCTGCCCGCGGTGGAATCCGCCGTGGCCGCGCTCTGGTCGGCTATCGATGCCGACACCCGCGCCGCCAGCGGCCGTGACGTCGAACGCGTGTCCCAGTCGCTGTCCGGCATTGCCGGGGGACTTGCGATGCTTGCCGGTGGCACCGGCGGTCCCGAAGGCATCGGGTCGCGCCTCGATACGCTCATCGCTGAAGCCGAGGCGGGCCTCGAGCGTCTCGCCGGCATCGGCGCAGGCGCTGAATTCGATGCGCTGCAGGCTCAGGCTGCCGGGGTGCTCGCCGCCGCGGCCGACGGCCGTGCCGCAGCCGACGGCGTGGCCGCCGCACGCACCGCGCTGGCGTCGATGTCCGCGACCGGCAGCGAGCTCTACCCGCTGGTGTCGGTGCCGGCAGAGGCGGCCGCCGCCGCCGGTGCGGAATGGCTGACGTGGGCACTGCTCGCCGCGTCGTTCGCGGTGCTGATCGGGTTGGCGGTCCTGTACTGGCGCGCGCGCGACCTGCGTCGCGCGGCGGAAATCCAGGCCGCGCAGAACGAGCGCAACCAGCAGGCCATCCTCAGGCTGCTCGACGAGCTCGGCTCGCTCGCCGACGGCGACCTCACCGTGCAGGCCACCGTCACCGAGGACATCACCGGTGCGATCGCAGACTCCATCAACTACGCGATCGACGCGCTGCGCGAGCTCGTGCAGACGATCAACGACTCGTCGATTCTCGTCGATGCGGCGGCGAAGCAGACCGAGACCACCGCCGGCCAACTCGCGCGTTCGTCGGAGCGCCAGTCGCGGCAAGTGAACGCCGCGTCGGATTCGATCAACCAGGTCGCCGCCTCCATCGAGGAAGTCTCCGGCAATGCCGAGCGCGCCGCCGACGTCGCACGCCATTCGGTCGACGTCGCGCACAAGGGTGGCGACGCGGTGCGTCGCACCATCGAGGGCATGAACACCATCCGCGAGACGATCCAGGAGACGTCCAAGCGCATCAAGCGCCTCGGCGAGAGCTCGCAGGAGATCGGCAACATCGTCGAGCTGATCAACGACATCGCCGAACAGACCAACATCCTCGCCCTGAATGCGTCCATACAGGCGTCGATGGCCGGCGAGGCCGGCCGCGGCTTCGCGGTCGTCGCCGACGAGGTGCAGCGCCTCGCCGAGCGTTCGGCCAACGCGACCAAGCAGATCGAAGTGCTGGTGCGCACGATCCAGTCCGACACCAACGAGGCGGTGGTGTCGATGGAGCGCAGCACGACCGACGTGGTCGGTGGCGCACTGCTCGCCGAGAACGCCGGCGCCGCGCTCGAAGAGATCGAGCAGGTGTCGAACCAGATCGCGTCGCTGGTGCAGAACATCTCGAGCTCGTCGCGCCAGCAGACTTCGGCCGCCGGTGACATCACGCGCAATATGGGCGTGCTGCGCGAGATCAGCCGCGAAACCGCGCAGAGCACCAGCACGACGTCGAGCGCGATCCGCAAGCTCTCCGAGCTTGCGAGCCAGTTGCGCCATTCGGTGGCCGGGTTCAGGCTGCCCGACATGAGCGACCGCCCGCGCATGAGCGAAACGCAGATCTACCGGCGCATCCAGCCCGAGGGCGAGGCCGCACGCGGCGCCGGCGACGCCCCCGCGGAAGACGCGGCAGCAGCAGCCGGGTCCCCGGACACGGGGCGGGTCGAATCGCTGCAGCGCCAGTCCGGCTGACGTATGACGAGCGCCGTCTCCCGTTCCGGTGGCGAGGGTCGCCAGTCGCACCCGCAGGTCGGCGACGTTGCGGCCCAGTCGCTGCAACTCGTGGCGCGCGAGCTGCAGGGGACGCTCGGCGATGCGCATAAGGCGCTGGAGGATTTCGTCCAGGGCCAGGGCGCGATCGAGTCGCTGCACCGTTGCCAGGAACTGCTGCACCTGGCCCAGGGCGCGCTGCGCATCGTCGAGGTGCACGGCGCGGCGCTGCTGGCCGAGGAGATGGAGCACGTCTGCGAGTTCCTCGCGCGTGACGGCGGCGGCGCGAACCGCGAGGAGATCACCGAGGCGCTGAGCCGCGCGATGGTGCAGCTGCCGGCGTACCTCGAGCGCGTGCTCGCCGGCGGGCGCGACATCGCGCTGGTGCTGCTGCCGCTGCTCAACGACCTGCGCGCTGCGCGCGGCCGGCCGCTGCTGTCGGAGGGGACGCTGCTGTTGCTGAACCTCTCCGCCGAGCGGCGCGACCGCGGCGGCGAGGTGCCGCCACGGCCCGAGCCGGCCGCCGACCTCGTCGATACCGCGCGGAAGGTACGCCCGGCGTTCCAGCTGGCGTTGCTTGGCCTCATCCGTGGCGAGGACGTCGCGCGCAACCTGCAGCGCCTGCGCCGCGCCGCGACCCAGCTCGAACAGGCGGCATCCACCGATGCGCTCTACCAGTTCTGGTGGGTGGTCGGGGGCGTCCTCGAGGCGCTTGACGACGGCGGGCTCGACGCCAGTGTCGCGATCAAGCGCCTGCTGGGCCAGGCCGATCGCCAGATCAAGCGCACCATCGACGACGGCCGGTCGCGCGCGACGGCCGAGCCGCCGCTCGATCTGCTGAACAACCTGCTCTACTACGTCGCTCGCGCCCGCAGCTCAGGCGATCGCGTCGAGGCGATACGCGCATCGTTCGCACTGTCCGAGCTGCTGCCCGACGACGACGAGGTCGCCGAGGCGCGCGAACATCTGTCGGGGCCCAGTGCACGGCTGATGCAGACCGTCGCCGCGGCGATCCGCGAGGACCTCGCGCGCGTCAAGGACGTGCTCGACATCCACGTACGCACCGGGCACAAGGACACCGCCGGGCTCGCGCCGCAGCTCGAGATGCTGCGCAAGATCGCCGACACGCTGGGCGTGCTGGGGCTCGGCGACCTGCGCGGCGACGTGCAGGGCGAGGTGCGTCAGCTCGCCGCAATGGTCGAGGGCGGCGACCCGGGCGACGACGCGACCCTGCTGTCCATCGCCTCCACGTTGCTGCGGGTCGAGGACAACCTCGATGCCCAGCTCGTGCGCCTGGTCGCGCCGGACACCGAGCAGGCGGCACCGGCCGACGGTGGCGATGCCGACTACCAGCAGGTCACGCGGGCGGTGTTGCGCGAGTGCGTGGCCAACCTCGCACGGGTCAAGGATGCGGTGGCCGCGGCGGTCGAACGCAGCGACGTCTCGGGGCAGCTCGACGAGGTGCCGGTGCAGCTGCGCGGCGTCACCGCAGGCCTGCTGATGCTCGGTCGCGACCGCGCGGTGCGCGTTGTCGAGGGACTTTCGCGTGTGATCGCGGCGCGGTTGCGTCCGGGCCGGGTGGACCTCGACGACCAGCTCGTCGACCGGCTTGCCGATGCGATCGTCAGCGTCGAGTACTACATGGAGACGATTGCCGTCGGGCGCAGCGACCCGTGGTACCTGCTCGACAACGCCGAGGGCTGTCTCGAGCTGCTGCAGCCGGCATCCGGCGCCGGCGAGGGCGCCGCGGACGCGGCGGCGGACGAACGCCCGGTGACGGCTGACGACGACGACGAGGCCGACGACTACGAGCCGGCCGCGCCGGCGGTGATGGCGCCGCCCGAGGAGCGCATCGACCCCGAGCTGCTCGAGGTGTTCATCGAGGAGGCCAAGGAAGAGCTCGTCGCGATCCGGAGTCACCTGCCGGCGTGGCGCCAGAATTCCGAAGATCACGATGCGCTGATCGCGTTGCGCCGCTCCTTCCACACGCTCAAGGGCAGCGGCCGCATGGTCGGCGCCCAGCTCATCGGCGAGTTCTGCTGGAGCATCGAGAACCTGCTGAACCGCGTGATCAACGGCACGCAGGCTGCCGATGAACGCATCCTCGACGTGCTCGACGAGGTGGTCGCCTCGCTGCCGCAGCTGATCGAACAGCTCGAGGTGGGGCTTGCGCCGCGGGTCGACCTGCAGGCGCTGATGCGTCGCGCCGAGGCGCTTGCCGCCGGCGATGCGGCGGCCTGGCAGCCCGCGGCCGAAGCAGGCGACGACGCCGACGACG
>PWYM01000225.1 GCA_003567855.1 Gammaproteobacteria bacterium | reverse complement strand
CGCCAGCAGCGCATAGAAGTCCGGCTGCGTGAACACCTCGAAGTCGCCACCCACGGCGTGCTCGCGCAGCGTCTCCAGTGGGGGGAAGCGCTGCGCCGCCGCGCGCAGGTCACCGCTCGCGGCGAAGGCCGCCGCCAGTGCGTCGCGGTCGCCGTGGCTGCGCGCAAGCAGCGTGCGGAAGGTCGCGCGCTGCGACGGGTTCATGACTTCCTGGATCAGGCGCATCAGCGTCAACACGTGGATGAATTCCTCGGTGCAGCGGTAGTCGTCGCGGTGCACCAGCGACCCGCCATAGTCGACGAGCCGGAAGTGGCCACGGCGGTTGAACATCAGCTGGCTGCAGCGCAGGTCCGACACCAGCATGTCGGCGTGGCGCAGCAGGTGCGCCTGTATCGACAGCGCCGCACCGAGCAGCGCACCGGCGAAGTCCGCGCGCGGCAGCAGCGCGCGGCGCACCGGCCACACCGGCTCGTACGGGTAGTAGATCGCGACCAGCCGGCCCTCGTGGTAGAGCGGGCGGAACGGGTACAGCGCGCGGTGCGGCCAGCGCTGCAGGAGCTGCGACAGCGCGACGAGCTGTTCGCTGTCGGCCGGCACCTTGCGCCGGAACCAGCGTGGTGCCTCGTTCAGCCGGTCGAGGCGGTGCGGGTGGAAGCGCTTGACGATGAACTTGCGGTCATGGTCGTCGCGACACCGGTAGACGGCGCCCTCCCAGCCGATGCCGAGGAATTCGTCGACGGTGAAGCTGCCGATGCGCGCGAGCACGGCACAGCGCGCATCGCGCAGCTCGAGCTGGCGGCGCACGCCCTGCTCCGCGGCCCGCGTGACTTCGTCATCCGGCGCCAGAGCAAGCGCAAATTTGTAGTCTCGCTGCGCCTCCTCCGGATAGCCACGCCGCTCGAATGCGTGTCCGCGCAGGCGATACGCCGATGGCTCCGCCGGTGCGTCGTGGATCACCTGGTGCAGCAGCGCGATCGACTCGTCGAGACTGCCGGCGGCGCACAGCGCCTCGGCGTCGCGCAACCTGGGGTCGGCGTCGATCGGCATCACCGACAGCACGCTGCCGACAGGCGACTGTTCGGCGGACGTGCGCCCGCGCCTCAGCGCCACAACCACCGGCACGGTGTCATGTCGTTCGTTGGAATTACCTTCGGGCATGTCTGTTCTCCGCGTGCGGCATATCCGCACTCAGATCCGCGCCGGGATGACGGCGCATTCGCTACTCGTCAGCAGTGCGGGCGCGACGCGTGCTCAAGCATGAGCCACGGCACATCGCACGCTCGCCCATACACCGCGGCCGGCACACCGGGCGGTGCAAAAACATCGTGTTAAAGAACCGCGTGCTGCGTACTGCCGCCGCAGCGCGGAACAAGAAGGACCGGAGTTCGCAGACACGGGGAGTCTCCGCGCTCACTCACCAGTGCATGGCAGTGAGGCATTACGGTCGCCCCCGAGGCAACCTTGAAAGACGCCTCCAAACGTACCGACCACCGCTGTTCCGGGACACTGCGGGGAGCGCCGAAGCTGGCACGAGGCCACTGCGGCAACCCGGTCGGTACGCGAGTCATTCTGTGACTACGACGGCAGGATGGCAAGGACCGTTTTGCACGAAGGGATACCTTCAACATCGCGGTCCGTGCAGGTGTAAATCGAACCGCGTAAATGTCCTGAAGGTCCGGACAGGGAGCTGAACAAAGTCGTTGTTGCCACGTCGTACACAGTGGTCCGGACCAACGAAGTCTGTGCGTTAACGCACCTACGTTTGCCACCCTGTTGGCGCTATCATCACCTGCGCCCTGTTCAAAGTTATCGGGACATCGCTCGGGGGTCGCAGCGATTGTCCGGGGCAGACAGCGCGAATGAAAGCGCACGGCAACCTTTCGACCTTCCGCAAGCTCTGGCGCCTGCTGACGCCGCGGGAACGACGCCGTACGGTCGTGCTGTTCGTACTGATGACGATCGGCATGCTGCTCGAGGCGCTGGGTATCGGCATGGTCGTGCCCGCGATCATGCTGATGATGAACGAAGACCTCGCGGCGCGCTTCCCCGTTGTCGAACCGCTGCTCGCCGCACTCGGCTATCCCTCCCAGGCTCAACTCGTGGTCGGCGGCATTCTGATGCTGGTTGCGATCTACGCGGTGAAGACCGCCTACCTCGCGATGCTCGCGTGGAAACAGGCACAACACGCGTTCGGCGTGCGTGCGCGTGCGTCGCAGGACCTGTTCACGATCTACCTGCGCCAGCCGTGGACCTTCCACCTGCAGCGTAACTCGTCAAAGCTCGTACGCAATACGATGACCGAGACCCAGCAGCTCGTGCAGTACGCGCTGAACCCGTCGCTGGTGCTGTTCAGCGAGCTGTTGCTGCTGATCGGCATCGGGACGCTGCTGCTGGTCGTCGAGCCTGTTGGCGCGCTGGTCGTCGTCACGGTGCTCGGGCTTGCGTCGCTTGCGTATTACATGGTCACGCGCCAGCGCATGCAGCGCTGGGGCGCGCTGCGCCAGCATGCGGACGGCCAGCGCATCCAGCACCTGCAGCAGGGACTGTCGGGCGCCAAGGACGTGATGCTGCTCGGGCGCGAGGACGAGTTCCTCGCCAGCTACCGTGAATGCAACGAGCAGAGCGCGCGCATGGCGCAGTACCAGTCGGCGGTCAGCCACCTGCCGCGCCTGTGGCTCGAGATGCTCGCGGTGATCGGGCTTGCGGTGCTGGTCGTCGCGATGCTGCTGCAGAACCGCAACATGGCCGCGCTGCTGCCGGTACTCGGCCTGTTCGCCGCCGCGGCGTTCCGGCTGATGCCGTCGACGAACAAGGTCCTCACGGCGCTGAACGCGCTGCGCTTCGGCGCATCGGTGATCGACAACCTGTCGCAGGAGCTCGCGCTGGCGGCACCGCCGCCGCGTCCGCCCGGCGCGCAGCATGCCCACCACGCGCTTCGCGAGGGCATACGCCTCGACGACATCCACTTTGGCTACGAGGACCAGGCGGCGCCCGCGCTCAACGGCGTATCGCTGGAAATCCGCCGGGGCGAGTCCGTGGGCTTCATCGGCCCGAGCGGCGCCGGCAAGAGCACGCTGGTCGACGTCATCCTCGGTCTGCTCAGGCCCGACAGCGGCAGCGTGCTCGTCGACGGCGTCGACATCCACACGCAGCTTCGCCGCTGGCAGGACCAGGTCGGCTACGTGCCGCAGACGATCTATCTCACCGACGACACGCTGCGCAGGAACATCG
>PWYM01000243.1 GCA_003567855.1 Gammaproteobacteria bacterium | reverse complement strand
TATAGATAATCACAAATTAAATTATCTTTCTCTGACAAATCTGATTAATCCGGATTTGTTTAATGCTGATATAAAAGGAGATACTTCTCCAAAAATTTACTTCCGTGTTCAACTTTTTGACGACGAGGATCCAGATGTTTCCGGAGAAATTCCTCGTTCTGTCGCGGACATAACTTCCAGAGGATACAGTGGTGATAGTAGACAAAGTATTAATGTTAAAATGAGAAAAGGCGGATTGATGCCTGTATTCCACTTTGTTTTGTATAGCACTGCGGAATAAAAGGTACATCTTTGTCATTCCCGCGAAAGCGGGAATCCAGTAACATCAAGGAGTGCCTGGTTCCCCGATCAGAAGCGCTACGCTTTCTGTCGGGGATGACAAAAAAATCCCATCGCTCCGCAATCAAAGACACCAGAAAAGAAGTGAAATTGGCAGATTTGACATAAAGGATGAAAACATGGTAGGGTTGCAACATGAAAATCGCATTAACACAAATAAATTCAAGTTGGGGAAACGTCTACCTGAGTAGGCGATAGTTTTCTTGTATTTATTTAGTTAAAATTTCCCATCGCCTGCTCGGGGCGATTTTTTTGTATACCTAAAGAAAAAAACATGAAGAACAAGTTCGATTTTAAAGGGTCCGCAAGTCATTATTGGCGATATAAGCCATACTTTTATTTAATTTATTTAAACATTAACTTTTACAATTATCATGAATAAAACAATTTTACAAAATCAGAAAGAACCAAATAATAAAGGATTTTTTGGACAGTATGGAGGGCAATTTGTTCCGGAACAACTGAAAGATGCACTACATGAAGTCGAAGAAGCATATAAAAAAGCCAGAAAAGATCCCGAATTCAAAAGGGAATATGAAGAAATACTTGCAGATTATGTTGGTCGACCATCGCCTCTGTTCTTCGCAAAAAACCTAACCAAACAGCTTGGCGGAGCAAAAATCTATCTCAAAAGAGAAGATCTCAATCATACCGGCGCCCACAAAATAAACCACACCATCGGAGAAGCGCTTCTGGCAAAAAGAATGGGCAAAAAAAGATTATTGGCAGAAACGGGCGCCGGCCAACACGGAGTAGCCTTGGCGACAGCCACGTCAATAGTAGGAATAGATTGCGAAATTCACATGGGAGCGATAGACATAGAAAAACAACATCCGAATGTTCTCAGGATGAAATTGTTGGGAGCAAAAGTCGTTGCAGTGGAAGGAGGAGGAAGATGCTTGAAGGATGCGGTTGATAGTGCCTTTGGAGCATATTTGCAGGACTACAAAAACACATTTTTCGGAATAGGTTCCGTGGTAGGGCCACATCCATATCCGATGATGGTGCGTGATTTTCAATCGATAGTCGGCAAAGAAGCAAGAAAACAAATTATCGCTCAAGAGAAAAAATTGCCGGACTACTTAGTTGCATGTGTGGGAGGAGGATCGAACGCAATAGGATTATTTCATGCTTTTTTGAAAGACAAGGTGAAAATGACAGGAGTCGAACCTGCAGGAAAAAGTTTCAAGCCGGGAGATCACGCCGCTACTTTGACTTTGGGAAAACCCGGTGTTTTGCACGGAATGTTCACTTATCTTCTACAAGATAAAAAAGGAGAACCGTTACCAGTACATTCGATAGCATCGGGACTTGATTATCCAGGGGTTGGGCCACAACATTCACATTTAAAGGACACAAATCGAGTAGAATATGTTTGCGCAACAGACAAAGAAGCACTGGAAGCATTCAAAATTTTGAGCAAAACCGAAGGAATTATTCCTGCATTAGAAAGTTCTCACGCAGTAGCTCACGCCATAAAACTTGCCGGAAAATTGCCAAAGGAAAAAGTGGTGATAATAAATTTATCTGGTCGTGGAGACAAAGACATCGACTACATAAACAGTATTTTGAAGATTTGAAAAACAATGGGAGAAATTAACATAGAGTTGTGCCGAATTATCTGATATAAAACAAATGCGTCGGGGTGTAGATTAGTTGGCTAAATCGCATGGCTGGGGGTCATGAGATCGGAGGTTCAAGTCCTCTCACCCCGACCATTCAAAACTTTCATCAGCCCCTAAACACTAAATCGGGCCAAAACGGCGAACATAGCATTTTCCAATCTAAAAATGTCCCCTGAAATTTTCTTTTTATAACATGAGGACCATAATGGTTTTAGGTTCAGTTTCTGAAACACCTTTTCTATCTCTTCCTTCCTTTTCCTTGCAAATTCTTGTGAATAAAAGCAAATCATAGTAAGATGCAACAAGAATAATCCTTAACCTCACCAAAAATGAAAAAGATTTTAATGCGATTTTCCGCAGTTTTGCTCGTGAGCATTTTTTTAACGGCATGTATAAGCGAGCCGACTTCACCACCGGATCCTGATGATCCAATAGACCCCGCAGAAGAAACGGGAATAACTGTAACAACTCCGGAAGAAGGAGAATCGGTCACATTTCCTTTGACCATAACAGGAGAAGCAACAGGCCTTTGGTTTTTTGAAGCAATCATGCCGGTAACTCTTTTGGATAACGACGGGAACGTGCTTGTCCAAACATACGTAGAAGCCCAAGATTCTTGGATGACAGAAGATTTTGTGGCGTTTGAAGGAGTTATCGAATCTGTACCCGAAGGGTCGGAAGGAGGAACATTGGTTTTTGAAGAAAACAATCCCGCAAGCCCAAGCGAAATTGGCAGAGACACATGGACATTTGAAGTCCCAATATCGTTCTAAAAACAAATCGAAAAAAACAAATTAAAAGCTTCAACATAATTTTAACAAAAATTCAGTGGACTCAAACCAAAAAAACAACAAAGAACTGGAAAAGCACATGGAAAAAGGCGACATCTTGATGGTAACGGGGAAAGATCGCTACAAAACGGTGGATGAACTCTTTGAAAGAAGTCAGCCAAATTCGGTTTATTACACGCTCCTGATTCTATCGGTCTTCATAATTTCCGCAGGATTGCTATTGGGAAACGCACCGATAGTAATAGGAGGGATGTTGGTAACGCCGATACTGACTCCAATTCTATTAATCGCACTGGGAATAACGGTTGGAGAATTAAAACCGATACTAAAGCCCTCATTACTGGTCTTGAAGTCAACGGTAATAACGATTGCGGTTTCCGCAGGAATGGCGTTTGCATTCGGGGTCGAAAAACTGGAAGTGGTTTTGGTGAACGATTTGAGAACGGCAATTTTATACTTCATAATAGCGACAACTTCCG
>PWYM01000111.1 GCA_003567855.1 Gammaproteobacteria bacterium | reverse complement strand
GCATCGTGTTTCCGTGGGGCGGGGCGATTCACACCGTCTCCGTCGACGGTGGGACGCCTGAAAAGCTGGTCGACACCGGTGGTGGCGCGTCCCGGCTCGCCTACTCTCCGGACGGCCGCTATCTGTCGTTTCTGCAGGACGGCGACCTGTGGCTGTACCGTTTCGACGGCGAGTACCTGACCCAGGCCACGCAGATCGGCGAGCCGGGCATCGGCACCGTACCGGTGGGCGCCTACAACGCGCCGGACCGCGAGTACAGCAATTACAGCTGGTCCCCCGACGGTCGCTACATCGCGCTCGGCTACATTGACCGCCGCGACGTGCACCGCATGCAGATTCCCTCTTACCTGCACGAGGAACCGATCATGCACGAGGTGCGTCGCAGCTACCCCGGCGACGAGGGACAGATCCGCAAGGTCGGCATCTACGACACCGCCGACGGGCTCGTGCGTTACCTCGACCTCGAGGAGCCGCTGCGGCGCACGATTCTCGACATGGAATGGTCACCCGTCGCGCCGGAGCTGATGGTCCACCAGGACACCTACGACGGCGAGCATCGCTGGCTCTACGTCGCCAACCCCGCTGACCGCTCGGTACGCCAGGTCATTCATGACCACCGTCCCAACCGCATCTACTCGATGTTCAACGCGACGTGGAGCAGTGACGGGCGACGCATCTACTACGTGGGCGACACCGACGACTGGTACCGACTCTACTCGGTGCCTGCGGCCGGTGGCCGTTCGCAGATCCTGACGCGCGGAGACTTCGACCTGTCAGGTGCCGGCTTCGGGCGGGGAATGGTCGAGGTGTCTCCGCAGACCCGCGAGATCTTCTACGTGTCCACCGAGGAGAGCCCCTACGAGCGCCACGTGTACCGGATGCGTGAATCGGGCGGTTCGGCCACCCGCGTCACTTCGATGCCGGGCATGCACGAGCAGGCGGCGGTATCGCCGGACGGGGGCCGCATCGCGGTCGTGTCTTCCAACGACGTCACGCCGCACGAGCTCTACCTGATCGATGCGCGCAACGGCGACCAGCGGCGGGTCACGCACTCGCCGCTGCCCGAATTCGAAGGCATCGAACTCGTCGAGCCCAAGTACGTGACCTTCCCCAGCCGCATCGACGACTTCACGCTGCACGCGCGCATCATCGAACCGCCCAACATCGATCCCGACAAGCAGTACCCGGTGATCATCGGCAACGTGTACTCGGCGACCGCGCGCAACCAGTGGGTGTGGCCGCGGCCGATCAGCCTGCTGCAGCAGAAGATGACCATCGAGGACGAGTACATCACCGTGCAGGTGGACCTGCGCGGCAGCGCCGGCTACGGCGTGGACTTCCGTGAAGCTTTCCAGGGTGACTGGGGCGGCGGAGACCTGGAAGATCTGCACAGCACCGTGGAGTACCTCACCTCGCTGTCGCATGTGGATCCGGACCGGATCGGCATCTGGGGCAACAGCTATGGCGGCATGATGGTGCTGTTCGCACTGTTCGAGCGTCCGGGCATGTTCGCCGCGGGCATCTCGGGCTCACCGGCCATCGACGTGCACTACTTCACGCAGAACGACCAGCACCTCGCACGCCGGCCGCAGACACACCCCGAGATCTTCGACAAGTCGACGCTGCTGAATTACGGCGAGAAGCTCGAGGATCCGCTGCTGTTCATCCATGGCTTCCACGACGACATCGTGCCGCTGAAGACCACGATCGACATGTTCGAGAAGCTGATGCTGCTCGGCAAGGACTTCGACATGGTCATCCCGCCGGAGTCGGCGCACTGGTGGGCGTACCCGGAGCACTACGCGGTGCATACCTTCCGGAAGTTCATGCAGTTCTTCCACCGCCACGTGCCGCCGGGCGGACGCTCGCCGGACGAGGACGGAGGAGACTGATGTTCCGACTCCGGCGGAGTTTCGCCGCGGCCGGCCTGGCCGCGGCGCTTGCCGCATGTGGTAACGGCGGCGCGGGCGGCCAGCCCGGGCCCGATGAGGGCGTTACGGGGCTCGCCGAAGACGCCTCCGGTACTACCTCAGCGGCCGAGAAGGCAGCGCGTTGGCGAGACGCCGGTAGCGGTGCACCGGAAGAGTACGTGGAGTTGCTGCGCGAGGCTGTGATCGAAGCCGATCCGCGTTATGCAACCAGCGGCGATGCGTTCGATCGCCTGATCGACACGCACGCACTGGTACAGCTCGCACACCGGCCGCAGGCGCTTACCGCGATGGGCGTCATTGAGAACACCGAGGCCGACCGCCATTCGGCTGCGCTCGATCCGACGTCGCTCGCGGCGCTGGCAGCAGACCAGGACCGCTACGCACGTTGGCGCGAGGAACTCGCGGCGGTCGATCGCGCCACGCTGTCCCGCCAGCAGCGACTCACGCACGATATCGTCACTGCACTCTACGAACGTGCCGCCGAGCGCAGCCGGTTCCCGTATGCGGTAGACGTCATCGATCGCACGACCTACCCGGTCGATCATATGCAGGGCCCGCAGACCGCGCTGCCCCGGTTCATGAACGTGCAGCACCGCATCGAGGACGAGCCAAGCGCGCAGCGCTACGTGCAGCGACTGGCGGCATTCGATGCGGTGTTTGCCGGCGACATGGATCGTGTGCGGATGCAGTCCGGGCACGGCATTGTTCCGCCGCGCTTCGTGATCGAGAGCGTGCTCGACGACTCGCGCATCTTCATCGAACCTGAGCCCGAAGACAACGCGTTGGTGGTGCATCTCGACGACGCGTTGCGCGGGCTCGACAACGTGTCTCAGGCCCGCCGCGAGGCGCTCGTCGCCGAGGCGGCGGACGTGATGGCCAGCACCGTCTACCCGGCTTTCGAGGCGCTGATCGCACTGTACGAGGGTTTGCTGCCGGAGGCCGACAACCACGGCGTGTGGGCCTTTCCTGACGGCGATGCCTTCTACCGCGCGATGCTGCGCTCGGAGACGACGACCGATCTCGATCCAGAGACCGTACACCGGATGGGCGTCGAGGAGGTCGCGCGTATCGAGTCCGAGATGGACGACATCCTCCGTGACCAGGGCCTGACCGACGGCACCCCGGGCGAGCGTACCGCGCAACTCGGCCGTGATCCCGAGCACCTGTTCAGCAACGACGACGAGGGCCGCGCGGCGCTGATCGCCTACCTCGAGGAGATCGTCGCCGACATGGACGAACGCCAGCAGGCGTGGTTCGGTACGCTGCCGCAGGCTGACCTCGTGGTGCGGCGTGTGCCCGAGTATGCCGAGGCGCGGCAGACCATTGCTTACTACGGCAGAGCCTCGCTCGACGGCGAACGTCCGGGCGTGTACTTCATCAACCTGCGTGATACGCGTGACATGCCGCGCTGGTCACTGCCGTCGCTGAGTTACCACGAGGGCATTCCCGGCCATCACCTGCAGATCAATGTCGCGCAGGAAATCGAGGGGCTGCCACTGCTGCGTCGTGACATCAACAATACCGCGTATAGGGAAGGCTGGGGACTGTACGCCGAGCGCCTGGCCTGGGAGATGGGCGTCTATGACGACGATCCTCTGGGTAATCTAGGGCGACTCCAGTACGAGATGTGGCGTGCGGTGCGCATGGTGGTCGATACCGGTATTCACGCCAAGCGCTGGACACGCGAGCAGGCGATCGACTACTTCATGGCCAAGACGGGCATGAGCCGCACCGATGCGACCGTTGAAGTCGAACGCTACTTCGTGTTGCCGGGCAATGCGCCCGCCTACCAGATCGGGATGCTGAAAATCGTCGAACTGCGTGAGCGTGCCCGCGACGCGCTGGGAGATGCGTTCAGTGTTGCTGACTACCATGACGAGGTGCTGCGCTATGGCCCCGTGCCATTGACGGTGCTGGAGCAGGTCGTCGAAGATTGGATACAACGCGAGCTCGAAGACACCTGAAATTTCCGACCACCTGTGGGGTGATCCGATGACGAAATTCCTTGAAGCTCCCGCCGTCCGGCGGGGGACGTGGCGCGCGTTTGCGTGCGCACTGGTCATGGCCTGCATGGCCGCGGCACCAGTCGCCGCCGATGAGATCACCGAGCGCAAGCTGCGCTCGGCGCAGACACAGGAAGGCCTGTTCAACGTGCACCGCGTCGACGGTCGGATCCTGTTCGAGATCCCGGACAACATGCTCGGCCGGGACATGGCGGTGATGAGCCGCTACGCACAGGCACAGGACGGTCTCGCCGAGCGCGGTGGCGGCGACCGCATGAACGACAACATGGTGGTCCAGTGGGAACGCCGCGACGGACGCATTCACCTGCGTACGCAGTCGTACAGCAACACCGCCGACGATGATTCCGCGATACACCTTGCGGTGCGAAATTCGAATTTCGCGCCGGTGATCGCGAGTTTCCCCATAGCGCTGCGCCGCGGCGAGACCAGCGTCATCGACGTCACGTCGCTGTACCTCGACGACCACCCGGCGTTCTCTCTGCCCCACGACCGGCGCTCGGAACTCGACGTGCGCAAGCACGATCGCGACCGAAGCTGGCTGGAGTGGACGCGGAGCTTCCCCGAGAACGTCGAGGTCCGCGTCGTGCGCTCCTACGAGGCGCACAACCCGCCGTCGGACCGTCGCGGCGCAACCGTGTCCTTCGAGATCAACCACTCGATGATCCTGCTGCCCGAAGAGCCGATGATGCCGCGGCTCGCCGACGAGCGCGTGACGTATCTCACCGTCAGCCAGACTGACTATTCGCGCGACTTCCAGGGCGTGCGTCCGCAGCATTACCTTCGCCGTTTCCGCGTCGAGCCCAGTGACCCGGAGGCCTTCGCGCGCGGCGAGCTGGTCGCCCCGATCGAGCCCATCGTCTGGTACATCGATCCCGCCACGCCCGAGGAGTGGATACCCTACTTCAAGGCCGGCGTGCTCGAGTGGAATGCGGCCTTCGAGGAGGCGGGCTTCAAGGACGTGCTGCAGGTGAAGGTCGCACCCACCGAGGACGAGGATCCGGACTTCAGCCTGCTCGATGCGCGCCACAGCGTGATCCGCTATGTCGCCACGCCGGTGCGTTCGGCGAACGCCGGGGGCGACGTCATCGACCCGCGTTCCGGCGAAGTGATTCGGGCACACATGAACATGTACCACGGGGTGCTCGAGCGCCTGCGCTGGCTGCTGCTGTCGCAGGTTGCGACGGCGAATCCTCAGTTCCGCACCAGCCGGATGTCCGAGGAGGACATGGGCGAGGCGCTGCGCTACGTGGTTTCGCACGAGATGGCGCATGCGCTCGGCCTGCCGCACAACCAGCGTGCGAACTTCGTGTTTCCGGTCGAGTCGCTTCGCTCGCGGGAGTTCGTCGAGGAGATGGGCCATGCGGCGTCGTCGGTGGGTCGGACGCGCTACAACTACGTGGCCCAGCCCGGCGACGACGTGCCGCCCGAGCGGCGCATCGGGATCTGGGACCGCTTTGCGATCATGTGGGGCTACCGTCCGGTGCCCGACGCGGCGACGCCGCAGGAGGAGTTCCAGACGCTGGACAACTGGATAGTCGAACGCGCCGACAAACCCTGGTTTCGTTCGGCGCATCCGCTGTTCGGTATGGATCACGAATGGGACCCGTACCGCATGACCGAGGGTATATCGGACGATCCCGTGGAGGCTGCCGTATACGGCATGCGCAACCTGCGCGCCGCGGCCGAGGGGCTCGTGGACTGGGTGCTCGAGGACGGTGACGACTACTACGAGCTCGAAACCCACTACCTGCAGCTGCTCGTGCAGTGGAACCGCTACGCCGAGCATGCGGCTGCCGCGGTCGGCGGGTCGTGGACGCATCACAAGCGCTACGGTGAGCCGGGGCCGGTCTACGAGCCGGTGGACGCTGACTACCAGCGCAAGGCGATGCAGTTCATCGACGAACACGTGCTCAGCACGCCGCGCTGGGCGCTGGACATGGACCTGCTGCGCAGGCTCGAGCACGCCGGGGCGGTCGAGCGCATCCGCGCCTACCAGGAGCTCGCCGTGCAACGGCTGCTCAATGCGCCGCGCCTCGCGCGGATGATCGAGCACGCGGCGTTCCTGGACGGGGAAACCTACCTGCCCGCCGACATGCTCGACGACGCGCGCGACATCGTCTGGCGCGAGATCGGTGCCGGCGAGCCCGTCGACACCTACCGCCGCAACCTGCAGCGCGCGTATCTCGAGCAGGCGCACCGCCTGCTACACGATACGGACTTCGAGAGCTGGACCCCGCCGCCTTCGGGCAACCTTCGTGTGGGCACCAACGACGACCCGCCGCTGAACGCGCCGCTGCACGTCGCCCAGTCGGACATCCGCCCGCTGATGCGCGAACAGCTGCGGCTGCTGCATCAGGAGCTGTCGACGACGCTGGAGTCCGGTGTGGACGATCGGCTGACGCGGGTTCACATGGAGGACGCACTCGAGCGTATCGAGGCCGCGCTCGGCTCGGGCGCAGGTTGACGACGGTTGCAGCCTGCGATCGCTGCGCTCGTGCGCTGTTCGGCATGGACGTCGGGCGGGATCCGTGCCGCCCCCGGGTGGCCACCGAGGCGCATTCAGCATTCGAACGCTATGCGTACAGGTGATGTGCCAGTGACCTTGGTCGCGCCAGAAATCGCGCAACCCGGCGCGAACTGAGCCGTTCTAAGCCGCTTCCGGCGTTTCTTGCTTTCGGTATGCAGGAGTCGACACCCATCCGAAAGTTTCTCGTACCGCGTCGATCTGTTGCCCCCGAGAGGCACTTTCCGTCCCGCGTGTGAATATCTTACCCACTGTTTCTAATAGGATTTATGGGTTCAGAAAAAAAATAATCGACTGTTTGTAGTAGCAACGCCATCAATGCGTCGCCAGCAGCAGCGTGGTGTTATTGCAACAAAAAAAGCTCCGGCGGCGTTGACAGGCGCTGATTGCTCCATTAGTTTCCACCGCACATTCGTTCGAAATTCGCACGAACCCGTGCAGTGTTCGTCGGGCAGGCAGTTCGTTCTGCCCTGACGCCACACTCGCATTCCAATCTGTCAAGTCTTTCGGGAAAACGCACCGGTAACAGGTGCAGCCACCGGGCTTTGCCGATCATCTTTACGCAGGGAGAAGGAATCACCATGACATTCACGAAGAAGCCACTCACGCTCGCAGTCAGTGCCGCACTCGGCATGGGCTCGATGTCCCTCGCCGTCACTGGCCAGGCCCAGGAACAGATCGGCGCGCCGGCCGCCGTCGAGGAAATCGTCGTCACCGGTTCGCGCATTGCGCGCGCGGACTTCGTGTCCAACAGCCCGGTCGCCACCGTGGACGCGGAGCAGTTCGAGCTGACCGGCACCGTCAACACCGAGACGCTGCTGAATTCGATGCCGCAGACCGTTCCCGGTTTCGACTCCTCCTCCAACAACCCGGGTGACGGTATTGCGACCGTAAACCTGCGTGGCCTCGGCACATCCCGCACGCTGGTGCTCATGGACGGCATCCGCATGACGCCGAGCAATTTCTCGGGTGTCGTCGACCTCAATAGCATCCCGCCGGCGATGATCGAGCGGGTCGAAGTCGTGACCGGTGGCGCGTCTGCCGTCTACGGCTCGGACGCGATCGCCGGCGTCGTCAACTTCATCATGAAGCGCGACTTCGAAGGGATCGACATTTCCGCCGGCCACCGGATCAGCAGCCGGGGCGACGGCGAGATCACGAATCTCAATCTCACAATGGGTGGTAATTTCGATGGTGGTCGCGGCAATGCCGTGGTCAGCATGGGGTACACGGATCGCAAGGAGCTGTTCGCCGGCGAGCGCGGCTTCGGTCAAGTCGCTCTCCGTGACAATGCGGCGAGAGACGGCTTCAACCCCGGCGGCTCGTCAGCGATTCCCGCAACGTTGGATAACAGCCTCGGCCTCAAGTTCGATGGCAATGGCGCCACGTCCCCCTACACTGGTGCTGACGCCTACAACTATTCTCCGATCAATTTCCTGCAGATCCCGCAAGAAAGGCTGCAGCTCTCCGGCTTCGGCCGCTATGAGGTTGCTGACAATCTCGAGCTGTATGCCCGCGGCACCTTCACCAACAGCAGGACCGACAGGGAGCTGGCGGCGACGCCTTTCTTCCAGCAGCTCAGCGTGACCGTGGATGGTAATCCGTTTTTCAACGAGGCGACCCGGCAGGCCTACACCGACTTCGTGCTGGACAGTTTCGACCCGGAGACCGGCGAATACCTGAGCGGCGCCGTTGACCCGAATACCGGCGCCGTTACGCGGGCCGACACGCAGCTGTTCGGTCGTGCGACCGACGTCGGGCCCCGTGCGCTTCGTGACAGTCGCAACACCTACCAGTTCGTGTTCGGTGCCACCGGCGATATCGCCGGAAGCTGGGGCTACGACCTGTATTGGTCAGAAGGCCGCTACGAGAACAAGAGGGGCCTCGAGGGCACCATCGACCTGCCGCGCCTGCAACAGGGGCTCCTGCTCGACACCTCCGACCCAGACAACATCACCTGTCAGGACACGTCCGGCGGCTGCGTACCGCTTAACATCTACGGTGATCCCTCGTTGACGCCGGAGATGGTGGAATACCTCGCTCGGCGCGAAAATTCCAACACCGACATCACGCAGCGGGTGATTGCTGTGAACGTGGCCGGTGATACCGGCGACTTCCAGCTGCCGGGTGGGCCGATCGGTATCGCGGGCGGTTACGAGTTCATCTTCCAGCGCGGTGACTTCCAGCCCTCGCAGGGTATCGCCACCGGCGACGCGTCGGGCCTCAACCCGCAGCCGCCTGTATTCGGCCAGTTCAACGCGAAGTCTATCTATGCCGAGGCCTATCTGCCCATCCTGAGCGGTGCGCCGTTCGCAGAAATTCTCGCACTGGAGCTTGCGTACCGTACGACCGACTACGAGACGGTCGGTACAGTGGATGCGTTCAAGGTGGCTGGCGAATGGTCACCCATTCAGGACGTGCGTTTCCGCGCCTCGTTCAACACCGCGGTGCGGGCGCCAAACATCGGTGATCTGTTCTCCCCGCAGTCGACCGGCGCCAACTCGGCCCAAGACCCATGTTCGGAGGTCGCTTTTGACCAGGGTATCGATAACGTCGAAGCGCGGCGGGAGCTGTGTATCGCCACGGGTGTGCCCGAGCAGAACGTTTTCTCGCCGATTGTCAACGCGGCGGCGGGCCAGGTCAGTGGCCTTAGCGGCGGCAACCCCGACCTGCAGGAAGAAGAGGCCGACACCTTCACCTTCGGCGTGGTGGTGCAGCCGCAGGCGCTTCCAGGCCTGACGGTGAGCGTCGACTACTTCAATATCCAGATCGATGAGCGTATCGCCACGTTCGGCGGAGGTGTCTCCAACGTACTGGATACCTGCTACAACGATCCGGAGGCCGGTGGTGTGGGTTCGCCGTTCTGTGACGCCATCAATCGCTTCTCGAACGGTTTCATCGATTTCGTCGAAGTCAATGCCCAGAACATCGCCTCGTCGAAGCTCGAGGGTGTTGACCTGGCAATCGAGTACGGCTGGGAAACTAACATCGGTGCGTTCGATATCAACTACCTCGGTACCTATACCCGGGAGAACAGTTTCGTCGCATTCCCAGGCGCCAGTGTTACCGAGTGTGCGGACCGTTTCGGGAACCAATGCCGCGATCTCACCGGTACGGTCGATCCTGAGTACCGTCACCGTGCGACGTTACGCTGGGGTAACGGCAGTAACCTGACCGCCCAGTTGGTATGGAACCACATCGGCAGTGTCACTGACGATGCCAATGACCCCCAGGCGTTCACCGTGACCCGGATCGGGGCGAAGAATTACTTCGACACATCACTGACCTGGACCGGGTTCGACAACTACCGGGCAACCATCGGTATCAATAACGTCCTGGACAGGAGCCCGCCGCTGTTGGGTGGCAACGCCGAACAGGCGAACACGTACCCCAGCGTCTATGACCCCTATGGACGCATGTTCTTCGTGAACGTGGGCGCGCGCTTCTGATTATCCGGCTGGATAATGCCCTTTAGTGGAACGGGTGGATCGAGAGATCCACCCGTTTTTTTGCGCCCGGCAGGGCCCGCCCGTTGGGAGGAGAAAGTCCCGTGTCTGACATTAACCGCTGGCTGCGCAATCACGTTGGGGGGGTATGCCATCAAGGCGGCGGTAACCCAGCCTCCTGTCTGATTGCTATGACCGGTTCCGATGGATCTGGCTTCGACACTCCGGCAGGCGCACGCGCTCTATAGGGCGCGTCGCCTCGACGAGGCCGCAAAACTCCTGCAGCCGCTGCTTGATGGCGGCACGCGGTCGGCCGCTGCCTGGCGGTTGGCCGGCATGGTGGCACGCGCGGCCGGCTCGCCGGACGCGGAGTCGCGCCTGCAGCACGCGCTGGCACTTGCGCCGCGGCACCCCGAGACGATGAACGTGCTCGGTGGGCTCATGCTGGATTTCGGTCGACGAGACGATGCCGAGCGCTGGTATCGCAGCGCACTCGAGGCCTCTCCGGGATACCCTGCGGTGACCGTCAACCTGAGCCGGATGCTGCTGGCGGCGAAGCGCTGCGGCGAGGTGCTGGCGCTTACACAGCCGCAGGTGTCGTCGGGCTCGCCGGCGAACCTGTGGCGCGTGCATGCCGAGGCGTGGATGCAGTGCGGACAGTTCGATGAAGCGTTGGCGGCCTTCGACCAGTCGTTGCTCCGCGAGCCGGGGTCAGGTGTCGGCCAGCTTGGACGAATACGCGCACTGCTTCGCCTGGGAAGATTCAACGAGGTCCTGGAGGCGACCGCGCGCCCCCATGCGTCGGACTTCGCAGTGGTCCGGGCACAGGCGCTGGTTGCGCTCGGTCGCTGGCAGGATGCGCTGCAGACGGCGCTTGCGTGCGCACGAAGTGTGCCAGCGAACAACCACGCGGTGTTCCTGTGTGCGCAGATCATGTGGATGCAGGGTGAAGCCGATGCCGCTGTCGCCTTCCTCGACGAGGTGCTCGAGCAGAATTCCGGCCCGGCCACCGACCTGCTGTGCGCCGCCGCGTTCAGGGGCATGGAGCGCTACGATGCGGCTTCCCGGGCTCTGTCTATGGCTGAAGCCCGCCATGGAGTCAGCGCCGCGACGCGTTGCGAGTGTGTCAGTCTGCACATCGACCTTGGGCAGGCGCCCGCCGCGCTGTCCGCGGCCGAGCATGCCTTGGTGCTTGCGCCCGCCGACCCGGCTGTCCGGGTGGTGGCCGTGCAGGCACGGTTGATGAGCGGCCTCGCCGAGAAATCGTTACCCCTCATCGACGAGGCGCTCGCACGACAGCCGTCGCAGCAGTTCTGGCTCGCGATGCGCTGCGACGCGTTGCGCCAGCTCGGTGATCCGGAGTATGAACGTCTGCTCGATTTCGAGCGCATGGCGTGCGTGTATCGCCTGTCGCCCCCGGAAGGGTTCGACAGCATCGAGGCCTACAACGCCGTGCTGCGCGAGCGGCTCGAGCGGCTGCACCAGGTGCGTGCGCATCCGCTCGACCAGTCGCTGAAGCTCGGCACGCAGACACACGTGGATCTGCGTTTCGTCGACGACCCGGTCGTGCAGGCGTTTTTCGGGATCATCCGCCCGGCGATACGCGCCTACATCGAGGCGATGCCGGCTGACGCCACGCATCCGCTTTACGCGCGGCGTGATCCGGCCGCGGTGCCTGCATCGGTGTGGTCGGTGCGTCTGCAGCCGGGCGGCCGCCACGTCAGCCACATTCATCCCGAGGGCTGGATCAGTTCGGCGTATTACGTGGATGTACCGCCGCGGGATCCGGGCGACGGGCCCGGCGGCGCGCTCGAACTGGGGGCGCCGCCGTTCAGTCAGCCCGGAGCGGGGCCACGGCGGCGCATACCCGCGGCGCCCGGCAACCTGGTGCTGTTTCCGTCGTACATGTGGCACGGCACCGTGCCGAGCCATCAGGGCGTACGGCTGAGCATCGCCTTCGACGTGACGCCGACCCGGGAGCCCGGCCGGCACTGATCAACACGGTCAATGGCGGCGGCGACCGACCCCGGTCGCCGCCGCCGGTGCCGTCTAGAGTGCGGCGTCGATCCGCACCAGCGCATCGCGGATGTGGATGCGACTGTTGCGGTCCGGGGCCGCGTCAAGCGCTGCCTCGAGTTCGTCGCGCAGCAGGTGAAGCTGGTCACGGATCAGCGGGCGGATGTCGGACTGACCGATGTGCAGCGCGGCGTTCAGCGGCGGGTCGTCCATGTAGGTGACGCGCAGGTTGCCCGACGGCGGCGGCGTGAACGTCTCCGACTCGGCCTCGTGCAGCAGGTGATGCGCCTGGTCGAGCCACGCGCGCTGCAGGTTGCGCCGCCAGGCGCTGGTCGCCTCGCCGTCGAGCACTTCGCGCCACACCATCGCACGCGTGTCATCGAGCATGTCGGCCGGGCGGTACGCGTCATCGCCGAAGAAGGCCTCGTGTTCGATCAGCCGTGCCAGCCGCGCGTGGTTGAGCAGGCGCTCGACCGCCAACGCCTGGTAGGCGCGGATGCGTTCGACGGCACCGGCATGCTCGAGGCGACGCAGCACTTCGAGGTCCAGCGCCCATTCGGGGACCGCGAGCACGTGCTCGTCGATGAAGCGCATCGCGCGCAGCTGCGCGTCGCGCTCGATCGGCGTGTACACCCAGCCTTCCTCGCCGAAGCGCTTGAGGTGGGTCTCCGACCCGCCGATGTGGGCGGCGGCGTGCTCGGCGAAGCGGTTCCACTGCGTCAGCAGCTGCAGGTGGAAGTTCTCGAGCTCGTAGTAGTCATCGTCCTCCTCGACCAGCCATTCAAGCAGGTTGTCGGCAAGGCGCTTGAGGTTCTTCATCCCGTATTCGGCAGCGCGGACCGGGTCGTCACCCAGACCCTCGGTCATGCGGAACGGGTCCCATTCGACATCGATGCCGAATATCGGCATCCCGAAGCGGTGGCGCGGGTCATCGGCATGGTCTGCAACCCACTGGCTGATCACCTCCCATTCCTCGTCGGCGGACTGTGCGCCGGGCACCGGCCGGTAGCCCCACATCACCGCGAACTTGTCCCAGGCGCCAATGCGCCGCTCGGGCGGAACGTCATCGCCGGGCTGGGCGACGTAGTTGCGACGCGTACGCCCCACCGTGGACGAGGAGTGATCGTGCTCGGCGACGTAGTCGGCATCACGCAGTGACTCCACCGGGTGCGTCCAGTTGGCGCGCTGGTTGTGGTAGAGGCCGACGGCATGGGCCTTCTCGTGAGAGATCGTCGCCCGCACGGCCTCGCCCATGTCGCGGTCGCTGAGGCGGCTGCGACGGAAATCGGGGTTCCACCCCGCCATCTGCGAGATGCTCCACCAGCGCTCGCGTTCCTCCATCGCGTGGTACCAGTTCATGTGGGCGCGGATCACCTCGCCGGAGCGCGGGTCGACGACGTCGGCGCCGGCGTTCGCGGAGCGCTCGGTGGTGGCGACCCAGCGGACCACGGAATAACGTGCGTCGAGCAGGCTGAACTCGGGGTCTTCCTCCTCGGTCGGCGCCATGCGCACCTCGATCGCGTCCTTGAAACCGGCGAGTTCAAAGCCCGCGTTCCATTCGAGGATGCCCTCCTTGACGTAGGGCCGGATCCATTCCGGCGTGGCCGGGTCGATGTACCAGACCCAAGGTCGGACCGGCTCGCTCAATTCGCCGCGGGCAATCGCGTCGGGGTCTTTCGGTTCCAGTCGATAACGGCGGATGAACGCGCGGGGCCGCACGCCCTGGAAGTCGGAGGAGTAGTCAAGGTGCCGCGAGTTCAGGTAGCCCACGCGCTCGTCGTGATAACGGGGGCGCATCGGTTCCTCGGGCAGCAGCACCATGGAATGGTTGACCTCGTAAGAGATCGTACGTCCGCGTACCGCGGAGCCTACGTTGTGGATCTCCCAGCCGCGCGACCAGGTCGGCGGGTTATCAGCGTTGTAGCTGCGTACCACCCGGATCTCGATGTTCTCGGGAAAGGCGCGGACCCATTCGAGCCAGGTGCGATCCCGGTCGTGGTTCTTGACGCTGAACTCGTCTCGCTGTTCCGGCGTCAGCGAAAACGCGGGATGGTCTTCCAGGTAGAGTTCGGAGACATCGACGACAGACGCGTCGCCGCGTCGTTCCCTGATCGGCAGCGAAGCAAGGATCGGCGGAAAGT
>PWYM01000281.1 GCA_003567855.1 Gammaproteobacteria bacterium | reverse complement strand
TACAGCAGCCATTCGTCGACGAGTCCGGCGCGTGCCAGCGCGCCGGCCAGCCGCGGCCCGGCCTCGACCAGCACCTCGTTGGCGCCGAGCTCGGCGAGCCCGGCAAGCACGGCGTCGAGTGCACAGCCGCCGGCATCGGCGTCGACCCCGCGCAGCGTCGCGCCCGCGGCCTGCAGTGCGCGTGCGGCGGGCGTGTCGGTGGCCGCGGCGGTGAACACCACCGCCCGGCCGTCGCGGCCGATCAGCCGCGCGTGCGGCGGCAGTCGCAGCGACGAGTCCACGACCGCGCGCAGCGGCTGCAGGCAGCGGTCCGCAAGATCCGCGCGGCGCACGTCGAGCCGCGGGTCGTCGGCGAGCGCGGTCCCGCTGCCGACGAGTACCGCGCCGCTGCGCGCGCGCCAGTACTGCACGTCGTCGCGCGCGGCCGGCCCGGTGATCCACTGGCTTTCGCCGTCGGCCATCGCGGTGCGCCCGTCGAGGCTCGCGGCAAGCTTCACCCGCACGAACGGCCGACCCTTCGTGACCCGGTGAATGAAGCCGGCGTTGAGCTCGGTCGCGTCGGCGGCGAGCACGCCGCCCGTCACCGCGATGCCGGCCGCGGCCAGTGCCGCGGCGCCGCGCCCGGCGACGCGCGGGTCCGGGTCGTCGAGCGCGTAGACGACGCGGGCGACGCGCGCGGCGACCAGCGCATCGGCGCATGGCGGCGTGCGCCCGTAATGGCTGCACGGCTCCAGGCTCACGTACGCCGTCGCGCCGGCAGCGCGCCCGCCTGCCGCGGCCAGGGCCATCGCCTCGGCGTGCAGTGCGCCGGCGCGCGCGTGCCAACCCTCGGCGACGACCGTACCGTCGCGCACGAGCACGCAGCCGACGCGCGGGTTCGGGTCGGTGCCGAACAGCCCGCGGCGTGCAAGCCGCAGCGCGAGTGCCATCCAGCCGGCGTCTTCGGTGCCGGTCACGAATCCCGCCGCGGGTCTTCGGGCAGCAGCGGCAGTTGGGTTTCGGGATCGTCGGGGTGCGGCAGCCGCTGCAGGCGCGAGATCTCGCGCTCGAACTCGGTGATGTCCTGGAAGCTGCGGTAGACCGACGCAAACCGCACGTAGGCGACCTCGTCGAGCCCGCGCAGCGCTTCCATCACGAGGTCACCGACGCGGCTGGACGGGATTTCGCGCTCGCCCATCGTCTGCATGCGGTGCACGATGCGCGCGAGTGCCGCTTCCACGTCCTCCATCGCGACCGGGCGCTTTTCCAGCGCCCGCAGCATCCCGGCGCGCAGCTTCGCCTCGTCGAAGGGCTCGCGGCGGTCATCGCGCTTGACCAGCCGCGGCGCGACCAGCTCCGGGGTTTCGAAGGTCGTGAAGCGTTCGCTGCAGGCGGTGCACTCGCGCCGCCGTCGCACCTGTCGCCCCTCCCCCGCGAGCCGCGAGTCGATGACCTTGGTCTCGTCGTGGCCGCAGAAGGGGCAGTGCATCGGGCCCGGTCCGGATCAGCAGTCGGTCACGGGTAGACCGGGAACCGTGAGCACAGCGTGACGACCTCGTCGCGTACGCGCGTGCGCACCGCGTCGTCGTCCGGGCTGTCGAGCACGTCGGCGATCCAGTGGCCCATCCGCGCGGTCTCGTCCTCGCGAAAGCCGCGGGTGGTGACCGCCGGCGTGCCCATGCGCAGGCCGCTGGTGACGAACGGCGAGCGCGGGTCGTTGGGCACGGTGTTCTTGTTCACGGTGATGTTGGCGCGGCCGAGCGCAGCCTCGGCGTCCTTGCCGGTGAGGTCGCGGCCGACCAGGCTCAGCAGCACCAGGTGGTTGTCGGTGCCGCCGGAGACGATGTCGTAGCCGCGCTCGATCAGCGTCTTCGCAAGCACCCGGGCATTGGCGACCACCTGCTGCTGGTAGTCACGGAATTCCGGCTGCAGCGCCTCGAGGAACGCGACCGCCTTTGCGGCGATCACGTGCATCAGCGGGCCACCCTGCGTGCCCGGGAACACCAGCGAGTTGTACTTCTTCGTCAGCGTCTCGTTTTCGCGCGCGAGGATCATGCCGCCTCGCGGACCGCGCAGCGTCTTGTGCGTGGTGGTCGTGACCGCATCGGCGTAAGGCACCGGGTTGGGATAGACGCCCGCGGCGACGAGGCCCGCGACGTGCGCCATGTCGACGACGAGCCAGGCGCCGACACTGTCGGCGATCTCGCGAAAACGCGCCCAGTCGACGACGCGCGAGTACGCCGAGAACCCGCCGATGATCATCTTCGGGCGGTGCTCGGTGGCGAGCGCGGCGACGCGCTCGTAGTCGATCTGGCCGGTGGCCTCGTCGATGCCGTACTGCACGGCGTTGAAGAGCTTGCCCGAGAAGTTCGGCTTGGCGCCGTGGGTGAGGTGGCCGCCGTGATCGAGGCTCATGCCGAGGATCGTGTCGCCCGGCTTGAGCAGCGCGAGGTAGACCGCGGCGTTGGCCTGCGAGCCCGAGTGCGGCTGCACGTTCGCGTAGTCGGCGCCGAACAGTTCACACGCGCGCGCGATCGCCAGCCGCTCGGCGACGTCTACATGCTCGCAGCCGCCGTAATAGCGCTTGCCCGGGTAGCCCTCGGCGTACTTGTTGGTGAGCACGGTGCCCTGCGCCTCGAGCACCCGCGGGCTCGCGTAGTTCTCCGACGCGATCAGCTCGAGGTGTTCCTCCTGGCGGAGGTTTTCGGCTTCTATGGCCTGCTGCAGCTCGGGATCGAACCCGGCGATCTTCATGTCGGCGCTGAACATCGTGGACACTCCGTGCGTCGCGGTGGAAGGCGCCATCCCGGGCACCCGGCAAAGATCACGATTCTATCATCGGGCCGGCGCGCACCGGCGCCGTTCAGGCGTCCCCGGCGGCGGTGACGAACGCGTCGACGACGGCACTCCACGCGCGACCGAGGTTGTCGCGGTTGTAGCCGCCACCGCCGGTCGCGACGAGCCGTCCGCCCGCGTGGCGGCGCGCCAGCGCGACGAGCCGGCGGGCCGCATGTGCGTGCGCGGCCTCGGTGAACCGCAGGTGCGTGATCGGGTCACCGGCGAGACTGTCGGCGCCGCACTGGAACAGGATGAACTCCGGCCTCAGCGCGTCGAGGTGCGCCTCTATCTCGTCCCACGCGGCGAAAAACTCGGCGTCGCCGGCGCCGGGCGGCAGCGGCAGGTTGAGCTTGGTGCCGGCGGCGGCGCCGCGCCCGGTCTCGGTGCGGGCGCCAGTGCCGGGATAGAGGTAGCGCCCGTCCTCGTGGGTGTCGGCGAAGATCAGGTCCGGGTCGTCCTCGAACGCGTAGTGCACGCCGTCACCGTGGTGCGCGTCGATGTCGACGTAGGCGATGCGGCGCAGGCCGTGGCGCGCGCGCAGCCACTCGGCGGCGATGCCGCAGTCGTTGAACACGCAGAAGCCCGCCGCCGACGCACGGCTCGCGTGGTGCAGGCCGGCGATCGGCACGAAGGCGCTGCCGCCGGTGCGCAGCACCTGCTCGCATGCGCGCAGCGTCGCGCCGACGACCCAGCATGCGGCGTCGTAGATGCCCGGCACCGCTGGCGTGTCACCGCCATCGAGGTAACCGCGCCCTTCGCGCGAGCGGCGCTCGACGAGATCGACATAGGCTGCGGTGTGAAACAGCTCGAGTTCGTCGCGCGTGGCACGCCGTGGCTGCAGATGGGCGACGCGGTCGATGAGCCCGGCGGCGCGCAGCGCGCGCATGAAGGCCTCGTGGCGATCGGTACCGAACGGATGCGGGTCACCGAAGCCGTAGGCGGCGATCTCCGGCCCCGAGACCAGCAGCGGCGTGCCGGGGGCGATGTCGGTGGATTCGATCGGCTGGTGCATGCGTGTATCCGGGCATTGATGCGTGGCGCGCCGGCGGCGCGTCGGCGCCAGTCTAGCCGGGCGCGGCCGGCGCTTCACCCCGGGCGGTGGCCACGGCGCCCCCGAACCGCGATAATTGCCGCCCTTTGCGACCCGGAGCAGCACCGAACACCATGGCGCAGTACGTCTACACGATGAACCGGGTGGCCAAGATCGTGCCGCCCAAGCGATACATACTCAAGGACATCTCGCTGTCTTTCTTTCCCGGCGCGAAGATCGGCGTGCTCGGCCTCAACGGGGCCGGCAAGTCGACGCTGCTGAGGATCATGGCCGGCATCGACACCGAGATCGAGGGCGAGGCGCGGCCGCAGCCGGGCATCAAGATCGGCTACCTGTCGCAGGAACCCGAGCTCGACGCGTCCAAGGACGTGCGCGGCAACGTCGAGGAAGGGCTCGCCGAGCTGATCGACGTGCAGCAGCGGCTGGAAGCGGTCTACGCGGCCTATGCCGAGCCCGACGCCGATTTCGACGCCCTCGCCGCCGAACAGGCCGACCTCGAAAACCGCCTGCAGGCCGCCGACGCGCACAACCTCGAGCGCAAGCTCGAGGTCGCCGCCGAGGCGCTGCGCCTGCCACCGTGGGACGCCGACGTATCGAAGCTGTCGGGCGGTGAGCGCCGGCGCGTCGCGCTGTGCCGGCTGCTGCTGTCGGCCCCCGACATGCTGCTGCTCGATGAGCCGACCAACCACCTCGACGCCGAGAGCGTCGCATGGCTCGAGCGCTTCCTCGAGGAATACCCCGGCACCGTCGTCGCGGTCACCCATGACCGCTACTTCCTCGACAACGTCGCCGGCTGGATCCTGGAGCTCGACCGCGGCCACGGCATCCCGTGGCAGGGCAACTACTCGTCGTGGCTGGAGCAGAAGGAACAGCGGCTCGCGACCGAGGAGAAGCAGGAAGACGCGCGCCGCAAGGCGATGCAGGCCGAACTCGAGTGGGTGCGCCAGAACCCCAAGGGGCGCCAGAGCAAGAACAAGGCGCGCCTGAACCGCTTCCAGGAGCTCGCATCGCAGGACTACCAGAAGCGTGCCGAGACCAACGAGATCTACATCCCGCCCGGCCCGCGCCTCGGCGACGTCGTCGCCGAGCTCAACGGTGTCTCCAAGGCCTACGGCGACAAGGTGCTGTTCGAGGATCTGAGCTTCGCGGTGCCGCCGGGCGCGATCGTCGGCATCATCGGGCCCAACGGCGCCGGCAAGACGACGCTGTTCCGGATGATCACCGGCCAGGTCGAGCCCGACAGCGGCGCGGTGCGCCTCGGCGAGACGGTGAAGATGGCCTACGTCGACCAGTCACGCCAGGACCTCGACGACGGCAAGACCGTCTGGGAGGAAATCTCCAACGGCCAGGACGTGCTGCAGGTCGGCAACTACGAGACGCCGTCGCGCGCTTACGTCGGGCGTTTCAACTTTCGGGGCGCATCGCAGCAGCAGAAGATCGGCCTGCTGTCGGGCGGCGAGCGCAACCGCGTGCATCTCGCCAAGGTGCTGCGCACCGGCGGCAATTTCATCCTGCTCGACGAGCCGACCAACGACCTCGACGTCGAGACCCTGCGTGCGCTCGAAGAGGGGCTGCTCGATTTCCCCGGCTGCGCGATGGTCATCTCGCATGACCGCTGGTTCCTCGACCGCATCGCCACCCACATCCTCGCGTTCGAGGGCAACAGCGAGGTGGTCTGGTTCGAGGGCAATTTCGCCGACTACGCCGCCGACTACAGGCGCCGCCGCGGCGCCGACGCCGACCAGCCGCACCGCATCCGCTACCGGCGGCTGGAGGCCTGACGCGGCGGCACCGCCGCGCCACGCGGGAATGTTTTCCCTGTTTGCGGCAACGCCGGGCGTTTCTCCCCGAAGGTCGTGCGCGCTCGGCTAGACTCGCGGCGACACGGGGGGATGCACATGTGGGCGATTTCGGAACAGGGACTGCACGCACCGCCGGTGCAGCTGCTCGACAGGGCGTGTCCGCACTGTCATGCCGTCGCGCACATTACGCCGGTCGCGGTCCCGTCGCTTGCTGAACTCAAGGCGCGCAAGCCGCGGCGCATCGGCGCGGTGTTCCACTGCGACGCCTGCGGTGTACCGCGCTTCCTGCGCTTCAGCGTGCGCCGCATCGAGGCCGACATCGTCGAACTCGCAGGCCCCGGCCAGGAGGTCGAGCGCGTCGCCGAACGTTTCCCGTTCAGCTACCTGCCACGCCCCGTCGAGCGGTTGTTCCGCGAAGCACTGCTGTGCCACGCCGGCGAGTGCTACAACGCGTTCGCGTCGATGTGCCGGCGCACCGCGCGGGCCGCGTTCGCCGACCTCGGCGAGACCGGTCGACTGAAGATGTACGACACGCTCGAGGAGATCCGCGAGCTGGTCGATCTCGACGACGCGCTGCACTCGAAGCTGCGCGAGGTGCTGTTCGGCACCGACGGCGACGACCGCCTGCCCGAGTTCGACCCCGACGCCGCGGCGGTACTGCTCGAGGTCATCCGCGACCTGCTCCACCAGATCTACGTCCGCCGCCGCAAGCTCGAGCGCACGCTGAAGATGCGCCGCTTCTTCGCGCGCGAGTCCGCGCGCCACGCGCGCCCGCGGGTGGTCGGCAGCAATACGCGCTGACCCGCCCGACCACCCCGCACCCCGCGGACCGCGCCAGAACGCACCCCGTACCGCCCTGATGGCCGGCGACCGTCCCGGCGCCCCTGCATGGCCCTGTCGCCAGGGGTGCCGGGGGCTGGCCCGATCCCCGTGCCTGAGGTAGACTTGCATAAAGAGACTCAGGATTGGCCGCGCTCGCCGGCGCGGCGAGGAGCGTACCGATGAGCGCAGACCCGCGACCGAACAAGCCCGTCATTGCGCCGGATTCCGACGCCCCGTTCGGCACCGACTACGGCCCGCAGCTGATGGGGCCGTTCGCCCCGGTCGCCGACGAGTCGGTCTGGGACGACCTCCCGGTCACCGGCCAGATCCCTGAAGACCTCAGCGGCGTGTACCTGCGCAACGGGCCCAACCCGCGCTTCGCGCCGCAGGGCCGCTACCACCCCTTCGACGGCGACGGCATGATCCACGCCGCGCACTTCGAACGCGGTCGCGTCGTCTACCGCAACCGCTGGGTACGCACCGAGGGCTGGCAGGCCGAAGACCGCGCCGGGCGTGCGACCCACTGGGGCATCATGGAGACGCTCAAGGGCCGCGACGACAAGCCGCTCAAGGACACCGCCAACACCGACGTGATCGGTCACGCCGGGCGCGCGCTCGCGACCTGGTACATGTCCGGCGGCGTCTATGAACTCGACCCGGTCACGCTCGAGACGCGTGGTCGGCTGCCTTACGACACCGGCCCCGGCGGTGGCGTCTCGGCACATCCCAAGGTCGACGAGCACACCGGCGAACTCATGTTCTTCGACTACTGGCACGAGGCGCCGTACATGAGCTACGGCGTCGTCGACCGCAACGGGCAGCTCGTGCACCAGGCGCCCATTCCGCTACCCGGCCCGCGCCTGCCCCACGACATGGCGATCACCGAGCACTACTCGATCCTCCACGACCTGCCGCTGCTGCACGATCCCGACGCGATGCGCCACGGCCGGCACAAGCTGGACTTCCACCCCGAAATGCCAACGCGCTTCGGCGTGATCCCGCGCCACGGCAGCCCCGACGAGCTGCGCTGGTTCGAGTTCTCGCCGTGCTTTCTCTATCACACGGTCAATGCGTGGGAAGAAGGCGACGAGGTCGTGATGGTCGCGTGCCGCTACATGCCCGTGCGCGACCGCAAAGGCGACATCGACCCGCAGCGCACCGCGCGCAACATTGCGGTGCTGGTGATGGACGCGCGACTGTGGTGCTGGCGCATGAACCTGCGCACCGGCGAAGCGCGCGAGATGCCGCTGAACCCGGACCTGAACGTCGAGTTCCCATCGCTGAACGCCGGTCATACCGGGCGGCGCACGCGCTACGGCTACCTCGTAGACCACCACCCGCAGATCCTGCGCTGGACCGGGCTGCGCAAGTTCGACACCGACACCGGCGAATGCCTCGCGGCATGGACCGACGGCCACGACGCGATGTGGTATTCAGAGCCGTGGTTTGCGCCGGCCGATGACGCGCAGGCCGAGGACGACGGCTATGTCGTCGCGTTCGCGTGGAACGAGCGCGACCGCACGCAGCAGCTGCAGGTCTTCGACGCGCGTGATCTGGGTGCCGGGCCGGTCGCACGCGTACACCTCCCGCGGCGCGTGCCGTCCGGCTTCCACGCGTGCTGGATGCGCGCCGCCGATATCCCGGCGCTCGCCAACGCCGCGAGCTGACGCCGGGCGGCGCTCAGCCGGCGAGCCGGCGGGCGTTGTACCACAGCTGCATCCACGGGCCGTCGTCGGCGTCGCGCGGCGGGTGCCACGAGTGCTGCACGGTGCGGAACACGCGCTCGGGGTGCGGCATCATGATCGTCACCCGGCCGTCCTCGTTGCACAGCCCGCTGATGCCGTCGGGCGAGCCGTTGGGGTTGGCCGGATACTGCTCGGCGGGCCGCCCGTGGTTGTCGACGTAGCGCAGCGCCACCTGCCCGGACGCGCCCGCCGCCGCCCGGGCCGCATCGTCGGCGAACACCGCCCTGCCCTCGCCGTGCGAGGTCGCGATCAGCAGCCGTGACCCGGTCATGCCATCGAGCAGCAGCGAACGCGACGGCATCACTTCCACCAGCGACAGCCGGGCCTCGAACTGCTCGGAACGGTTGCGCTCGAAGCGCGGCCAGTGCGCGGTGCCCGGAATCAGCGCCGACAGCGCGGCGAGCATCTGGCAGCCGTTGCAGACGCCGAGCGCGAAGGTATCGGGGTCGTGGAAGAAGCGCTCGAACATGTCGCGGGCGCGCGCATCGAACAGGATGGAGTTCGCCCAGCCGCGCCCGGCACCGAGCACGTCGCCGTACGAAAACCCGCCGCATGCCACCAGGCCGCGGTAGCCGTCGAGCGTGCCCCCACCGGCAAGCAGCTCGCTCATGTGTACGTCGACGGCGTCGAACCCGGCGCGGTCGAAGGCCGCGGCCATCTCGACGTGCGAGTTGACGCCCTGCTCGCGCAGCACCGCGACGCGCGGCCGCGCACCTCCGGTGATCGCAGGCGCCTGCGGCTCAAAGGTCAGCAGCGGTGACAGGCCGGGGTCATCGGCGTCGAGCATTGCGGCCCGCGCCTCGTCGGCGCAGGCGGGATTGTCGCGCAGCGCCTGCATGCGCCAGGTCGTCTCCGACCAGTGCGCGCGCAGTGTCACGCGGTCGGTGTCGACGAGCGCGCGTCCGTCTTGCGTGATCCGCACCCGCGTGCCCGCCTCGGGCGTGCCGATGTCGACGACGCAGCGCTCGGGCAGACCGTGGCGCGCGAACACCGCGCGCACGTCGTCGACCGACGCGGCCGGCACCTGCAGTACCGCGCCGGGTTCCTCGGCGAACAGCGCGGCCAGCGCGTCGCGCCCGCCGGGCAGCGTGACCGCAAACCCGCAACCGCCGGCAAACGCCATTTCCACGCAGGTCACCACCAGCCCGCCGTCGGAACGGTCGTGGCAGGCGAGCACGTCGCCGCGGTTGCGCAACTCGACGAGTGCGTCGAAGTACGCCTTCAGCCGCGACGCGTCGTCGAGATCGGCCGGTGCACCGCCGGGCGTGCCGAGCACCTCGCAGAGCACCGAACCGCCGAGGCGGTCGGCGCCGTCGGACAGGTCCACGAGCAGCAGCCGCGTGTCGCCGGCATCGGTGCGCAGCTGCGGCGTGAGACTGCGGCGCACGTCGGCGACCGGCGCGAACGCCGAGATGATCACCGACATCGGTGCGACGACCTCGCGGGCGTCCCCATCATCGTCGCGCCACGCGGTGCGCATCGACAGCGAATCCTTGCCGACCGGGATCGCGATGCCGAGCGCCGGGCACAGCGACTCGCCGAGCGCCTGCACGGTGTCGTAGAGCGCGATGTCCTCGTCGCCCCACCCGGCCGCGGCCATCCAGTTCGCCGACAGCCGGATGTCGGCGAGGCGGCGCACGTCGGCGGCGGCGATGTTGGTCACCGCCTCGGCGACCGCGAGCCGGCCCGATGCCGGCGCCGACAGCAGCGCGACCGGCGAGCGTTCTCCTATCGCCATCGCCTCGCCGGTATGGCCGTCGAAGCCGGCGCTGGTCACCGCGCAGTCGGCGACCGGCACCTGCCACGGTCCGACCAGCGGGTCGCGCACGCTCAGGCCACCAACGGTGCGATCGCCGATGTGGATCAGGAAGGACTTGTCGGCGACGGTTGGATGCGCGAGCACTTCTGTCAGCGCCTCACCGACGTCCACCCCCGAAAGCGCCGGACGCGGCGGGAAGGCCACCGGCGCCGGGCGGCGCACGTCGCGCGTCATCTTCGGCGGCTTGCCGAGCAGCACCTGCATCGGCAGCGCGACCGGCGTGTCGCCGAGCAGCGGATCGCTGACCTCGAGCAGCCCGTCGTCGGTGATCTCGCCGATGTCGGCCCACGGGCAGCGTTCGCGCCCGCAGATCGCGGCGAACTCCGTGAGCCGATCCGGCGGGATCACGAGCACGTAGCGCTCCTGCGCCTCGTTGCACCAGATCTCCATCGGGCTCATCGCGGATTCGGCGTTGGGCACCGCGCGCAGGTCGACGCGCCCGCCGCGGTGGCTGTGGTCGACCGCCTCGGGCACCGCGTTCGACAGGCCGCCCGCGCCGACGTCGTGGATCAGCGCGATGGGGTTGTCGTCGCCGAGCGCCCAGCAGCGGTCGATGACCTCCTGCGCGCGACGCTGGATCTCGGGGTTGTCACGCTGCACCGATGCGAAGTCCAGCGTCTCGTCGGCCTGGCCGCTGCCGCGCGACGACGCCGCACCGCCGCCGAGACCGATCAGCATCGCCGGGCCGCCGAGCACGACGATGCGCCCGCCAACCGGCACCTCTCGCTTGTGCACGTGCGCCGGGCGCACGTTGCCGAGGCCGCCGGCGATCATGATCGGCTTGTGGTAGCCGCGAGTCACCGCCGGATCATCGGTGCGCTGCTGGAAGCTCCGGAAGTAGCCGCCGAGTGCCGGGCGCCCGAACTCGTTGTTGAAGGACGCCGCCCCGATCGGCCCCTCGAGCATGATCTCGAGCGCGCTCGCGATGCGCCCGGGCCGCCCGGCGTCGAACTCCCACCGGCGCGTCGCGTCGGGCAGGCACAGGTGCGACACCGAAAACCCCGTGAGTCCCGCCTTGGGCCGCGCGCCGAGGCCGGTCGCGCCCTCGTCGCGGATCTCGCCGCCGGCGCCGGTCGCCGCGCCCGGGTGCGGCGATATCGCGGTCGGGTGGTTGTGCGTCTCGACCTTCAGCAGGATGTGCACGGGTTCGTCCACGCCGCGGTAGACGCGGTCGCCGGGCGTCGCGAAAAAGCGCCGCGCCGGCGCGCCCTCGATCACCGCGGCGTTGTCCGAGTACGCCGACAGCACGCCGTCGGGCGCGCACGCGTGGGTGTGGCGGATCATCGCGAACAGCGAGCGCGGCTGCGGCGCACCGTCTATGACCCAGTCGGCGTTGAAGATCTTGTGGCGGCAGTGCTCGGAATTGGCCTGCGCGAACATCATCAGTTCGACGTCGGTCGGATCGCGGCCGAGGCGATCGAAAGCGTCGGCGAGGTAGTCGATCTCGTCCGGCGACAGCGCAAGTCCGAGCTCGAGGTCGGCGGTGACCAGCGCGGCGCGGCCGTCACGGCCGAGCGGCACGTGCGCAAGCGGGCCTGGCGCTGCATGGCCGAACAGTGCATCGGCCGTCGGGGGCGCGGCGAGCAGCGACTCGGTCATGCGGTCGTGCAGCTCGACGGTTGCCGCGGCCAGTGCCGACGCGTCGGGCTGGCCGTCGACCTCGAGCTCGTAGCGCACGCCACGCGTCAGCGCGTCGACCATGGTGAGTCCGCAGCCGCGCGCGATGTCGGTGGCCTTCGACGTCCACGGCGAGATCGTGCCCAGGCGCGGCACGACCCAGCGTGCGAGCACGCCCGCCGACGGCGCGGCTTCGATGTCGGGGTCCGTCGCGAGCAGCGCGGCCAGCCGCGCGCGCGTTTCGGCGTCGACGTCGTCGTTCGTCGCGACGTAGTACTCGTATGCCGCGTGCACGGCGCCGATCGCCGGGCAGTGGCCACGCAGGCGCGCGAGCAGCTTGTCGCGCCGGAAATCGGACAGGGCGGCGGGCCCGGCTAGCTTGAGCATCGCGGTGCGGATCCGGAAAAGACGCGGCCGGTGCGCACGCGCACCGGCCCGGGAGCACGGTATTCTACCGGATCACCAGCTTACTTGTAGCGCACGCCACCCTCGATCACCGCGCGCCTGCCTCAGCGAAAATCGTCAGGCGTACGCACGACGCGTCCATCTGCGATTACCCAGCGCACCTCTCGCAGGTGCTGTATGTCGTCGAGCGGATTCGCGGCCACGATGAGCAGATCGGCGAGCTTGCCGGTCTCGACCGTGCCGAGGCGATCGGCCATTTTCAGGATCTCGGCGCCGATGCGCGTGGCCGATTCGAACACGTCGCGATCGGTCAATCCCGCGTCGCGCAGCAGTCCGAGCTCGGTGTAGTAGTCCTCGGGGTAGCGCCACTCGTTCTCGAACGGGATGTCGGAACCCACGCCGATGCGCACACCCGAGCGATGCGCGAGCCCGACCATCTCGAGGTGCTGCTCGTGGTCGAGTTCGAAACGCCGCGAGAAGGTGTAGAAAAACCCGCCGGCCGGGATGCCCGCCGGCGGGTAACCGTACTCGATGACGTTGTAGAACGCGGTCAGCGTCGGTACGAAGTCAGTGCCGTTGTCGGCCATCGCACGGATCACGTCGCTGGACATGTCCAGCGGATGTTCGATGCTGTCTATGCCGGCCTCGGCCGCCCAGACCGTGTAGCGCCCGAAGGTATCGCCGGTGACCGGGATACCGTGCATGTGCGCCTCGTCGACGGCGGCGGCGATTTCCTCGCGCGTGAAGGGCGCCGTGATCTTGATCGCGTCGACGTGCTGGCGGATCTGCTCGCGCACGGCGAGTCGCCAGTCCCAGGGACCCGTCGCGACCCGCACGCTGTGACTGCGGTCATCGGCGCGCGGGCGACCGGTGGCGGTCGAGGTGATCTCGTCGGCGTGACCGCTGCGCGAAGCGATGATCGGCCCGCTCCAGTACACGCGTGGCCCGTCGATGAGCCGGCGCTGTACCGCTTCCTTGACCTTCTTGGCGACGTCGTTGCGGGTACCGACGTCGCGTACCGCGGTGATGCCGGCGTCGAGAAGCTGGCCGGTCTTGATGACACCGCGGATCGCCGCGGCCGCATCGGAGTCGGTGTAGCGGGTGAAGTCGTCACCGTACTGCTGCGTGAAATGCACGTGCAGGTCGATCAGGCCCGGGATGATGTAAAGCCCCGCCGCATCGATTTCGTAGTCTATGGTGGTCGGCACGTCGACTTCATTCGCAGCGCCGGCGGACACTATGGTGTCTCCGCGCATCACGACCACGGCGTCGGCCAGCGGCTGCATGCCCTCGGTGCCATCGAGGAGCGTACCGCCGCGGATCACGGTGACGGGCGCATCACTGTCGTCGCGCGGCGGCAGCGGCACGCGTCGCGGGTCATCGGTGGTACGCAGGCCGTCTGACGCGACGGCCGTGGCCGGCAACAACACCGCCAGGCACAGCATGGCCGTCAGCATTACGAGGATTGCCGCGACGGTTCGGCGCGGCTCGAGGAATGATTGCCCGGTCATGCTGCTCCCCCTTGGTGCCGCCCGTGGCGCAGACCGGCGCGGGTCGGGCATCCGGATGTACCGCGATGGCGGACCTGGCCGCCGGTACCGGCCGTGTAAATTCTTATAGGGGCGTTCGAGCCGGCACGCTTGGGAAGCTAGCACACGCGGGCAGGGTTGACAGCAGCGCGTCGCGGCGGACGCGATATTGCACCGCAGCGACGCGCGTACGCGCGGCATCACCGCCCCGCCGAGCGCTGGAGCGTCAGACCAGCTCGTGCCAGTCAAGCCCGTTGGACTGGTCGGCCAGCCGGATGCGGTCGGCGCCGTCGGCGAGCGCCGCGGTCAGCCGGGTTCCGGCATGCTCCGGGGTGTTGTTCTGCTCGGACAGGTGCACGCCGACCAGCCACTGCAGCCGGTCGCGGTCGACGCCGGCGACGAGGTCGGCCGCCTGCTCGTTACCCAGATGCCCGAGGCGGCCGCCGACCCGGCGTTTCAGCGCCGCCGGATACGGCCCGCTCGC
>PWYM01000192.1 GCA_003567855.1 Gammaproteobacteria bacterium | reverse complement strand
CCTCCTGCCACGACTGCGGCAGCATTATGGTGCGGAGCGGCAGTTGTTACAAATGCTTCAATTGCGGCGCAACAAGCGGATGTTCGTGAGAGCGGGCAAGATGGAGACCATCTGCGTGACGGAAATCGCGAAGGGAGATGGCCTCCATCTAAGCGATGGATCGATTGAATGATTGATTGATCGGATGTTTGAGAGAGGCGGTACGATTGTCGAAAAACAGATAAAGCCGAGTCGGCGGTCGGGCCGGGTCGGCTTTTTTATTTCTTTTGATTTTTGTATTTTTATGACAATTCAGAAACTTACCAGTAATTAATATGCTTTTTAAAGACAAAGATTTGCTTACAATAAAAGAAGCAAGCGAATGGGCAAGCTGCCGGTTTGATCGATCAATCAGCACATCCAATATTTCTTATTTAGTTCAGTACGGAAGAATTAAAAAATATACCAACAATGGCGCAACATATATAAGTAAGAAAGAACTATTAAGTTACTACAATTCATTTCGCGGCAAAAGAGAAATTCAATGGAAAAAAATACTTGGTGAGGATCTAAACTGGCACCTCTCATTTGATCATCTCAGAGAGGTTGACACAACGAAACATGTTCATCGTCTCCATCCATACAAAGGGAAATTCATCCCACAACTGGTTGAATATTTTCTCGACGAGCACACAGATGAATTCAAAAAAGAAGTGCTATTTAAAAAAGGGGATATCATTGTTGACCCATTTTGCGGTAGTGGTACAACTCTGGTTCAATCCAACGAGCTTGGTATGCATGCTGTAGGAATAGACATTTCCGCTTTCAATGCGTTGATAAGCAATGTAAAAATAAATACATACGACTTTCAACTACTTTACAATGAGATAAGATATATTACAAATTCATTAAGAAAAATTATTGCCGATTTAAATATAAAAGATTTCGATGCTGAATTAACGGATAAACTAGCCAAGTACAACAATAAATATTTTCCATCTCCGGAATATAAATATAAAGTGAGAAATAAAGAAATCAATGAAACAGAATATAGTAAGGAACATGTTGAATACTTTAAATATATCTACTTATCTCTGATTAAAAAACATAAAATTAGACTTTTACAGGAATCACAGACAACATTTCTAGATAAATGGTATCTCGAACCTGTCCGGAAGGAAATCGACTTCACATTCGAACGAGTTAAAAATATTAAAAACACTGATGTAAAAAAAGTAGTTAGCATCATTTTAAGTAGAACAATACGATCCTGCAGGGCTACTACACATGCAGACCTCGCAACATTGAAAGAACCGATAAGTGAAATATATTATTGTGCCAAGCATGGTAAAATCTGTAAGCCATTGTTTTCTATCTTAGGATGGTGGGATCGGTACTCAAAAGATACCATAAAGAGGTTAAGTGATTTTAACAAAATAAGAACAAATACCCATCAATATTGCTTGACCGGAGATGCAAGAACTATCGACATATATGGAGATCTAAAGAAAAGAAACACTGAATTTGCAGAATTAATAAAAAAGCAGAAAGTTGCAGGTATATTTTCAAGTCCACCGTATGTCGGTTTAATTGATTACCATGAGCAACATGCATACGCATACGATTTATTTGGCTTCGAGAGGAGAGATGAACTCGAAATAGGTCCATTATTCAAAGGAAGGGGGCGTGATGCCAGGGAATCTTATGTTGAAGGTATAAGTGAGGTGCTTTTAAATTGCAAAAAAATTCTTGCCGAAGATTACAACATTCTTCTTGTTGCTAATGATAAATTCAACCTTTATCCAACCATTGCAGAGAAAAGTGGAATGAGGATTATAAATAAATTTAGAAGACCGGTTCTTAATCGGACGGAAAAGGATAAGGGGGCTTACTCAGAGATTATATTTCATATAAAAGAAAACTGAATGGCACTATCAACCGAACAAAAGTTCTTAATTATCGAAGTAATTAAAAGTTGTATAAGAAACAAATTTAAAAAATACAACCCTGAATCAAAAAACATGCCGTTTCATTACCGATTATTAGGAAAAGATCGAATGGCACTGTATTCCTTCATTCAATCTCTGAATACAACATTTGGAACATCAATTTTTGAACCGGTCGCAGTCGAAATCGCCAAATTAAATTTCGAATTTTCCGAGTCACAACACAAATTGGGAAAACATATTAATAGTAATGCACAAGCTACTATTCAGTCTATAATGAATCAGCTTTCAGTGGGTGCTGATCCTGACAAAGAAAAAGAGATTCAACAAATAAGAGAAGCCAGTAAAAAGGGGCAATTGAACGAAATCGGAACCGTAAAAGTTGATTTATATCTTAAAAAAGATGACGGTTCAATTTATTTGTTCGATTTGAAAACTGCAAAACCGAATATTAGCAATTTTAAAGACTTTAAACGTACGCTTCTTGAATGGGCGGCAATTGTTATATCAAATAATCCAAATATTACGGTGGATACCTTGATCGCAATTCCATATAACCCCTATGAACCAGAACCTTATCAAAGATGGACACTCAAAGGTATGCTGGATCTTAAAAATGAATTGATGATTGCAGATGAATTTTGGAATTTCCTTGGTGGAGATAACACATATAAAGATTTGTTAGATTGTTTTGAAAAAGCGGGCATCGAATTAAGACCTGAGATAGATGAATATTTTGCAAACTTTGCTAATAGGAGGGATTAAAAATGACAACCAAAACAAAAAATAAAAAGGAAAAAATAGATTATGAGAAAATAATCTATTCGCTCAATATCGAAGATATTCAAACAGTCGCCCTGGATCAAAAGGGACGGGAATTAACAATCAAAGAAATAGATAGTATCATAGATGATATAGCTGAGAGCATTCCGTGGTACGATATAATTGACTCGGTGATTTCTGAAAAAATCACTGATTAGTTAATGAGTTTTTAAATAGTATCAAATTGAAGAAACTGTCCCGATCCGTTAAATCAAAAAGTACGTTGAGAAAAGCTTAAATCTATAAGTTGATCTCGAATTAGTCTACAACGAAGCTCACGAAACCCCCGCTGAAACGGACTAAAAACCGCATTCACACCAATCATCCAATCAACCATCCCGATACCCATCGGGACCAATCATCCATGCAATCATGCATCCCTGCAATCAACCGTTCTTCCTCACCACCAACGCAGAATTCTTCGACCCAAACCCGATACAATTGCATACTGCCGTCGTAATTTCTTTTTTTATCGCCTTGTTGGGAATATAATTCAAATCGCACTCCGGATCCGGTTTTT
>PWYM01000223.1 GCA_003567855.1 Gammaproteobacteria bacterium | reverse complement strand
GCATAATTAACGATACGGAGCCTGCGTGGACCAGGAAGCCGAATGACCTGAAACAGGAAGACTATGACAAGTTCTATCAGGATCTTTATCCGATGAATGAAAAACCATTGTTCCATATCCACCTTAATGTTGATTATCCCTTTAACCTGACAGGGATACTTTACTTTCCCAAACTTAAAAGCAATTTCGAAATCCAGAAAAATAAGATACAGCTTTATTCAAACCAGGTTTTTGTTACTGACTCGGTCGAAGGTGTAGTACCTGAATTTCTGACTTTGCTTCACGGGGTAATTGACTCCCCGGATATCCCCCTTAATGTGTCCAGAAGCTATTTACAGAGTGATTCGAATGTAAAAAAGATATCATCTCATATCAGCAAAAAGGTTTCTGACCGTTTGATGGATATCTTTAAAAATGACAGGGAGGAGTTTGAGAAGAAATGGGATGATCTTAAGATATTCATTGAATATGGTATGCTGAGTGATGATAAGTTCTATGAGCGGGCAGAGAAGTTTTCACTCTTTAAAAATACTGATGATAAGTATTTTACGTTCGAAGAATATGAAAAGATGATCAAAGAGAATCAGACAGACAAGCATAAAAACCTCGTCTATCTATATTCCACCGATAAGGAAAAACAGTATTCTTTCATTGAAGCAGCCAGAAAGAGAGGTTATGATGTACTCCTGATGGACGGGCAGCTGGATACTCATTTTATAAATCACCTTGAATCCAAATTTAAAAGCTCCCGTTTTGTCCGTGTTGACTCAGATGTTGCAGATAAGCTCATACTGAAAGAGGAGAACACAGATTCAAAACTTTCTGCCGGACAGCAAAACGACCTGTCAGTTGTTTTTCGCAGTGTTTTGCCGGATAAATCAATATTTACCGTATCCTTTGAAAACATGAGTGAAAGTGAAAACCCGGTCACCATAACCCAGTCCGAGTTCATGAGAAGAATGAAAGACATGTCAGGTGTTGGCGGCGGAATGGGCTTTTATGGAGAAATGCCCGACAGTTACAACCTGGTGGTTAATTCAAATCATCCGCTAATCGTTAAACTGGCAGCAGAAAAAGAAAAATCCGCCGGAAAGGAACTGGAGAAGATAAATGAAAAGATCAGCCCCATAAAGTCAAGTAAAGAGGAGCTAGAGAAAGCAAACAAAGGTAAAAAAGATGATGATTTCAGCCAGGAAGAAAAAGATCGCATGAATGATTTAAATAAGAAACTGGATGATATGGGGGAAAAAAAGGAAGCCTGTTTGAAAAAGTTTGCCGAAGGGAATAAACTCGTAAAGCAGCTGATAGATCTTGCCCTGCTTTCTAATAACATGCTGAAAGGAGAGGAGTTGTCAAGTTTCGTCAAAAGAAGTATAGAGCTTATGTAGAAGCTGTATAATTCAGTATGGTCCGTTATTTTTTTATGACGGACCCTTTTTTTTGTTCTGGTTTTGCCTATTTTTGGCAAGACTAATAAAACATGATGATCATCAGAATTTTTTATGCCGCCCTTTCACTGATCCTCTTGAATTGCGTAAATGCGGAAGGACAAAAGCACCCCCAGTTCAGGTATCTGTCGCTTGATGCAGGATTAAATATGGCTGGCGTGCACTCAGGATCACAATTTGACCGGCATAAAAAGAATTTTGGGGCAAATATCGGTCTGTCGGGAAATTACTCCTTCTGTGAAACCAGGTCCATCGGTGCATCCCTTGCATTCGAGCAGAAAGGCGCAGTTGATAATGTTTTTGATATTAATACCAACCTTAACTATCTCTCACTTCCGATATATTTCCAGTGGATTACGGGAAAAGATCCCCGGTTGTTTATTACCACTGGTGCCTATACTGCCTGGCTCGTAAATGCAACCGAACGTGGCGAGTATTTTGATGGAGGACAGACAGTAAAAGTTAATGATAATGTATCCGATGATTTCCGGCCCCTGGATTATGGACTGATTATTGGTGCCGGTATGATGGTAAGATTATACGATGACTTTGATTTTAGCGTAGCTTTTCGCGGTTCGGCAGGACTATCGGATATTGCAACCCGGTCCGGCAACAAACCTAAAAATTATCATTTCAGTATTAGTTTAGGATACATTTATTATATTGGCTTCAGGTAGGCTCACTTTCAGGGCAAAATGCCGGTGCTAAAACAGCACTTTTATCTCTTTTTTAATATAATCTATGGCAACATTGGTGGGTGAATTTTCATTATCAATGATTGTTTCAAGAATGGTCTGACTCAGCTTCAGTGAAGGGGATTCAGGTTCAATACTTTTGGCTGCCTCATTTATAATCTTTATCAGATTGGAGCGTGCGTTTCTTATAACCTCCCAGCTTTCCCCGCTGACATATATCTGTTGGGAGAGGTTATGCTCGAACTCTGCGCGTATAGTAGAAATAAGCTCAGAATGAAGCTGCTGGCTTGTCATGCCCTGGCGGTTAACCCTCATAAGAAGCGATTCCGGTGAAATCCGTTCCATGAAAAGAACTAGCCGTTCATATGCCTGCAACCTGATTGGAAGCAGATACTGCTCATTTTTATACATCAGATCAAGCTTCTTAAGCTTCTGGTCATTCTCGAGGAATTTTTTGATGAGCAGGTAGGCTGTCAGAAACACAACCAGGGCAGGTAGTGTATATTTTAGTATCTCCAGGATTGCAGGCATAACTCTATTGGATTATGATACAATATTAATTATTTTTTAACCAGTATGCTTACAATACTTTATATTTTTCTATTTTTAAGGTTTAGCTTTATTCAATTCAGAAACAAAAATTGCAATTCAATAATTAAATAATGGTTAATATTATGGAAAAACTATCAGGAAGAATCAGAAAGCTTTCAGATTCACAAACAATGGCTATGAATCAGAAAAGCAGCGATCTTCAAAGCCAGGGAGTAGATATAATTAATCTGAGCGTCGGCGAGCCTGATTTTCATACACCTCCTCATGTAAAAGATGCTGCAAAAAAAGCCATTGACGACAACTTTTCCTTCTATTCACCTGTAGGGGGATATCCTGATCTGAAGGAGGCAATTTCACAAAAGCTCCTCCGGGAAAACAACCTTCAGTACTCCCCTGAAAACATTATTGTGTCAAATGGCGCCAAGCACTCAATTGCCAATGCATTAATGGTTCTTGTGGATGAAGGTGATGAGGTGATCGTTCCTGCGCCCTATTGGGTCAGTTATGTAGAGCTTACAAAACTTGCAGGGGGAACAAATGTAATTATTCATTCAGGGATCGAGTCAAACTTCAAGGTTACCCCTT
>PWYM01000091.1 GCA_003567855.1 Gammaproteobacteria bacterium | reverse complement strand
TCAGCGGTCGACTCCTTGATGCCGGCGCCGTCGGGCTCGACGTTGAGAGTCGTAATCTTCCCGTCGTCAACGACCATCGCGTAACGCTTGGAGCGGGTCCCAAGGCCGAAACCGCGCCCGTCGAGCTCGAGTTCAAGCGCCTTGGTGAAATCGCCGTTCCCGTCGGCCAGCATCAGCAGATTTTCGGCGTTTTGCGTCTTGCCCCAAGCATCCATCACGAATCCGTCATTGACCGCCACGCATGCGATGGTGTCCACCCCTTTTGCCTTGATCTTGTCGGCGTTGGCGACATATCCGGGCAGATGAGTGTTCGAACAGCCCGGCGTGAATGCGCCTGGAACCGCGAACAACACCACCTTCTTGCCGGAGAAGATGTCGCCGGTGTTGACCGGCTTGGGGCCCTCGGCGGTCATTGTGTGCAGCGTCGCCTCAGGAATCCTGTCGCCCTCTTTCACGCTCATGGCAGTCTCCCTCCGTGAATCACGTCAAGCATCGGATCGGCCGAGCTCGGTAAGGCGCGCGCCCCAATTGGACATGCGAAAACTTCGCGTGTGCGGACGCCACGCCGATGTGCAGTAGACGATAACATCAGCTCGTCCCGACGGTCGAGGAGAACACCCTGCGAAGGCTGCTCACTGATAGCTTGTGACCGCTACGGTTGATGGCGCTGGCATGGTGTACGGTCTGATGGCCTGGGGCGAGAGGGTCGACGTCAGCGAGCGACCCCGTAAAGCCGTCCATCGCCAATGACCAGCACGAGCCTGTGCTCAAGCACCAAAAAGTCCTGGAGCGGATCGCCGTCGACGACAATCAGGTCCGCGAGCTTCCGGGCGAGACGGCACCCACCTCGTGGGCTACACCATGCATCTGCGCCGGTCGCAGCGTCGCCACCTGGATTGCCTCCATCGGCGTCAGGCCCGCCCGGTGCAGGTTGCGAATATCCTTTACCAGTGGGCTGTGCAGGTTGAACGGCGAGCCGGCATCGGTGCCGGCAATGATCTGCTCCCGGCCTCCGGCGGAAATGAACTCCCGCAGCCCGTGGCGCCCAGGTTTTAGGCGGGTCGGTCCACCCACCCTTGGCGTCGCCGTGGTGTACGCTGCGCCGATAACCACACGGAGGAGCTCGCTCATGAACAGATCCATCATGGCCTTACTGTCCGCGGGGCTGCTCTTATGCGTGGCAACAACGGCCACGGCACAGCGACTCAACCCCGACTTCGAATCGCTGATCGACCGTTACCTGGCAGAGTTCCACGGTGTTGGCGACGGCCCCTCGATGACCAACGATGGCAGTGCGGCGTACTTCGAGAATCGCGTGCAGGCCGCGCACGGTTTTCTGGATGAGCTGCGCGCCATCGACCGCGCAACCCTGACCTTCCAGCAGGACATCGATTACCGCTACCTCGAGGGCCTCCTCGAGTCCCGGATACTCGACGGCGAACAGGTTCGCCAGTGGGAGAAAGACCCCAACTTCTACCTCCGCATCGAACCGATCGTCGCCCCCAACGGTGGCCTGCTCTACCGCGAGAACCGCCCGGTCGAAGAGCGCGCCGCGGCCATCCTCGAGATCATGAAGACGCTGCCCACGCGCATGGAAAACGCGCAGCAGAACCTGCAGACCTTCATCCCGCTGTGGCTGGACCCTGCAAGGAACCTGCTCGCCGGCGCGATCGCCACCTTCGAGGACGACGTGCGCCGCTTCGCCGACCGGGTGCCGGAACAGCGCGATGCCCTGCTCGCCGAGAACGAGCGTGTGCTGGCCGCACTGCGCGAGTTCGGCGAGTTTCTGGACGACGAATGGCCGACCCGCCCGGAGGGTGAGTGGCGCGTCGGCAAGGACGTCTACAACGCCCGCCTGCGCAGCCTCTACCAGGTCGGGGACATGGATGCGCAGTCGCTGTACGAGTGGGGCCGCAAGCAGTACACGCAGCAGTTGCGGGTGCTGGACCGGGCCGCCGCGAGGGTCGGCGACGGGCGCAGCTGGCGCCAGATCGCGCACGACCTGCAGCAGGACTACCCTAGTGCGGAAGAAAAGCTGCACGCCTTCCACCGCGAGGTGCGCCGGGGCCGGCCATGGCTGATCGAGCACGACCTGGTGTCGATCCCGTGGGACGAGGAGAACGCCGCCGCCGCGATCTACACGCCGGCCTACTACAACAGGCTGACCTTCACGGGGTTCGGCGGCGCGCCGCGGGCACGCGAATCGACCTTCCCCGGCGCGGTGATGCTCGCACCCATCGACCCCGACTGGAGCACCGCCGAGAAGGAGCGCTTCCTCAGCGCCAAGCATCACGCGTTCATCACCGTGCTGATGACGCACGAGGTCTACCCCGGCCACGCGCTGGTCGCGCTCTACGACAACCACAATCCCCGCAAGCTGCGCACCTACGAAAGCTCCTACAGCAACCAGGGCTGGGCCTACTACGTCGAATGGGTGCTGACACCCCAGTTCAACTACTACCCGCCCGAGCGGCAGAAGGAATACGAGGTCGAGATGGAGCGCCTGAAGTTATGGCGCTACGCACGCGTGATCTACGATGCCGGCATGCACCTCGGCCATGTCACCGTCGACGAGGCGGTGGACATGATGACCGGCGACGTGATGTTCGACGAGTACTATTCCTTCCTTCAGGTGCAGGGCGCGACCCACCGCTACGTGAGCACCGGGGTGGCGACCTTGGGTTACCACGAGTTCATGGCGCTGCGCGACGAGTACTTCACGCAGATGTACCTGATGGGGCGTACCGGCACGCTGAAGGACCTGCACGACCGGGTGCTGAAGATCGGCTCGATCCCCTACGCGCTGATGCGCGAGGCGCTGCTGCACGATATCCGGCAGTAGTCCGGCTCGCTGGCGAGGAAGGCCTCGATGCGCGAGACGATCGCGTCGGTGTCGTCCTCCTGCCGGCGAGTTCGGGCGCTGGCCGGTCGGTTGGCACGCGCCCGGTGTGACTGCCATCCTCGCTTAGCCGGGTATCACCGTAAAGGCCGCAGGGGTCCCGCCGCATGAACGACATCTGTTTGCAGGAGCATTTCGCACCGAACTCGATCTGTTACGGCTGCGGGCCGGCCAACGACAAGGGGCTGCGCATACGCTCAATCGTGAGCGGCGACGAAGTCATCGCCGAGTGGCTGCCCAAGCCTCACCACGCAGCGTTTCCCGGCGTGCTCAATGGCGGCATCATCGGCTCGCTGCTCGACTGCCACTCCAACTGGACGGCCGCGTGGCACCTGATGCAGCGCACCGGAGACGAGCACCCGCCGTGTACCGTGACCGCCGATTTCCACGTGAAGCTCAGGCGTCCCACCCC
>PWYM01000296.1 GCA_003567855.1 Gammaproteobacteria bacterium | reverse complement strand
TTATCGACCAACCGGTGAAATCGTAGCCTTCTCGTGTTGGGTTATCGGGTGCCGTCGCACTAAACCCATGCTCAACAATTTCTGTTTTCAATTCCGTGTCATCGTGGTCTTTGAAGGTGACGGTGTAGGTTTTGATGGTGTACTCCGCAACAACCACGATATCCTCAGTCACGGCGTCGAAACTTATCGACCAACCGGTGAAATCATAGCCCTCTCGGATTGGGTCGACTGGGGCACTCGCGCCTGATTCGTGATCGACAACGTCCGTTTTAAGCACCGTGTCATCGTGGTCTTTGAAGGTGACGGTGTGAACTTGAATCCACTGCGAGTAAAGCACCGTGTCTTCAACAATTGTGAACGTGTCTCCCGTCTCGTAGCCGTTGCCGCTTCCATCCTGGGAGGTGTTCCAGCCAGTAAAGCGATGCCCGGCCTTCACAAGGCCTCCTGGATTGCCAAGCACTGTCACGGTGGCGTCTTCCAAGTATGGGGCATTCTCATCCGCGGGGGCTTCCCCATCGGTGCTGTTTAAGCAGGTGTATGTAAGTTTAAAGGCGCGCATCAACGTAAACCCGTTGAGATCAATCATGTCGCTGGCGTCGTGTATCGCGCCATGCACGATGACGTCGTGTTGAAGCGTCCAGGATTCACTCACGTGCAAGTCAAAAGGCCAATGTCCGCCTTCGATGCTCATGGACATAATAGGGCGTAAGTGACTGGGCTCGTCAATGGCGCTTGTGGTAAACGTCATGTGTCCAGAAACCAAAACCACGTAAACCAGGGTGATGCCTTCGTCGTTATCGACTTCAAGGTTATTGAAAAACGATTGGGACGATGAGGGGGTGTCAAAAGTGATGGATTGTGTCGTATCGCCGCGCAAAATCACCGTGTGCGTGCCCGATGGGGCGAAATTATCTCTATACACCGTTATGTAGTAGTTGTGGCGACGCTGCAAGAAATCACCCTTGAGTTCCATCACGCCCGCGGTCAGTTCACTACGCCCTCCAAAGTCCACATCCCCCTCGACCACGACGTAATCCTCGTCGTCTTCCATGTACAGATAACCTGTTCCAGCGTTGAATGTGTAATCGCCTTGGACAATCATCGTTCCTTTATCAATGCGAAGGTTCCCCATTCGCTGTTCGACGCTGCCTTCGACGGTAAGCGTGTGCCCACCGAGATAGAGTGTGTCACCACCGATGTTGAGATTTCCTTCGATAACCAAATCGTGCGGTAACGTGTACGACTCCGATATTCTTAGATCACCCGGCCATACACCATCGGTGACCACGGCGTCGCCGATCAGCGTGAGTTCGCCATCAATCACGGTTGTGGTGAAGGTGACGAGCTCTTTTACAATGGTCTTGGTGTCGAAGATGATGCCTTCTGGGTTGTTTATTTCGAGCTGCCGAAACGATGAATGGCTCGCCGTTGGGTTTTCAAAATCGACCGTTTGAGAAGCAGCGCCACTTAAGATGACCCAGTGTGTCCCTGATGGAGCGAAGTTGTCCCTGTAGGTTGTCAGGTAGTAGTTGTGTCGTCGCTGAGTGAAATCGCCTTTCAGCTCCATCACGCCGGCGGTCAACTCACCGCGTCCAGCAAAATGGGTATCCCCCTCGACTAAGAAGTAATCGTTCTCGTCTTCCATATACAAATAACCAGCACCTGCATTGAATGTATAATCTCCGTTAATCGTCACCGAACTTCCACTTAAGCGTAGGTCCCCGTGTCGCTGGTCGACATTGCCTTCAACAGTAAGCGTAAAACCGTTGAGATCAAAGGTTCCACCACCAACATTCAGGTTGCCTTCTATCGTTAAATCGTGTGGTAACGTGTAGGATTCCGAAAGGTTTAAATCATTCGGCCAGACGCCGCCGGTGATGACGGCATCGTCAATCAGCGTAAGTTCGCCATCAATCACCATCGTCGTGAAAGTGACAAGTGATTTCACGATGGTTTTGGTGTCGAAGACAATGCCTTCTGGGTTGTTTATTTCGAGCTGCCAAAACGATGAGTGGCTCGCCGTCGGGTTCTCAAAATCAACGGTTTGGGACGTTTCACCATTTAAGATGACCCAGTGCGTCCCAGAAGGCGCAAAGTTATCGCGATACACGGTCGTGTAATAACTATGTCGACGCTGCGTGAAGTCGCCTTTGAATGCCATCGTACCGGCCGTCAACTCGCTGCGTCCGGCAAAGTGGACATCCCCCTGGACCACAAAGGAATCCTCATCGTCTTCCATGTATAAATACCCGGCGCCAGATAAGAACGTGTAATCGCCTTGGATTGACACAGAACCGCCGCCTAAGCGGAGGTTTCCGTGGCGTTGCAATACGTCACCATCGACGGTCAGTGTGTGGCCGTTCAGGTCAAACGTGTTGCTGTTCACGTCGAGATTCCCTTCGACGCTCAAATCGTGCGTCAAGGTGAAATTCGATCGAATCGTCAGGTCGCCCGGCCATACGTTATCGATGACTATCGTGTTTAGGGTCGGGGTGATTTGACCACTAAAGTTGCTTGTCAAAAATTCGATGCTATTCCGAACCTGTGCTTCTGAGGCAAAGTGGATGTTGTCTGGGTTGTTGAGGCTAAGGTGTTGGAAATACGACAGTGTTGGATAGGAAAATGTGATGGTTTGCGTGCTCGAGCCGTTGAGCAGCACGAGGTGGGTGTCGGTCGGCGCGAAGTTGTTTCGGTGATGTGTAGAAAACTGGTTAACAGTAAGGTTTCCTTTCAGCTCAATTGAGCCCGCAGTCAAGGTGCTTCGCCCGGCGAACGTCACGTTTCCATCGATGACAAAGCGTTCGTTGGCGTGCTCCATAAAGATTTCTCCACCGGTGTTCGTCGCCGTATAATCGCCATTGATGAAGGCGTGTCCTTCGCTAAAGAGGACATCTCCTGAGGTTTGCAACATGTCTCCATGCACAGTCAAAATATGTCCATTGATATCGAAACTGCCACCACGAACCTCAAAATCGCCCTCGACAGTGAGGTGATGCGGAAGCGTATAATTTGATCGAAGTATCAACTCACCCGGCCACACATGGCCGATGACTTCGGCGTTGACGGCCGGTCGGATCTCGCCTGTGAAATGGGTCGTGAGAAACTCAATGCTGCCGCGGAACTGGACGTGCGAGGCAAAGTGAATATTTTCTGGGTTGTTGAGACGGAGGTGGTGGAAATATGAACTCGTGGGATATTGGAAGGTCACCGTTTGTTCGCTCGTGCCATTGAGAATAATCATGATTCCATCACTAGGTAGGAAGTTGTTTCGGTGATGCGAAGTATATTGGTTAATGGTCACGTCGCCTCGAAACTCTATCG
>PWYM01000075.1 GCA_003567855.1 Gammaproteobacteria bacterium | reverse complement strand
GCCGAGCACGGGCTGGAGCAGGTCGGTCACCACGGCCCGATGGCGGCGATGGGCGTGCCCGGGCACACGCTGCCGCGATGGGACGACATCCAGCTGCTGACCGCGCAGCTGCACCGGCCGCCGCTGCTCGACGATGAGCCGGTCGATAGCCGCGTCGTCATCGGACCGCGCGCGAAGAAACCACTGACGCTGGAGATACCGCTGCTGGTCTCCGACATGAGCTTCGGCGCGCTGTCGGAGGAGGCGAAGATCGCGCTCGCGACCGGTGCCGAGCAGGCCGGCACCGGCATCTGCTCCGGCGAGGGCGGCATGCTCGACGACGAACAGGCGGCCAACAGCCGCTACTTCTACGAGCTCGCATCGGCGCGCTTCGGCTTCTCGATGGACAGGGTGCGTCGCTGCCAGGCGTTCCACTTCAAGGGCGGGCAGGCGGCGAAGACCGGAACCGGTGGGCACCTGCCCGGCAACAAGGTCACCGGGCGCATCGCCGAGGTGCGCGGCCTCGAACCCGGCCAGTCGGCGGTATCGCCGGCGCGGTTCCCCGACTGGACCACGCCCGCGGACTACCGTGCTTTCGCCGAGGAGGTCCGCGACGCCACCGGCGGCATTCCCATCGGCTTCAAGCTTTCGGCACAGCACATAGAGCGCGACATCGACGCCGCGCTCGAGGCCGGTGCCGACTACATCATCCTCGACGGCCGCGGTGGCGGCACCGGCGCGGCACCACTGCTGTTCCGCGAGAACATCTCGGTACCGACGATTCCCGCACTCGCCCGCGCCCGCGCGCACCTCGACCGCTGTGAACGCGACGACGTCACGCTGATCATCACCGGCGGCCTGCGCGTGCCGGCCGACTTCATCAAGGCGCTGGCGCTCGGCGCGGATGCGATCGCGCTGTCGAACTCGGCGCTGCAGGCGATCGGCTGCCTCGGCATGCGCGCGTGCCATACGAACTTCTGCCCGGTCGGCATCGCGACGCAGCAGCTGCACCTGCGTGAACGGCTGATCGTCGAGGAATCCGCGCGCCGCCTCGCGCATTTCCTGGCGTCCTCGGTGGAGCTGATGAAAGTCATGGCGCGCGCCTGCGGTCATCGCAGCCTGTCGGGCTTCGACGTTGAAGACCTGACGACCTGGAAACGCGAGATGGCCGAACTGTCCGGCATCGCCTACGGCGGTATCATGGGCCGATGATCGTTACCCGCAGAATCTCGCTGATCAAGCTGCTCGGTTTCACGTGGCCGCGGCTGCTGCTGCTGGTCGTATTCATCGCCATCGCGTGTGTGCTGTACGAGTTCCTCGACGGGGAGCTGCTACGCGCGCTGTCTTACGTCACGGGCTTCCTCGGGACCGCGCTCGCGTTCCTCATCGCGTTCCGCAATAACCACGCGTACAGCCGCTGGTGGGAAGCCCACCGCATCTGGTCGAAGCTGAAGTACGATTCGCGAAGCTTTGCGCTGCTGGTGCAGGGCCTCGTCGGCGGCGGCGACGCCACGGCCGCGGCGCGCGAAGAGTTGATCCGGCGCCAGGTGGCATTCGCATGGTGGCTGAACCGGTACCTGAGAAAGCTCGAGCCCGGCGACGAGCTCGACGGCCTGGTCTCCGACGAAGAGCGCGGCCGCGCGGCCCGCCGCCAGACGCCGCCGCTGGCGCTGCTCCAGTCGCAGGCCGCAGAGCTCAAGCGCATGGCGAGCGACGGCCTGCTCGACAGTTACCGCCACGTGCGCCTCACCGAGCTGATCCATGGCTTCAACGAGGCGCTGGGCAGCTGCGAGCGCCTGAAGAAGACGCCGTTCCCGATGCAGTACACGTGGTTCGTGTACTACACGCTGGTGGTGTTCCTGTTCGTGCTGCCGCTGAGCCTCGCCGGCCACCTCGGCTTCTGGACGATCCCGTTCTCGCTGGTGATCGGCTACGCGTACATCATGCTCGAGTACGTGGGCCGCTACATCGAGACGCCGTTCGAGAACGCGGTCAACGACGTGCCGATGGATTCGATCTCGCGGACGATCGAGATCGACCTGCTGGAGCTGCTCGGTGAGACGGATCTGCCGGAGCCGATCCGTCCGCGGGGGCTCGGGTACCTCTACTGATCGCGATGAACGACCCGGCCGTCGACATGGAGGCCGCCGAGCGGACCATCCGCCGCGCCAACCTGGTCGCCATGGCGGCCCTCGCTGTCGCACTGCCCGCCGGCTGGTTCCTGCTGCCCGCGCTGTTCGAGTTTCCCCGGGCGCTCGCCGAGCGGCTCGCGTTTGCGGCCGTCTGCAGCGCCGTCGTATTCGCCTGTGTGCTCGTCGCGATCCTGATGGTATCCACCGGGCGGCGGTTCTCGCCGCAGGACATCCGCGGTTCGGCCCACGGACCGCCGAGCCGGGTGCTGGCGGTGCGAGCGGCGTTCCTGCAGAACACGCTCGAGCAGGCGGTGATCGCCGCAGGAATGTACTTCGCGCTCGCCGCGCTCGCGGGCGGGGCATGGCTGTCGCTGATCGTCGTCGCGGTGGCGTTCTTCGTCGTCGGCCGCGTGCTGTTCATTCGCGGCTACACGCGGGGGCCGGTGGGACGGGCTCAGGGGATGACGCTGACGATGCTGCCGACGGTGGCGGGTTATCTGCTGGTGTTCGTGCTGATGGCGATTCGCGCGTTTACGGTCGGTTAGCGCGGCCCGCCGGGCGGCGCTAGTATTCATCGACCTGCACCTTCGGAGGGACGGACCATGTACGGACGGTTCGCGGCAGGCGTCCTGGCCTGTCTGTTGCTGGCGCTCGTGTCTGCACCGGCCCACGGAGAGCTTGGCTGGCCCCGCGTGGTCGAGTCTGCCGACGGTGTGCCCATCTCCTACGAGGTGCACGGCAGCGGCGAAATCACGCTGGTGTTCATCCACGGCTGGAGCTGCGACGCACGTTACTGGCGGGCGCAGGTGCCGTATTTTTCCCGCAGTCACCGCGTGGTCGTGATCGATCTCGCCGGGCACGGACATTCGGGGCTCGCGCGCGCGGACTACACGATGGCCGCGTTCGGCGAGGACGTCCGCGCCGTCATCGACGCCGTTGATGCCGGGCCGGTGATCCTGGTCGGCCATTCGATGGGCGGCCCGGTCAGCGTCGCCGCCGCGAGGCTGCTACCGGATCAGGTGCTCGGCATCATCGGCGTGGACACCTTCCAGGACGTCTCGGAGTCATTGACGCAGGAAGAGTTCGACGCGTGGTTGACGCCCCTGCGTGAAGACTTTGCAACCGGTGCCGCCGAGTTCGTGCCGCAGATGTTCGTCGAAGGCACCGACGCCGCGCTTCGCGACTGGATCATCGCCGACATGTCGGCGGCGCCACCGGCCGT
>PWYM01000193.1 GCA_003567855.1 Gammaproteobacteria bacterium | reverse complement strand
GCGATCGGGCGCGACGACCCGGCCGGCATCGCCGATGTGATCGTCGAGGCCGCAGTATCTACAATCATGGACTGCGAGGACTCTGTCGCCGCGGTCGACGCCGAAGACAAGGTGGGCGTGTATCGCAACTGGCTCGGACTGATGCGTGGCGACCTCGAGGACAGCTTCCGGAAAGGCGGCCGTCAGGTCACGCGCCGCCTCAACGATGATCGTGAATACACCGCGCCCGACGGTGGCACCCTGCGCCTGCCGGGCCGTGCGCTGATGTTCGTGCGCAATGTCGGGCACCTGATGACGACGCCGGCCGTGCTCGACCGCAACGGTAACGAGGTCTACGAGGGGCTGCTCGACGCGGTGATCACATCGCTTGCGGCACTGCACGACCTCGCGCATTCACGCGCGGCACGCAACGGCGAGCCGGTGGCGTGCAACTCGCGCAGCGGGTCGGTGTACATCGTCAAGCCTAAAATGCACGGCCCGGAAGAGGTCGCGTTCGCCTCGCGCCTTTTTTCGCGCGTCGAGGACCTGCTCGCGCTGCCACGCGATACCCTCAAGATGGGCATCATGGACGAGGAGCGCCGCACGTCGCTCAATCTTGCCGCCTGCATCGCCGAGGCGGCCTCGCGCGTGGTGTTCATCAACACCGGGTTCCTCGACCGCACCGGTGACGAAATGCACACGGCGATGCATGCGGGGCCGATGATCCGCAAGGGCGACATGAAGGCCGCGCGCTGGATCGACGCCTACGAGCGCAGCAACGTGCAGGTGGGGCTTGCGTGCGGGCTGCGCGGGCGCGCGCAGATCGGCAAGGGCATGTGGGCGATGCCCGACCTGATGGCGGCGATGCTCGAGCAGAAGATCGCCCATCCCAAGGCCGGGGCGAGCACCGCATGGGTGCCGTCTCCGACGGCGGCGGTGCTGCACGCGCTGCACTACCATGAAGTCGACGTGGTCGCGCTGCAGACGCGCATGGCGGACAATCCGGACGGCGAAGACCTGGTCGCCGCGATGCTCGAGGTGCCGGTGGCAGCACGTCCGGACTGGAGCGACGACGAGAAACGCGACGAGCTCGACAACAACTGCCAGGGCATTCTCGGCTACGTCGTGCGTTGGGTCGAGCACGGTGTAGGCTGCTCGAAGGTGCCGGACATCCATGGCGTCGGGCTGATGGAAGACCGTGCAACGCTGCGCATCTCGAGCCAGCACATCGCGAACTGGCTGCAGCACGGCGTGGTCTCCGCCGACGAGGTGCGCACAACACTTGCGCGGATGGCCAAGGTCGTCGACGGGCAGAACGCCGGTGACCCGGCATACCGCCCGATGGCGGCAGACCTTGACGCATCGGTGGCGTTCCGCGCAGCGAACGACCTGGTCTTCAAAGGTGTCGAACAGCCCTCGGGATACACCGAACCGCTGCTCCACGCCTGGCGCCGGCGGTTCAAGAGCGGCTGACGCGCGGTGGCGCGTACAGCCTGCGGAGCAGGCGATGGCGATCAGCACATTCGATCTTTTCAAGGTGGGTATAGGCCCGTCGAGTTCACATACCGTCGGGCCAATGAAGGCCGCGGCGCGGTTTGCGGCGTCTCTGCAGGAGACGGACCTGCTTGAGCGCGTCACCCGCGTGCGTGCCGAGCTCTACGGGTCACTGGGCGCGACCGGCCGTGGGCACGGGTCGGACCGGGCGGTGATTCTCGGCCTCGAAGGTGAGCTCCCGGACCAGGTCGACGTCGATACGGTGGGTGATCGTGTCGCCAGGGTCCGCGACGGTGGCAGGCTCGCACTGGCAGGCCATCATGAGATCGAATTTCACCATCGCGAGGACCTGGTATTCGACCGCAAGGCGAGCCTGCCGCTGCATTCCAACGGCATGCGATTCATCGCCTTCGACGCCGAAGGCGAGCGCCTGGTCGAGCGGGTGTTCTATTCCGTGGGTGGCGGATTCGTACTCGATGATGACGCCGACGGTGGCAGTATCGTCAGCGATGAGACCGCGGTCGCATATCCGTTTTCCAGCGCGGCAGAGCTGCTCGAGCAGTGCGCACGGCACCGGCTGTCGATCAGTGCGCTGATACTCGAGAACGAGCAGGCCTGGCGCGATACTGATGCGATCCACGCCGGCCTCCTGGAGCTCTGGCGCGTCATGGACGACTGCATCTCGCGTGGTTGCAAAAGCCCGGAGAAGACGCTCCCCGGTGGCCTGAAGGTCCGACGCCGTGCGGCGGAGCTGTATGACCACCTGCGCGACGGACCCGAAGACGCGCTGCGTGACCCGCTGACGATTCTCGACTGGGTGGGACTGTACGCGCTGGCCGTGAACGAGGAGAACGCGGCCGGAGGCCGTGTCGTCACCGCGCCGACCAACGGTGCCGCCGGCATCATCCCGGCGGTGCTGCGCTACCAGCAGCGCTTCGTGCGCGGTGCCGGAGAGGACGACGTGGTGCGCTTTCTGCTGACCGCCGCGGCGATCGGCATGCTCTACAAGGAGAACGCGTCGCTGTCAGGTGCCGAGGTCGGCTGCCAGGGCGAGGTGGGTGTCGCGTGCTCGATGGCCGCCGGCGCACTCGCCGAAGTTCTCGGCGGCACCCCGGAGCAGGTTGAAAACGCCGCCGAGATCGGCATGGAGCACAACCTGGGGCTCACGTGTGACCCGATCGGCGGGCTCGTGCAGATCCCCTGCATCGAGCGCAACGCGATGGGCGCGGTGAAGGCGATCAGCGCCGCGCGCATGGCGCTGCGCGGTGACGGCAGCCACTTCGTATCGCTCGACAAGGTCATCCGCACGATGCGCCAGACCGGTGCGGACATGAAGACCAAGTACAAAGAGACCTCGCGCGGCGGACTCGCCGTGAACGTGATCGAGTGCTGAGACCGTCGGTCGGCTCAGCCGAGACCGGGGACGAGTACGGCCGCCCCGTCCAGTCGTCCGTGCCGCAGATCATCGAGCGCGTCGTTGGCCGCGCTGAGCGCATAGGTGCGTGTGGTCGTGCGCACCGGTACGTGCGGCGCGAGTTCGAGGAATGACCGACCGTCGGCGCGCGTGAGGTTCGCGACCGACCGGATGGTGCGCTCGCCCCACAGGATCGAGTAGGGGAAAGACGGGATGTCGCTCATGTGGATGCCGCCGCACACCACGGTCCCGCCGGGGCGTACCGCGCGCAGCGCCTGCGGCACGAGTTCACCGGCGGGCGCGAAGATCAGTGCTGCGTCCAGCGGCTCGTCCGGCAGCGTCGTTGCGTCGCCGGCCCAGGCGGCGCCGAGCTTGCGGGCGAAGGCCTGTGCCTGTTGGTCTCCGGGTCGGGTGAATGCCAGGAATTGGCGCCCCTGGTGACGCAGCACCTGCGCAATGATGTGTGCTGCGGCGCCGAAGCCGTAGATGCCGATACGTGTGGCTTCGTCGCCCGCCATTGCCAGCGTGCGGTGGCCGATCAGTCCTGCGCAGAGCAACGGTGCCGCGGCAACCGCATCATAGGCTTCCGGGATCGGGAAGCAGAAGCCCGCGTCGACGACGGTGTACTCGGCGTAGCCGCCCGGCAGCTGGTAGCCGGTGAAGCGTGCGTCCGGACAAAGGTTCTCGTGGCCACCGGTGCAGTCCCGACAGGTGCCACAGGCATGGCCCAGCCAGGCGATGCCGACGCGTTGCCCGACCGGGGGGAGCGCGACATGTTCTCCGGCGCTTTCTACGATCCCGACGATCTCGTGACCTGGGACGAGCGGCAATTCGGGGTCCGGCAGTTCACCGTCGACGACATGCAGGTCGGTACGGCAGACCGCGCACGCCTCGACGCGAACCAGCAGCTGGCTCGGCCCCGGGATCGGCCGGGGAAGGTCCCTTTGAACCAGTGGTGCGCCCGGCATGTGCAGAACCATCGCCCGCATGAACCCTGCCTCCGGCGGATGGCCACCTGCTGATGGCCTCGGTCGTGTTGCGCTGCACTGTGCGTTGGCAATAGCGGCGCTTCAATCCGTATAAGCACTGACACACGTTGCAGTCTTGTGTATAGATAATGGTCTGGGCCGGGCGCGCTTTCAGTGCCCGAGGCACGGGTTGGACCGTAAACGGGGGGACTTGATGAGCATCCATCTCTACTTTTCGCTGATTCCCGAGGCGCTGGTGGTTTCCATGTTGCCGCCCAAGGCGTTCGGGCAATACTACGCCACCGGTCGACGCTACAAGACGCGCGAGCAGGCGGCGTTCTTCGAAGTGGATCCGGAATTTCGCAACGATTATTTTGCGATCGACGATGCGATTGCACGCTGTGTTCCTCACGATGACGGCTCCCCGAAGAACTCGGTTTACGTCTCGACCTATCGCGTGCTGGAACATCTTCCGGTCTCAGCGCTGGGTGCGCTGCACCTTACGACAGCCTACGGCGATACGCTCGAACTGGAGCGCAGCGATCGGCTGACAGAGCGCGGAAATTCGAAGTACCACCTCTACCAGGATCTCGCGCCGGTACAGTCGCTCGCGGTGAGCTCACTGTCGCCGGAGGACTACTACCGGCGGCTGGTGACGTCGCCGACGAAGTTCATCCGTTTCCCGGGCCTTGCCTTCGTGGACCTCGACCTCGGAGGTCTGGGCAACGACCCGGAGTCGCAGCATACGCACGATCTGCCGTACCCATACCTGCATCACCTGCGCGAGTCGCTGCTCGAACTCGCCGGCAAGAACAAGGACATCAAGCTCGTGTCGCGGGCGCAGGCGCCGGAATTGATGTACAGGATGGTGCGCACGGGGTTGTACGTGGGGAGCGGGGGAGATCTCGCGTGCTACCGGATGCCGGCGCACTCGGCGCTTCGCAACGACCACCCGCGGTGGTGGCGCAACGCGAATCTTTGACGTCCTGAAGTACGCGCGGGCGGCAGTGAATTGCTGCCGCCCGCGGGGGCTGATGGTTAGTCTGCGCCGAAATCCACAGTGGTCGTGCTGCCAGCAGTGACTTCCGTGTTGCGTACCGGATCGAATGCAAGTTCGACTGCCGAGTCGGGGTCGTCCTCATCGGAGTCGCACGTGTAGGCTACGGTGTAGTCACCGGCGGCGAGATAGTGAATCTCGTACTCGCCCAGCTCGTCGACGGTCACTGATACCAGCGGCTCGTTGCCGTCGCCGCCGATGTCACCAGGCTCCACGTCAGTCCCCTCATACACGTAGACGCCGGGACTGCAATCGGCCGGGCGCAACTCGGGAAACACGGTGCCGGCGATGGCGCCTACCTCGTTGGTGTCGACCATACGCAGCGCCGGGCGCAGCAGGTAGCTGCCGCCGAGCCCGGGCGGGGCAAAGATCGAGCGCCGCAGGTCGATGTCGATCGTGAAGTCGACGCCGCCACCGTGTGTGACAGTGAAGCCGCTGACGAGCTGTAGGCCCGTCTGGGCACCACTCGGGATGAACAGCGGATGCTGCTCGCCGGGAAACTCGATGTAGGAGTCGATGACACCCTGTTCGGCGTTCACCTTCAGTCGCACCCACTCATACTCACCGGCGTCGATGGTCTCGCCCTCGACCAGTAATTCGGGTGTACCGTCGCGTGTTGCGAGCAGCTCGATGGAGCGCGCGGTCTCGAAGTCGATGCTGAACGGCGAGGCACCTTCGCGCTTGAGTTCCACGCCAGTGAATTCGATCCAGACACCGGTTGCGCCATCGACCGGTGCGTCACCGACGCGCAGGGTGAAGCTGCCGGTTTCGTCGCCGGAACCACTGCCGCTGCTGTTGCAGCCGGCGATGCCGAGCGTCATCGCGAGGAGCGTTGCGGCAGCGAGCGGGCGCAGCGTCGGTTGCAAATTCGTTCTGTACATGTAGGTACTCCGTTGGGGGTCTCGGCCGGTATAACGTCATGGTGCGGTGATGGTTGACGTCGGTGTCTGCACAGGTTGGAAATCTGTGACGCCGATCACACGGCATATCGACCGGAGCGGAAACCGCCTGCGTGGTATCAGAAACGATGGCCGATGCGCACCCCGGCACTGTAGTCCTCCGCGCTGTCACTGAGGCCGGTGCCAAGGCTCAGCGACAGTCGCCAGCGACGGTTCTCGTCGAGCCACGTGCCGCCGCCAACGGTGACCGCCCGCTGCGCACCAAATCCCGGTACTGCACTGCTGCGGTGGTCGACATAGACATAGACGGAGTGACGGTAGTCGCGGCCGAACGGCATCGACACGCCACCACCCAGGCGCGTCGTATTGCGCAGTTCGAAGCGGTCGCTGCTTTCGACCCACGTGTAACCGGCGTCTGCGAGCAGGTCGACGCGACCGAGCGGCTGGGCAACGCTAAGACCCGCCTCGACGTCTGTGCCGCCGGTGCCGAGGCCGCGGTCCTCGTCGCCGGTCGCCGTCTTAACGGCCACGCTCATGGTCACCCACGGGCGCCCGGCGCCGCCCTGCAGGAGGTGGTATTCGCCGCGGACGACGATGTCACCCACGCCGGACTCGCGACGCTGCGCAAGAAGCTCGGCTTCATCGGTGGGCTCGGTGGTCGGATCGGTGGGCACACCGGGTCGTCCTGTGCCCGGATCGATACCGGGTCCGGCGCCGGGAACACCGTCCGGCACCTGGCCGGGCAGACGGGTGCGCCCGGCAACGGCCCGCCCGCCGACGATGCTCACGTCGCCCGGCCCGGCTATGCGCAGCATCGGTACCGAGACATGCAGCTCGAACCGCGACAGCAGCAGGCTGCCACGTGCGGTGAGGCTGTCGACGGTGGTGCGGCTTTCGAGGTCGAAATCGCCCGATGTCCGCGACGCACCGAGCTCGACGGCGAATCGCGGACCCTCATCCGCAACGGTGAGCGGCGACGCCGTTGCCAGCGTCGCCGTCACCAGGGTCGATACGGCTGCGCCGGCCGACGCGCGCCGTCCGGTCACGGCCGATCCTGTCGGCGCGGATCGGGACGTTCGCGCCGTTCGCGGCGGGCATCGACGTCCTCAGCGTTGCCCTCGCGGACCTCGGACGCGGCCTCGGCCCGATCGAGTGCATCGAGGGCGCGTTCGTCGGCGACTTCACGTGCGCGCGACAGACCCGTGGCCTCCGGCGCGTTCGCCGCTCGACGCCGCTCGGCCTCGGCCTGGCGCTCGGCCGCCTCAGCGCGGCGGCGCTCGGCCTCGGCCCGGCGCTCGGCGGCGGCTGCCCTGCGGCGCTCGTTGCCGGCGGCTTCGGCCCGGCGTTCGTCAGCCTCGGCGCGACGCTGGTCAGCCTCAGCGCGACGCTGGTCCGCCTCGGCGCGGCGCTGTTCTGCGGCGGCACGGCGTCGTTCGGCCTCGGCCTGGCGTTCCGCGGCGGCCGCCCGACGCTGTTCGGCCGCCGACTGCTGTTCCGCTGCGCCCTGGCGGCGGCGCTCGGACTGCCCAGGTGCACTCTGCCGGCCGCGGTCTGCCGCACCGGGAGGGCCGGCGCGGTCGCTCATGGCCGCACGCCGCGGTTCGCCACGCGCCTGCGCCATCTGGATGACCGGTGACGCAATTCCGCGGTCGGCTTCTGCCGCCTGCGCAAGCTGAGCAGGCGTGGCCTGGGCGCTCAGCGAGAGCGTGCAGCCAAGCGCGGTGATCGCAAGTACGGCACCGATCGGATCGCTCGTTCGGTTGCGGGTGTTCATCATGGATGCTCCTGTGTGGGCCCTGACCCGGACCGCGAAAGTTGTGTGATGGATGTCCGGTGTCATTTCATTCAACGCATGTCGTGACCGCGCGTTGACGGCCAGCCTTACGCGATGTCCTACGGTCGCGGCGGTCGTTCGGGACGCGGGCGCGGCCGTGGTTCAGGGCGCGGCCGCTCTACAGCGGGGCGGTCGAGGCTCGGGCGATCCGTAGTGGGTCGGTCGGGCCGCTCCGGACGCTCGGGGCGCTCCGGTCGTTCGGGCTGCGGGCGGTCCATCGGTCGGCCGCGCTCGCGCAGCTCGCGTCTCTCGGCGGGGTCGAGCTCGCGCCACCGCTCGCGCAGAGCTTCCCGTCGATCTTCCGGCAGCCGTTCGAAGCGTTCGAAGTTGCCTCGAATACGCGCCTGCTCTTCTGGCGGCAGGGCCTGGAAGGCGCGGTAGCGTACACGCAGCTGCTCGCGTTCCTCCGGCGAGTAGCCTGCCCAGCGGTCGAAGCGATCGCGCGCGGCTGCACGCTCGTCTCCGCTCATGTCGAGCCAGCGTTGTGCGCCCTCGGACAGTGCGCTACGACGGTCGGCATCCAGCGCGTCCCACCGGTCGCGTGCTTCCCCGAGCACCTGCTGCTGCTCGGGGGACAGGTCATCCCAGCCCGGCGCAGACGGGGTGTCGGCATGCGCGTGTATCGCGATACCGAGCATCAACGCCGGCCAGATCATCGCTCCACGGCGACTATTCATGATCGTCATCTCCATTGTCGGCGTCGGCAACGGCGCCGGAGCGCTGCTGTGCAAGCAGTTCCAACCAGCCCGCGTCGGCCTCGTCCCAGCGCCCGAGATAATCGAGCAGTGCCAGGGAGGGATTTTCCTCAGCGGTGCGTTCTTCCGGCGCTTCGTCGCCGCGTTCGTCCGCCACTGGCGCACCGACGGGCATGCTGGCCAGCAGCAGCGCAAACAGCGCCAGTGCCGTTGCGCCCACGTCAGCCGCTGCCGGCGTCATCGTCATCCAGGTATTCGAGTACCGTATAAAACTCCAGGTCTTCGTACAGCGACCAGCTGTCGGCGGCGAGCAGTAGGTCGAGGTCCGAAACGTATGCCTCGGACTCGACGGCAACGGACGGCGTCGGGTCATCCACCGTGCGTTGCGGCAGCAGCACCAGCACTGCCGCAACGATCACCGCCGCGGCAACCGGAGCGAGCCAGTGGTGGTGGCCGGCGTGCCACCGGTTGTGCGTGCCGGCCCTGGCAGCCTCGACGGCCGCCGCACGGGCGACGCTCAGTCGGTCACGGATCTCAGGCCCGAGCGCCTGTTCGGCGGCCCGGAACACCGTTCTGGCGCGCGCGTTGAAGTCGCGCTCGGCCTGGTCATTTCCTGTATCAGCCATCCCAGTGTTCTCCGAGGATCGTCCGCAGGCGGTGTACCGCACGCGAATGGTGAGTCTTCACGCTGCCTTCGCCAATCCCGAGTGCCGCCGCGGTCGACTGCACGTCCATGCCGTCCAGCGTGCGCATCAGGAACACCTCGCGCTGACGGGTCGGCAGTTCAGTGAGCGCCGCGTCCAATGCCACCATGGCCGCAGCATTGCGGGTCCGGTGCTCGGGCGTCGCGCTGGCCGGGCCGCGTGCGGTGTCCACCGGGTCGGCATCGGTGCTGTCGCCACGACCTTGCCAGAAGAAGATACGGCTGCGCACGATCTCGCGACGCTGCCAGTCGCGGATCCGATTGCGCAGGATGCCGAAGAACAGCGGCGCATACTCGTCGTCGGGACGGTCGGAGTACCGGCGTGCCAGGCGCAGCATGGCGTCCTGGACGAGGTCCAATGCATCATCGCGGTCGCGCGTGTAGTGCAGCGCGAAGCGATAGGCCTGGCGCTCGATCGAAGCGAGGAAAGCGTCCAGCCGGGGGTGTGCGCCTGCCAAGTCGGAAGTCCTCCAGTGGCGTGCATGCCGCCCGGCCCGGAGGCCGGACCGACGACGCGCTCAACGCTCAACATACCCTGCTTCTCAACCATGTCCACCGGTCCGTTCAATTTCCGGCGCCAGAAACGCCGCTTCACTGGGGTACAACGCACGTCGACGCGCCAGGTTGACAGCGCCGATACCGCAATCCGCGGCCAGGCGTTGCACGCTTGACGGAAGCAGGCCGGGTCGGCCACGTCCGGCTGCGACGGAGTGGAAAAAGGCCAGCATGCGTGGCCGCACTCTGAGGCAGTCCGGGCGCTGGACGATGCGTCGTTCTCGCTTGAATGGTCGGTACGGTACCGAGCGCCTCCGGAAGATCCGACGGCGTGATGCCGAATCCTTCGTGGCGTCGCTGATTCCCTGTTGGATTAGGGTTTCAGCCCCTGTCGACTGCAGTGCTCAAGGTAGGCCTTCCAGCCGCCATGAGGGGTGATGTCAGAAGCATGCTCGAGCGCGTGACCCTCGCAGATGAAGCCCTTGACCCAGCGTCCGTCGTCAAGCTCGATCGAGCCGATGCCCAGCGGCGGCGGTATCGCAGCGACGAAGCTGCCGAACTCCGCCACGCCGAGGCTCCAGAGTTCCACGTCGATGGCTGCACCGGCCTCGGCTCGACTGAGCCCGGGCTTGGGCGGTTTGGTTCCGGACAGCGCATGCAGGCGGTAACGCGGTGCGGTGCGCGTTGCTTCAAGGAAACGTGCACTGCGTTCGAGGAGCTGGTGGTTCAGCGGCATGCCACGCAAGTGCGCACCGACTACTGCAAGCGTGATGTGTGCCGGTTCAGCCGCTTCGGCAGCCGACGTCGTATCGTCCTCATCGAGCTCGCCGGGCGGCAAGGGGTTGTATGCACGTCCGGTCGCGCCGAGCGTCGGGGTCAAACCATCGAGCCAGGTGCGCGCCAGCGCGCATAGCCGGTTATCATTCCAGGTATCACCGATGAGAGTCAGGCCGAACGGCAGTCCGTCGCTGCGACGGGGACCCGGGACCGCGATTGCGCTCCAGTCGAGCAGGTTCACGAAATTCGAGTAGCGTCCCAAGCGGGCATTGAGGCGGACAGGGTCTGCAAGCATCTCGTCGATACGCGGATGCAGCGGCACCGTCGGCACCAGCAGTGCATCGTGGCCTGCGAGCAGTGCTGCAGCGCGAGCAGACAACTCAGCCAGTCGGTGCCGGGCGCGAAAGGCGTCGGTCGCACTGAACCGTCGACCTTCGAGAATGATATCCCTCACTACGGGGTGCACCGCGTCGGGTGCAGAATCGATGAATCCTCCAATCGCCGCGTCGCGTTCTGCAAGCCATGGGCCCTCGTAAAGCAATGCGGCGACCTCGTCCAGCACTGACAGGTCGGCCGCGTGCACGCGTATGCCTTGCGCGGCGAACATTTCGAGAGCCTGCTCCCACGCATGGTGCTCGGGCGATCCAGCTTCGAGGTCGGGATCTGCGGGCACCAGGAGGCAATCATGCGGGTGTGCTTCGGTGCCTGATCGGGCCGGCGCCGGGCGCGAGTATGGATCGCCGCCATCGGGCGCTGCGCAGATCGACGTCACCTCCATTGCGTCGGCTACCGTCAGCGAGAACACCGAGATGCAATCCAGCGTACGGCACGCCGGCACCACGCCGTGGGTGCTCAGCAGACCCCGCGTGGGCTTGAGGCCGATGATGTTGTTGAGGCCCGCAGGTACCCGGCCGGAGCCGGCAGTGTCAGTGCCGAGCGCGAACGGCACCAGGCCCCGAGCCACCACTGAGGCGGAACCGGAACTCGAGCCGCCGCATATCCTCATGGGATCGAAGGTGTTTGGCACTACGCCGAAGGGGGAACGGGTGCCCGACAGCCCGGTGGCGAACTGGTCGAGATTGGTCTTGCCGACGACCAGCGCACCTGCAGCCCGCAGCCGCTTCACGACGAAAGCATCCTCATCAGGTACCCGCGCAAACTCAGGGCAGGCAGCCGTGGTCGGCAGACCGGCAACATCGATGTTGTCCTTGACAGCGAAGGGCACACCCAGCAGTGGCAGCCGGTGGATGCCAGGTTGCCTGATGATGTTGTGCAGTGCCTCACATTGCCGACGGAAGTGTGCTTCATCGACAAGCGTGATCCATGCAGGATCGTCAGCTGTCAGTTGCTCGAGGAGCGTATGGGTCGGGTCCCACGGATAGCGCGCGCGGCTTGCAGCCGCCCGCCATTCAGGGATGGTCCAGGCGCTCATCGGGTGGCGGCTGGCGCCGGGGGCTGACGGTGCACAGCGGAGGTTCGGTATCAGCCGGTCCGGCATATCGCAGGACGAGTCATTTCGCGTCCTGCGTGGCGCGGTTGCCCCAGATCTCGCGTGCCTTTTCGTAGACACCCTGGTCGTACGAGAATTCGACCATGTTGCCGTCGGGGTCCTTCAGAAAGCAGATATAGCCGATGGGATCCGGCATCTGCATCGGGCCGAGTACGAGGCACTCGTTCTCGCGCCCGCGATCTGCGACCTGGTCGACACCGGCCTTGTCAGGGACCTCGATGCCGATATGCGCGAATGGCCCCAGCACCGCGTGTCGCGCGGGGGCGAACGGGTCCTTGCCGTCGAAAAACTGGGCAAGAACGAGCACGAAAGGCGACTCCGCCTCTTCAGGGTCGCCGAGCCAGGCGCCATAGCCGTTGGGGTCCTCGGTGCGTGCCAGCAGCGTGAGATGCGTGTAACGCTCGTACCACGCGATCGTCGCGTCTATGTCGTTTACACACAGCGCGAGATGGGTCCAGCGGGGCCGCGTGGGGCGATGAGCATGTATCGGCGTATCCTGGCTCATGAAAGTTTGACTCCGGCGGCCGATGCCACAGTGTTCATGGATTCTCTACCAAGAATATAGGGGCCGGCTACTCATGGAGTCTTGACCTCTGGCGCACGTGAACTTGACCGACTTGCATCGGGAACAGGCTGTTGTACGCGCCGTCTCGGCACTCGCTATACTGGAATCATGCGCCTCGCAGCGACGCTGGTGCATCATTCCCTGTCAGGCTTTCCCGGGTCCGTCGCCATGAGCATCGTTGTAGTAGGCAGCATAAATACCGACATCTGCATCAGGGTGCCGCGCCTGGCGCAACCGAACGAAACCGTTGTCGGTCACGGCAGCTATACGCTCGCCCAGGGCGGCAAGGGCGCAAACCAGGCGGCTGCCGCTGCAGCGGCGGGCGCATCAGTGGCGCTCGTCGGCATGGTCGGGCGAGATGATTTCGGCGCGTCAGCGACCGCTGATCTCGAACGGCGGGGTGTGGATTGTAGCCATGTGGAGCGTTCTGGCGACCACTCCACGGGGCTTGCAACCATCCAGGTCGACGACGCAGGCAGTAATTCGATTTGCGTTGCTCCCGGTGCCAACGGAGCATTGTCGGCGGAGGATGTCTGGGCGGCGGAAGCCCTCATCGCCCGCAGCCGGGTGATGCTGCTGCAGCTCGAAATTCCCGTTGCAGCGATCGAAGCGGCGATCAAAGTGGGTCGTACCCACGGGCTTACGATCATGCTGGATCCTGCGCCAGCGCCGGACTCACCGCTCGGGTTTCTCGGTGAAGTGGACATTCTCACTCCCAATGAACCCGAGGCGGCCATGCTCACAGGCCTCGACCCGACCGTCGAGGATGCCGCAGGGAAAATGGCAGCCGCGCTGGCCGCGACCGGTGTCGGCCACGTCGTCATGACCCTGGGGGCGCTCGGTTGCCTGGTCCGGAGTGCCGATGGCGTACACCGGGAACCGCCCTATAGGGTCAAAGCCGTGGACACCACGGGTGCCGGCGACGTTTTCAGCGGCTTCCTGGGCGCCTCACTCGCACGCGGCGACTCGCTTCTATCCGGTGTGAAACTCGCTTCGGTCGCCGCGGGCCTTTCAGTGACGCGCCCGGGCGCGAGATCGAGTCTGCCGAAGATGGAGGAAGTCGAACAGGCTGTCTGAGGGCCGGTGAGCTGTTCCTCGCTGTACGGGAAGGCTTGGTGGCGGGCGCGCTACGCGGCCCGGTCGAGTACGAAGCTCATCATGCTCAGCGACTTGAATACGATATGCTCGGGGTGTATTCGAACTCCGTCATCATCGTGTCGCGCACCCAGCACGTACAGCAATGGCAGGTAATGATCGGGCGAGGGTACCGACAGCTGTCCGTCACGACCCACCGCAAGCGGGTCGAAGAGACGTTCGGGCGTATCCTCAAGGATGGCCGACTTCACGTAGTCATTGAACCGCATGGCCCAGTCGTACGGCTGGGCGCGATCGTTCCATTCCATGATGCCGAGGTTATGCACGACGTTGCCGGTGCCCAGAATCAGTACGCCTTCGTCGCGTAACGGCCGCAGCTCCCTGCCCAGGCGGAAATGCCAGTCACCGGCGCGGGTGGCGTCGATGCTGAGCTGCACCACCGGGATGTCGGCCTCCGGGTAGGCCTTCAGCAACACCGACCACGTACCGTGATCCAGTCCCCACGACGTGTCGAGAACGACTTCGGTCTGGCGGACGAGCGCCTGTATGCGATGCGCGAGAGAGGGGTCACCGGGGGCCGGGTACTGCAGCTGGAACAGCGGTGCCGGCAGGCCGGCACCGAAGTCGTGGATCGTTCGGGGGCGCTCCATGGCAGTGACGCCGGTGCCGCGCGTGTACCAGTGGGCGGAGATGCTGAGTATGGCCCGAGGCTTCGGGATGCTCTCTGCGATTTCATGCCAGGCCCGGGTGCAGGCATTGTCTTCCAGCGCATTGGTGGGGCTGCCATGGCCCAGGAACACTGCCGGCATGCGCGAAGGCGAGTCATCCGTGTTGGTCATCAGGTTTCGCTGCCTCGTATACGTTGCCAGCACGCCTGGTAGCGGGGTACCAGCCAGTTGTTGAAATCGTGCTGTGCGCCTTCCTGCCACGAATATCGGCCGCGTGGCGCGAAGCGTGACCTGAGCCCTGCCTGTACAAGTTCATCTACATGCCAGTCCTGGGCCATGATTTCCTCTGCGCCGGCCATGTTGACCGCCATCTTGTGCCGGAAGGCCGGGTCTTTGCTCGCGTCCGGGGCCAGCAGCAGCCCGGTGTCCATCTCCAGGCTCTCGGGCCCGTCCGCGCGCAGGATGAGGTAGATGACCATGTCGGCGGTCAGAACCAGCGACAGCGTGGGTGGGATATTGGCGAAGACCATCTGGTTGCGGTCTTCATCGGTAAGCCGTGGAAAGATCGGTAGCAGCGCCTTCTGCGTGACGTTGAAACTGGCATCGGCATGGCGCGTGCCGTTCCATCGGAAATACCCGGCGGTGTCCTCGGGCAGGTCTGGGAAACGTGCCATGGAGCTCGGGACGAAATCGTGCAACGGGCCCTGGTGCAGTTTGTTGGCGTGGTAGCCGTCATTGTTGTTCTCGAACATGACCTTCCAGTTCCACGCATACTTTCCGGGCTCCTCCGGAGGATGGTCCTCGGCAGATTCCAGCTCGTAGCGTTCCAGCACCTCGTCGAGCGCGGAGAGACGTGGAGCGAGCGGTGGTGCATCTTCATCGAAGTTGATGAACACGAAGCCCTGCCAGACTTCAGTGCGAATGCGCGGCAGAGAGTGCTCGGATTTTTCGAAATTACAGGTCTTGCCCATCGCCGGTGCGTTGACCAGCCGGCCTTCGAGATCGTAAGTCCAGTGGTGGTACGGGCATACGAAGCCCCGTGCGTTACCCCGGCCTTCCGCCACCAGCATGCCGCGGTGCTGGCACACGGATGACATCGCGCGCAGCTCCCCGGTTTTCGTTCGCGTAATCAGGAGGGGTTCATCGATGATCGACGACGTGAAGTAATCTCCGGGATTAGGGACCCATGACTCCCGTCCGATGCAGAGCCATTCGTGGTTGAACACGGCCTCTTTCTCGAACTCGTAAAACTCGGCATCCGTGTAGCATTCCGGCGGCAGCGTCTCCGCCTCGTCGATGCTCTTCACGGAGCTTGCCATGCTCTCGAAGAATCCGTCGTCTAGAATTTTGTGTTTCATCTGGCGCCTCCGCACGGCAGTGGACGCACCGCCTGCAGGCCAACGCTGCCGTGCCCGGCGGCATGCGTCAATACGGTGCGTGTCGGATCAACTGGTGGGCGCGATCAGGCAAGATGTCGGCCGGTGCCGCCAACAGAGTCGGCACCGGCCGCGCCCGTTACTCGCGAGTGTGGTCGTCGGGCACCTGCGGCGGGTCTCCGGCCTTTATCCAAAGGTTGATTTCATTCCCCCACGGATCTCGGAACCCGGCGTTTATGCCGTTGAACTCTTTCCAGTAGTGATTGCGCCAGAGAATTTCGGCGCCGAGCTCCTGGGCCGTATTCAGAATTCGGTCGACCGAATCGTCGGGGCTCACCAGGACCCATAGCCGTGCACGTCGTCCGCGGGCAAGCTCGCGCGGCTCTGCACCCTTGGGATCAGGGTGGGGGCGCACGTTCGCGCAGTTGTGAATGCCGATGTGAAGGTTGCCCATTTGACTTTCGCTGCCGTCAGGATTGAGCATCTGGCCACCCGGTACCAGGCGGTGGAACACGCCTTCCGGTCGACCTTCGTTGGTCCAGCCGAAAACCTTGGCATAGAACTCGCCGGCAGCGGACGGGTCGTCTGAAGTCAGATCAACGAAGATCAGTGTATTGGGAATGGTCATATGTGAGCCTCCTTTTCGATCGTCGTCCGGCCTTGCAGGGCACCCCGCGGGCCTGCGACCGGACTCGGTATTGAACTGGTGATTGTTCGGGTATCAGCCGGGGTCATCCGAAGGTGCGCCGAATCCGCCGCCGCCCGGCGTAAGCATCATGACCTCGTCATCGGCCTCCATGACCTTCTTGCGTGCGCCCAAGGTCGATGCGCCATTGATCAGGAACTCGCCGACCGCACCGGGTCCGCCGTCGAAGAGACCCTCGGCTTGCGTGGTCAGGCGGCTTGGGATGGCATTGAGCAGCCAGTCGCGACCCGTCCGCATCCTGAAGCCGATGCGCTGGCCGTCTCCGCCACGCTGTCTGCCTGCGCCACCGGTGCCAGGAGCAAGCTCCTTGCACGAGAACACGATGGGTATGGATGCCTCGAGCACTTCGACGGGCACGGCCGCGACACCGGTGGGATAGCAGGTGGCTGACAGTCCCGGTTTCGTCGCACGCGCGCCCATGCCACCGGAGTAGTTGAACATCGAACTCGTGAACGGCCGGCCCGCTTCATCACGACCCTGGATCTGAATGGTCCACACCGCACCTGAGCCTTCGGCGAGGACACGGTCGGGCATTATCCTGGAAAGCGCTTTAAGTATGGGAAACGGTACATACATGCCGACGACATGCCGCGCATTCACAGGTACGGGGTATTCGGCGTTAATGATGCAGTTGCGAGGCGCCTTGACCTTGATCGGCGACAGGCTGCCCGCGTTGTTTGGCAGATCGGGGTTGAGTACGCTGCGGATGGCGAAAGTACTGTAGGCGTGGGTGTACGCCATGACCACATTGATGCCGCTGGCGCTGGGCGGCGAGCTGCCCTCAAAGTCGATTTCGATCTCGCCGTGTTCATTGTCTATGGTGACTGCCGTTTTCAGCGTGATGACCTCGCCACCGGGCACGTCGAAACGCGTTTCCCCGTGTACAGTGCCGGCAGGAAGTTCGCGGATCGCATCGCGGGTGGCCCGTTCGGAACGGAGGATGATGTTGTCAGCGAGTTCCTGTATATCGGAAAGCCCGTATCGTTCGCACATTGCGCTGAGGCGCTCACCGCCGACCTTGCCGCTTGAAACCTGCGCTGAAAGATCTCCGAATATCGCGTCGGGCGTACGGACATTGCGACGAATGATCCGGTGCAGCGTCTCGTTCGGCGTTCCAGCCTCGTAGAGCTTGAGTACTGGTATCCAAAGACCTTCTTCGTGAATGTCGCGGGCGCCGGCACCAACACCGTAGCCGCCGATATCGGTATGGTGGATCGTAGACCCGCAGTATCCGATGAGTTTCTCGCGGTGGAAGACCGGCGTCAGGATCGTGATGTCGAAAAAGTGACCTGCTGACATCCACGGGTCATTGGTGATCAGCACGTCTCCGGGAGCAAGCGTTTCTGGCGGGATCTCGGCGAGAAGATTACGGGCAGCCGCGCCCAGAGAGTTGATATGACCCGGGGTGCCGGTGATGGCTTGAGCGACCATGCGTGCATCGGCGTCAAAGAGCGCTGTGGCCAGATCGCCGGCTTCGCGCACGATCGGACTGAACGCGATCCGCTGCAGCGCCTTCGCCTGCTCGCTCACGATGCTGATCAGATTGCTCCAGAGGATTTCGAGTTCTATCCCGTCCATTACTGCTGGCTCCTTACCGAGTCGCGTGTGGCGATAAGACTGCCGCCGTCGTGCACCGTGAGCTCCCAACCGGGCAGAACGAACACGGTGGTTTCCCGCTCCTCGACGATGAGTGGGCCCGCGATGCGCTGGTTGCGCGCCAGCGCGGCACGGTCGTACACGTTGACCTCAACGTGCGCACCGTCGAGGTAGACGCGTCGTGTCGTACGCGGTGACGCCGGCGTGGACGGTAGTGTGATCAGCGGCGTACGGTCGGTGGTGCCGCCTCGTGCGGTGAGGCGCCAGCTGACCACCTCGACATCCATGTCCGGCAGGCGCACGCCGTAAAGTGAGTCGTAGGCGGCCTCGAAGCGCTCTCGTAGAAGCTCCGGGTCGAGTAGATCGCGCGGGTCGCGCGCGAGTTGCGTGGTGACCTCGTTCTGCTGGCCGAGGTATCGCGCGTCGAATGCGAATTCATACCGGATATCCTCGGGATCGAGGCCGGCTTCGGAGAGCGCGTCGCGTCCTTCGGCGGTCATCTCGTCGAAAGCGGCAGAAACGCGCGTCCAGTCGATGCTGTCGAGTCGGACGAGTCCGCCACGAACGAGGTCGAGACGAACGGGTGTGACCAGCGTGCCGAACGCACTCAGTACGCTGGCCATAGGCGGGTAGATGATGCGGTCGCTGTCCAGGCTTTCGGCCACGTAGCACGCGTGGACAGGCCCGGCGCCTCCGAAGGCGAGCAGCGGCAGCCCGCGGTAATTCACGCCGCGGTCAGTCGCATGAGTGCGGGCTGCGGCCGCCATGGATTCGCCGACCACGGTGAATATGCCATAGGCGGCGTCCAGCGGATCCACGCCGAGCCTGTTGGCGAGTTCGCCAATAGCAGCCGTCGAGCGGGCAGCGTCGAGTGGCATGTCGCCACCCAGAAAGTTGGACGGATCAATGATGCCGAGCATCACGTCGGCATCGGTGACGCACGGGTCAGTGCCGCCCCGCCCGTAGCAGGCAGGGCCCGGGTTAGAACCCGCGCTCTGCGGTCCGACCTTGAGCAGACCGAGGTCGTCGACCCGGGCGATGGATCCACCGCCCGCGCCTATCTCGATCATGTCGATCGATGGCACGGTCACGGGAATGCCGCTCCCCGGCTTGAGTAGGTACTGGCGGTCGACCTCGAACTCGCCCACTACGAGAGGATCACCACCCTGGATGAGGCATGCCTTGGCCGTGGTTCCACCCATGTCGAACGAGATCAGGCTGTCGAGACCCAGGTTTCGTGCAAGGTGGCCGGCGACGAGTGCGCCTGCCGCCGGACCCGACTCGATCATGCGCACCGGGTAGACGCCCGCGACGCGTGCTCCCACGGTGCCCCCATTGGACAGCATGATCAGTGGCTCCTGGGCGACACCACGCGCACCCAGTTGTTCGCTGAGCGCCGTCAGGTAGGGGCGCGTTACGGGCACGGCGTATGCGTTGACGGCCGCCGTACTGGCGCGCAGATATTCGCGCATCTGGGGGGCCACGTCGCTGGAGAGTGTCACCATGAGATCCGGCGCAAGCTCTGTTAACAAAGCCTTGATGCGGCGCTCGTTTTCCGGGTTTCGATAGCTGTTGAGCAGGCATACGGCGACGGATGCGACGCCGGCCGCGCGCATTCGCTCTACGATCGAGGCGATTTCCTCACGGTCGACTCCGACGCTCACGCTGCCATCTGCATAGATGCGTTCGCGTACACCCCAGGTCATCGATTCGGGTATCAGCGGGTCGGAGTACTCGATCTGAGGGTCGAACATGTCGAATCGGTGTTCGTCGCGGATTCGAAGTACGCTCCTGAAACCGCTCGTAACCAGCAAGCCCGTCGGCATACCCTTGCGCTCGATGAGCACGTTGGTCACGACGGTGGTTGCATGGACGACCACATCGTTGACTTCCGCGAAGTCTATACCCGCCTGCCCGAAGACCAGCCCCGTGGCCTTGAAGAAACCCTCGAGCAGGTCGTCGTGGGTCGTCAGTGTCTTGTCCGACCACGCGGTGCCGTCGTCCCGGATAAGTACGACGTCAGTGAAGGTTCCGCCGATGTCGATCGCAAGTGCGTGCTTCATCTTAGGTTCGTGTCCCTGTTGTAACCCAATCGTTCCGAAAGTTCCCCGGCAGCCGTCAGTACGGCATCGATCATTGCGGGGTCCTCAGTCGGGCGAACGTACTGCGCGGAGCCGACCACGGCGATGGTGCCCGCCAATCCGTTGCTAGCATCGAAAACCGGTGCCGCGATTGCATTGACACCCATCAGTACGGCCTCGGGTGCTTCGGCCCATCCTCGCGCGCGAATGAGTTCGATTTCGTCTTGAAGTGCGTGGAGCCGATCCCTCGCGGATTTGGACCGCGAGCCGCGGGCGAGCTGCCTCAGGTACGACTCGGGACCGAACGCAAGGGCCACCTTTCCCTGCGCCGATTCATGCAGGTTGAAAAGCGTACCGGGGGTAATGGTGATCTGTATCGCCGAGTGGTAGCGCATGATTTCCACGACCCGTACGCCGCGGTCTTCGACCTGCCCTACTGCCACCGATTGCCTGAGTCGGTCGCGAAGCGCCGGTAAAGCATGCCGTGCTTCACTCAGGAACGAGGTCTTGTCGGGTATACCCTGGCTCAGGTAGTACAACCGCAGGCTCAGGAGGTACTTGCCGCTGTCAGGGTCCTGGATGACGTACTTGCGGTCGAGCAGGGTGCGCAGGTGGCGAAACACCCTGGGTTTCGGGGCGCCTATTGCGGCTGCGATCTCGCTGACGCCGGCCGGGCCCTCCATACGCGCCAGTTCCTCGATGATCGAGAGCGTGGTCACGACGGCGTGGATGGGCGACGGTTCAGCCATTTTCGTGCACACAGCCCATGAAAGTTTCCACGCTGTGTTTCAGCGCCGCGGCCAGAAGCCCCTGGTCGGTGCCGACCATGAAAAATGTCGCGCCCCGCGCGTGCATCGTCGCGAGTTCGTTCACGGTGGGCAGGAAGACGCCAGTGCACCGTGCATGCCGGCGACCGGCGTCGAGGATTCGATCGGCGGCGGCCTCGACGCTCGGTGCGTGAATCGAGGTCTCATCGAGGGCGCACGCAAGGTCGGCGCGGCCGATGAACATGGCATCAAGGTCGGCGACCTGTGCGAGCGTTTCAATGTTGTTCAGTCCCGCCCGATCTTCGATCTGGGCGATGACGATGATCGACTCATTGTTGCGAGCCATGAACTCACCGGCCGGAATTGAGCCGTAGCCGGCCGCGCGGTGCGAAGTCGAAAACCCGCGCGAGCCCTTTGGGCCGAGTCGGGTGGCGTCGATCGACTTCCGAAGTGTGAAGTCGTCACCGACATGCGGCACGATTATCCCGGAGGCGCCGAGATCCAGCGCCTGCTGGATTGCCGGTGCCGCGCCGTCGGGCGTTCTTACCAGCGCCGGCAGGCGCGCCGCGCGTGCCGCCAGGAGGCACATTTCGAGCTCCCGTGGGCCGAATGCAGCGTGCTCTGTATCCAGCGTGATGAAATCCAGCCCGGTAGTGGCGGCGACCTCCACCAGCTCTGGCGCCGGCGTGCGTAGCAGGTGCCCAAGCACTGGCTTGCGGTCGCGAATGCGGCCACGGAGTTTCGCGGCAAGGTGCAACATCGAGTTATTTTCCCCGTTCAACCGTGTTCGAAGTCGTTCTTCTGGTAGTCGACAAGGTGGCGATAGTCTTCGCGGATAGGTGAGAAGACGTCGAGGTTCATGACGGGCTCGTCACCGACCGGTTCGCCACAGTGCTCGACGTCGGGCGGAATTCGGATGACGCTTCCGGGGCCTGCTTCGACAACATCATCTCCGATGTGGAAGCGGATGCGTCCCTGCACAATGTAGACGACCTGTTCGAACGGATGGCTGTGTGGCCTGACCTCCATGCCGGGTTGCAGCCAGTTCATCACCATGAGCACGTTGTCTCCGCGGAATCCGCAGCGACTTACCCCCGGGCGGACGTGTTCGCGCTCAAGAGTTTCCCAGTTGTAAACGCGGACCTTGTCGGGCATTCGCGTGACTCCATTGCGTTGGGGCGAAGCGACGACCGCGTATGCGGCCGCACCTGGAAGCAGGCGGCGATGTTGTAGCGTCAGGCTGAGTGTTACGCACAGCAAAACAGGATTCTTCTTGTTGATACGATGAACCATTTGCTAGACTCGGTCAACACGCGTTCGGCGGTACCGACGAAGAAGCGGGCAGTGCCGATTGCACGAGAGCCAACGGGCGAGGGGAAGGGCAGTGCTGGCAGTCAATTCTCAACTTCGCGGGCACGCCATTCGTCCCGATGCAGGACGGGTGCGTGGTTGGAAACTGAACACCGATCCGTTTCCCATCGGTCAGCGTCGGCGGGTCTGGACCGACGCGATGCGCCGCATCTGTCTGCCTACCGGTGAGATACGCGAGCCTGATTGTTTCCGCGGCAGGGTCCATTGCCTGCTGTCACCGCATGGCCTGGAGTTTTCCCTTGTTGAAGCCGATGCGCTGGAGATATCCGGTGGTTTCCCGGAGCAGTCGCCCGCGATCTGGATGACGCTGTTACTTGAGGGTGAGGCCGAGGCGGTTTCGCCCGAGGGGACCATTCGCCTGGTTCCGGGCGATATCCTCTATGGTCCCACCGGCGTTGATGCAACGCTTCGGTTTCTTTCGCCGTTTCGCCAGCTGTTCATCAAGACGCCGCGCAGCACACTCGACCCGCGATTCGTCGCACCACTCGCTGCAAGGGTCGGACATATTCGGGGCCACAGGGGTATCCCTCGCGTGTTCGCCGGAATGCTGACTTCACTCGCCGCGGTTATGGACGAAGTACGCATGGCGGAACTCGGGGCCGTAGAAATCGCCGTTACCGAATTTTTTCTGACCTGCCTTGGTTCTGCGCAGAACCCAGCAACGTCTCTTGGAGGAACGGCCGGCGCCCGCGCTGCATGCCTGCAACGTATTTGTCAGACGATCGAGACTCGCCTGGGGGAGCCGGAGCTGTCGGTGGCGAAAGTGGCGTCGGAGCACGGCGTTTCACCGAGGTATGTCCAGAAGCTGTTCTCTATGGCGGGAAATACCTTCAGTGGGTACGTCCGCTCACGTCGGCTCGAGCGCTGCAGGGGTGACCTGGGGAGTCCGCTGTACGCGCAGCTTTCCATTTCTGAAATCTGCTTCCGATGGGGGTTCAACTGTTCGTCGCATTTCAGCCGAACCTTCAGGGAAGAGTTCGGCCTGTCGCCGCGCCAGTATCGTCGACACGCGACGCGCGAGCTACAGACCTCCTCGTGACCTGCATAGACTGCCGGCTCAGCAGCAGCCAGGAGTGTTCTGCACCAGGCCCACGTGCGCATCATGCGCACGCCTTTTGAAATCCGTCCGAGATTGATCGACAGGAGTCACGCACAGTGCAGAACCCCGCGTTCGTAGTGCGCAGATGGACATGCTTTGCCATTGTCAGTGCGTTCTTTTTCTTTATTACAGCCGGTACCTTTTCATCACTCGGGGTCGTGCTGCCATACATGATCGCGGAGTTCGAATGGGGCTGGTCCCAGGCGGGTACGGGATTCTCCCTGTTCGCGCTGATGGTCGGACTGGCCGGCACAGCGCCGGCCTGGGCGCTGAAACGCTTCAATGCGCAGACCTGCCTCGCCGCCGGCGGCTTGTTGATGACAGGCGGGTTCTTCCTTTTCGCGCTTGCACCGAGCCTTGCCCAGTACTACGTGGGAGCGCTGTTGCTTGGAGTGGGCTATGCGTTGTCAGCGGCAGTGCCCGGTGTCCACGTCATCAATCACTGGATTCCGGACAAACGCTCTTTCGCCATAGGCGCCTACATGATGATCGGAGGTCTGGGTGCCGTCGCGGGACCACTCCTGGTTACCGGGATCATAGGAATGACCGGGTCCTGGCGCATGCACTGGTGGACGATGTCGGTGGCGATGGCGGCGCTTGCCGTGCTCGCGCTGTTGCTCGTTCGAAGCAGACCCGAGAACGTGCTGGGCGACGATGCCGATGTGCCCGAGGAGGAAGAAAGCTCCGAAAACGTCTACAAGACGTCGAGTGACTGGACTTTCAAGGAGGCGCTGAGGGCGCCGCAGTACTACGTGATCGTGATCGCCCTGTCGATGACGCTGATGTGTACGCTGACGATGAACAGCTGGGCGTTCACCCACATGACTGGCCTGAACGTCTCGGCCGCAGTGGCTGCAGGTGCGCTGGCAGCCAATGGCGCGGTCAACGCGATGTCACGCCTCATGGGCGGTGCATTGGCGACGCGCATTGATCCCAAGTGGCTGCTTTGCGGTGCACTGGGATTCGAGGCGATGGGGATGGTCGCGCTATCGATGGCGAGTCATCCGGTAATGATCGCCCTGTTCGTGATCGGCGAGGGCATAGGTTTCGGCGTGGTGTTCTTCGCTACCGCCATGCTGTTGGTCAACTATTTCGGAACCACGCACAACCCGATCATCTTCGGAACCATGAATATGATTACCACTGTTGCAATGATCGGCCCGGTCCTTGCCGGCTTCATGGCCGAGCGGTTCGATACCTTTGCAATTACCTACCAGCTGTTCGCCGTGGTCATGGTTGTTATTCTCGTCGTCGTCGCCATGATGCGTCCACCGCGCAGGCCTCGCGAAGAGGGTGCGCGGGTGACGGATGCCGCGTAGCGTCAGACTATCGAGTGGTAGTCGCCGCCATAGAATACAAGAGGTTCCCCGGTGCGAATCTCGTAGTCGACGAGCCGGCCTACGAGGATGATGTGGTCACCCGCGTCGACGCGGTCGTGAACCTGGCACTGGTAGAGGCCGAGAAAGTCGGGGAATACCGGGAGGCCGGCAACACCCTCGCTGTAGTCGATGTCGGTGAACTTGTCAGGGCGGTCAATCGCGAAATGATTCGAAAGGGCTTCCTGCTCACGGTTCAGCACGTGGACCGCGAAATGCTCAGTTTTGCTGAACGCGGGGAAGGGCAAAATGCTGCGGTTCACGCACCACAGCAACAGAGGAGGGTCCAGCGACACGGAAGTGAAACTGTTTACGGTCATCCCTGTGGGTCGGCCTTCGGCGTCCCGGCATGTGACGATGGTGACGCCCGTGGCGAATATTCCCATTGCCTTTCTGAATTCAGTTTCGTCGAGTTTTACCATGTGAGGGCGTGTCCTCGTATCTGATCGGGACGCTGATCATACCGTCGGTAGCGAGGGGCGACCACCACGAATTCCGTGCAGGAAAAATTTCTGTTGAATCGCGTATGTCGGAGTGCCTGCAGATGAACAGACTCGCTGAAAATCGATGGTTGATCACTGGCGCGGGCGGCGGCCTCGGCCTGGAAATCGCGAAATGTGTACTCGAACGTGGCGGCGAGGTCGTTGGGAGTGTGCGCAGCAGGGATGCGGCGCAGCGGTTCGCGGCGCTTGCGCCCGGTCGTTCCCACGCAGTGATGTTCGATGTGCGTGACGAGACGGCAGTCCGTGATGGTGTCGCCGAGGCGCAACGGCTTCTGGGACAGGTAGACGTGGCGGTGAATAACGCCGGGTATCAACTTGTCGGCGCCGTAGAGGAGCTCTCGCTCGAAGAGCTTCGCGCCCAGTTCGAAGTGAACGTATTCGGCGCGCACTCGGTCATCAAGGCGGTGCTGCCTGCAATGCGAAGCCGAGGAGGCGGTACCATTGTCAATATCACATCGGTGAGCGGGCTTGCGACATGGGCCGGTACCGGCGCCTATTGCGCGAGCAAGTTCGCGTTGGAGGCGATCGGTCAGACGCTCGCGCAGGAAGTGCAGCCACTCGGCATTCGGGTGATGCACGTGGAGCCGGGTGGTTTGCGCACAGGGTTTACGGAACGCTCCACGCACAGGGCCCAGAGGCGTCTGGACGCTTACGTGGACACTGCGCACCAGTCCGAGGCAATCATAGAGCGGTATCGCGGGCAGGAGCCTGGTGACCCGTGCCGCGCGGCGGCAGCGATCGTGGATGCACTGCAGGCCGACGAGCCGCCGCTCCACCTGCTGTTGGGCAATGACGCGCTGTTCTACTACGGCCGCAAGGCGGGCAGTCTGCAACAGGAAATCGCCAAGTGGGCGCCGGTAAGCACAAGCATCGCGGTCGATGCAGAGGTTGACGGCTGACCATCGGTTTCGGGCCGGGCGACACCCGGTGATCTGGCCGGCTACTCGGCGCGCTCCGAGGATTCAAGCGCCCGCAGTTCCCGTTTGACAACCTTGCCGTAGTTGTTCTTTGGCAGTGCATCCACAAACCGGTAGTCACGAGGGCGTTTGAAACGGGCCATGCGCTCGAGGCAATGGCGCTCGAGAGTTGCAACATCAAGCGTATGTGTAGGCCTCGCCACCACGTACGCTACAACGCGCTCGCCCCATTCCCGGTCGGGTGTGCCGACCACCGCGGCTTCTGCGACATCGGGGTGTGCGATCAGTACTTCTTCGATCTCCCGGGGGTAGATGTTCGTGCCGCCCGAAATGATGAGGTCCTTGGTCCGATCCTTGAGCGTCAGGAACCCCTCCGCATCGAAACACCCGCAGTCGCCCGTGTACAGCCAGCCGTCCCTGATCGTGGCCGCAGTGGCCTCGGGGTTTTGCCAGTAGCCGCGCATGACGGTGTCACCGCGCACCACGATCTCTCCGACTTCGCCCGTCGGTAGTGGTGTTCCGGCGTCATCTACCACCTGAACCTGAACTGCCGATTGCGCCACGCCGACGCTGCCAAGCCGCTGCCGCCATCTGGGATGGTCGAACTCCGAGTGCATATCACGGTTCAGGGCGGTAATCGTCATCGGCGATTCCCCCTGGCCATAGAGCTGCGTGAGACGGGGACCAAGGCGGTTCAGCGCCGCGATGCAATCGTCAACGTACATTGGGCCGCCGCCGTAGATGATCGCTTTCAGGTTCGATACCTCGATGGGGCCGTCGTAATCCACGAGTCTGTGCACCATCGTGGGTGCCGCGAAAAATACCAGTCCGGGCCAGTGGGGCAGAAGCGTGCAGATCTCGGCGGGATCAAAGCCGCCGCTCTCCGGTATGACGTGACAGCTGCCCTTCATGACGTGTGGTAGCGCGTACAGTCCAGACCCATGCGACAGCGGCGCTGCGTGCAGGATCGCGCTCCACGGCGGGTGCGGGTCTACATCGGTGAAATAGCACAGTGACATCGCTAGCAGGTTCCGGTGGCTCAGCATGGCGCCCTTTGGTTTGCCGGTGGTGCCGCTGGTGTAGAAAAGCCACGCCACATCATCCGGTGAGGTGTGCACAATCGCCTCGTCCGGCCCCTCGAGAAGACGGGTGTACGTGGTGCTGCCTGCTTCGATGACTGTCAGAGACTCCGCTGGCGCCAGTGTTTGCGTGATGTCAGCCGTCGTAAAGCACAGGCTCGCACCGCTGTCCTCGAGGATGTGTCTGAACTCGCGTGGATGAAGCTTGGCATTGATCGGCACTGCGACGAGGCCGGCGTGCCAGCATGCGTACAGTAGCTCGAGGTACTCGGGGCAGTTGCGCATCGCCAGAGCGACCCTGGCGCCTGGAGGCAGGCCGAACCGGCGGAGTAGCGAGCCCGCAAGCGCAACGGCGCGTGCATGCAGTGACGCGTAGGTCTGCACCACGGTACCCCCCACGGCCACGGCCGGACGGTCGCCCGCCAGATGCGCAGTACGCGCGAGATGCGTCGCGATGTTCACCGGACCACGGGCCAGGCGCTGACGAACGGCAGTGCGGAGCGACGGATCAGGTTGTCACCTGCGGCCTGCACTTGTGCGAACAGCGCTTCCTCATCAACGCGCGTCGAGCGGTAATTTTCGATGACGCGTTCACCATCGACCCAGACGCTGTGCACACTACGCCCGTCAGCCGACCACACGAGCTGGCTGACAGCGTTCATCAACGGCATCCATTCTGGCCGCCAGGTGTCATGGCAGACGAGGTCGGCCCGGTGACCGGCCTCGAGTGCGCCGATCGTGCCCGACAGCTGGAGTGCCCTGGCGGCATCGGTGGTCACCAGTTCCAGCGTGCGTTCGGCGGTCATCTGCTTGATGTCCGGCACGCTGTCCTTGAACAGGCCCGACAGCAGGTGCAGCTGGCGGAGCAGGTCCGAGTTGTAGCCATCGGTGCCGAGAACGAGGTTGATGCCACGGGCCACCATCTCCGCGTGACGACCATGCTGGGTAATGCCAAAGGCCCCCTTGACGCTTGCCAGTGGGCACAGGATCACGTGGGTGCCGGAGTCTGCCAGCAGATCCAGTTCACGGTCGTCGACATGAACCATGTGCGTGAGACAGAGGTCGGGCCCGAGGACGCCCAGTTCGTGCAGGTGTTCCACAGGGCGTCGACCATGCCTCTGGAGGAACCAGTCGGGATCGGACTGACGTGCGCTCATGTGCGCCGATACCGCCAGACCGTGTTCGGTGGCCAGGCGCTTGGCGTGTTGCCAGACCTCGTCGGAGTTGGTCGAATGCCCGACCAGGATCGGCCACGCGGAGACCCGGCGATCGTGGGCCGCCGGGTACTTCCGGACCTCATCGTCGAGCAGCGCAATGGCCTCATCGTTCGCCTTTACGGGATCCGCGTCGTCACGTCCCTGGACCCAGATACCGACGCGGGCGCGGATGCCGACGTCCTCAACGCCCTCAACAGCTTCATCCAGGTGCCGGATGGTCCCGGCCTCGGCAAAGCAGGTGGTGCCCGAGCGAAGCATCTCGAGCGCAGCCAGCCGCGCCGACAGACGCTCGTCCTCGGGTGTCTGGGAAAGGAAACGAGGCAGCACCCATTTGACGAGCTTGTCGTCAAAGGAGTCTTCGATGTTGTCCGGCATGAAGCCGCGGGTGAGCGGATCTCCGGTGGTGTGGACATGGCAGTCGATGTAGCCGGGTGTGATCACGAAGCGACGCCCGTCGATGCGCTCGCGAGGGGTAACTTCGTTTTCCACCACGCTGGCAGGCCCGACTGCGGCAATCAAATTGCCTGAAATGGCGATAGCGCCATCGGTGAGCACGCGCCGTTCGGCATCCATCGTGATGATCCTGGCACCGCTGATCAGCGTGTCGACCTGGACAGGGGGCAAGGCATTCTCCTGAGAGCGGGATTTCGGGATCGCGATGGCCCGGGCGGTTGTGCACCACCCGGGCCATCGCGGGGCATTATGCGCGTGCCCCGAAGCGCGTCGGCAGACCGGTGGTCAGAAGTTGTAGCGTGCCCGGATTCGCCACGTGCGCCCCTCCCCGGGGATGACCGATACATTCTGGAACACACCCTGCACCGGGGTGAAGTAGCGTTCGTTGAACAGGTTGTCGACCGTGCCGATCAGGCTGAATCGCTCGTACTCGGCGAACAGTGCCAGACGATAGATCTCGTGAGAGGGAAAGTTGACCCCCCCGTCGATAAAGGTGCTGGTGCTGCCCACGTGGGTTCCGCCAAAGGTTGCGCCGAAGGTGCCGAAGTCGGTTTCGTCGGTCGTGTAGGTGACGAACAGCGAATAGACGTCCTCGGGGACCGTCGAGCGAGTGTAGCCGTCTGCGAGTTCAGGGAGGCAGCTTGCATTGAGGGCGGCGAAAATCCCTCCGTACCCGTCCACAGGGTCGATCCCGAGCCGCATTGGCGGAAGATTGAGAAATTCCCCACGTCCTTCGCCGCTGGCGCAGTTGGTCGGGTCCGGGTCCTTGATCTTGACGTCAAGCACCGTAGCTGCAGCCGTCAATGCCCAGTTGTCGTTGATGACCCAGCTCAACTCCGCTTCAAAACCGCGTGAGCGCTCCTCGTCACGATTGCCGAGTGCGTCGGTGCGTGAGAGCTCCTGCCGGTAGTAGGCAAGTGAACCGAAAAGCTGATCGTCCAGCAGAGAGAACTTGATGCCGCCCTCTATGAGTTCGGAGTCGGCGAGAATCGAGTCGCTGGAAATCGTGCCTGGGCTGATGCCGCCATTGGAATTTACACGGACCTCGGAGCCTTCCGCAAACGTCACGTAGGGGACGAAACCCTGGGGCGCGGAATAGCTCAGACTCGCCGACCACGAGAAGTCGTTCTCGCTAGTCGTCTCATAGACGCCCAAGGGGCCGAATGAGAAGTTTCCGTTATCGATACCTGCGGCGCTGTAGCGATCGTAGCGACCGTTCAGAAGTAGTGCCAAGTGGTCGCCGAAGCTGAAGTCCGTGACGAGCGCCAGTCCGGTGTTGCGCCACGTGGAGTCGAAGTCGCTCTGCCAGGGATTGGTCGGGTCGATGAACGGATTGGTGACGATTTCGCCGGGGCTTGGCCCGTCGGCGGGTCGGCGAGAGAGGTCAATTCGGTCGAGCGTCAGATAGCCCTGCAGGAAATTCTCCTTGAGCACCGAGCTGTACTCGCGATGCTGCAACGAAGTGTAGATTTCCACGCCGACCTGGTCCGAGAGTTGGTAGTCAGTGTTGTACGACACCCTACCCTCAATGACGTCCATTTCGTGGACCGCCGAAAAGCCGGTCACGAGCGCGCCATCGGCGTCCTGTTTGTCGTAGAACAGCTGGAACTTCAGCTGCGAGTCGTCTTCGAAGTCACGGATCAGGTCGAAATAGAGCAGAAACCCTTCCGACTCCCAGATGTCGGTCGGTGAGAGCACGACATCGCGACGCGAGAGCTGAGTGGTACCGACACCTTCGTCCAGCCGGAACGGCTCGCCGCCGGCGGGCAGTCCGAAGAAAAACTCGAGGTACTGGGTGATGTTGGAGACGCCGAAGAACGTGCCGACGGCAGCGTCGAAGTCGCCCTGGGTCAGGAATCCGGTGCCGTCCAGATCAGAGACGACCGTGTCGATGCCGGTGATGTAGGTGCCGTTATCGATGAGATCCTGAGTGAGCCGGTTCCATCCCGGTGTCTGGTTGAAACCGTCGGAGTAGTGGTACATGCCGCCGAGCTCCATGCGCCAGTGATCACTGATCTCGCTGGTGAATGAGGCCTGGAGGATACGCTGCAGCGGTTCGCGGCCGCGGTAGAAAGACTTGGAATTTTCGTATTCTGCGTACAGCGACAGCCCGGCTTCGCGACCTCCGATAAGGAACGGGGCGTTGAGCTGACCGGCGGCGTTATTCTTGCTGTAGCTGCCACCTGTGTATTCGACGTACCCGGATACACCGTCATCAGCGGTGATGTCCTCGCCGGCAACCGTCTTGGGGTAGAAATTCAGCAGGCCGCCCACGCGACCGGCACCGTAGATCACCGGCGTGGGGCCACGGATGATCTCCACGCGGGAACTCGCGCCGACCGGCAGCGGGAAGAAACCGTTGTTGGTGATGCGCTTGAACCCGCGGAAATAGTTCTCGCCGCGGCGCCCGCGCACGCTGATGGCGCCGGGTACACCGAAGAAGCTGCCGCCATACGTGCCCGGTGTTGTAGTGACGAAGTCGTCGATGGTTTCGATCGCGTATCGGTCCATCGTGACTTCACTGATCACGCTGATAGAGCGCGGCGTTTCCGTGAGCGAACGACTGATACCGAACATGGAGTCCGATTCCCGGTCCCGTGCAAGACCGACCCGGTCTGCGACGACGCGAATTTCGTCAAGTTCTTCCTGTGGTGCGGCGCCGGTCTGAGCGCCTGCCGGTGCAGCCACCGCTACGGCGAGCGACGCGGCAACGGCTGCGAGGCGTTCGGTCGAACGCTTGCGGGAAGGCCCGTTCAGGGCCTCGCGCACCGATTTCAGGATCGGCAGCCTGGCGTGATCGACAGTCATGGTGTCCCCTCCAATTGCACTTCAATCGTTATGTAGAGCGCCGCGAGCGAGCATCGACAGGGCAGGCCAGACCGGATGCGCATTCCGCCCCCGGCCGGGGCGATCCGCGGACCATGTGACCCTCCCCCGGGTGACACGCTGGCAGCCTTGACTCGACTCACACCCCATCTAACCCTATCGTATTCGGTGCTGGCCGATACGGTCGCAATATTGCCGGACTGTCCGTGAAGCAGGCGTTACAGTCGAATATTACGAACGGGTACAACCCGCGCCAGATATCCCGACCCACAGCAGATATAAGCACGATGCACGAACAGCCGTCTTGATCATGTGCGCACACTTTGTTGCCCACATGCCTACCTCGGGTCGCGACAGTGTTTCGAGCGGCGGCGGGTGCGGTCAAGTGGATGTGCGTGATGGTGATAGATGGGCCGCTGGCAGTGCCAGATAATTCCAAAGCGGTCACGCGGGGGAGTAAAAAGTAGTGGCGGTTTTCTACGACAATCCAGCGCTCCTCAACTGTTGGTTCGCGCTGGCCACGGAGTTCGAGGTTCGAAACGGACCGATCGGACGTACCCTGCTGGGACGCAAGCTCGTCCTGTTCGAGGATTCGGCGGGTGAGGTGCAGGTTGCCGATGACCGCTGCCCGCATCGTGAAGCGCCACTGTCAACCGGGCGCATGGAAGGGGGGCTGCTGGTGTGTCCCTACCATGGCTGGTCTTTCGGCGAAGGCGGGAAGTGCGTGCACATTCCTTCTGCTGACCCGTCCATGCCCATTCCCCGGAATGGCCACCTGACCCGGTACCGGGCCCAGGTGCGCTATGGGCTGGTGTGGGTGTGCCTGGGTGATGACCCGGGCATGCTGCCCGAAATCTCCCAAGATGCCGACGCCGCCTTCCGGCGCATCAACAACCCCGTCGAACACTGGCGGGCCTCGGCGGTGCGCATGACTGACAACTTTCTCGACATCGCACACTTCCCCTGGGTGCACACCGGTACTTTCGGCAGTCGCCAGCGCACGCAGGTCGGGCGCATCAACCTCGAGTCGCTCGACGATGGATTCCATGGCTACCGCTACGACGTCGAGGCCGAGAATCCCGCGGGTGCACAGATCGTGTCGGGGCAGCACAGCGATACGGTTTTCAGGCAGATGACGACCGGGTTCGTACTCCCGTTCACGGTGCGCAGTACCATTACCTACGAGACCGGCCTGCACCACGTCATCCTGCTGCTGTCAGCGCCCATGGACGACGTCAACAGCTATTTCACGTTCGTCGTCTGGCGCAACGACGATTTTCGCATCTCGGCTGAAGAGGCGATCGCGTTCGATCGCCAGATCGGCGCCGAAGACAAGGTCATGCTCGAGCAGATTCCGGGCGTGCTTCCCCTGGAGCCTCGTGGTGTTGCCAGCACGCAGTCGGACAAGGCCTCGACGGCCTGGCGGCTGCAGTTCACGCGCATGCTGGGCCTGGGTGGCAGCGACGAGCGCGCGTCAGAGGCCGGCGAGATCGGCTGAAGGCGCCTTCCGCTTCGCGTCAGTCAGGTTTCGGGCCCGGCTCTGCATCGGGTGTCGCCGGCGCCGGCAACAATGGAGCAAGCGACAGGGGCTCGCCGTCCACGGTGTCCGGCACGTCTACGCCGATCGCGCGCGCAAGGGTGGGGGCAATATCCACTGTATGAATTGGCCAGGGTCTTTCCTGGCTGCTGCCGTGCGGTGTCCAGAACACGACAGGCACCTTGCGGTCATAATCCCAGGGGGCGCCATGACTGGTGACGAATCTCCCGGGGATGGCCCGGTATGGCAGCATCTCCGGCGCGAATGCCACCACGATGTCCCCTGACCGCCCCGCAAAAAAGCTGCGGCGGAAGCGTTCCTCAAGAGACAGTTCGTCGGGTGGCATACCCGTTGACGATCCGCTCGCGCCGCGTGCGAGTTCGGCAGTGGACCAGGCACCCACGACCTCGGGAGTGCTTTCGATTTCGGCGACTGCAGCGGCGATGATGTCGTCGCGGTACGCATGTGCCAGGGTCCGGCCGTCGGCGCCCACGAGATACAGCTGGGTGACGTCTTCGCCGCCGTAAGTGGCTGTCAGGGGCGGGGCATCGAGTTCGAACCGGTCGGCCAGCGCGTCATTGATCGGAGCCAGCCACGCTGCCGGTTCGACGCGCGCTGCGCGTGTGCTGCCCTGGGCCGCCTGGCGCTCCGGGAAGTCGATGCCCCCATGGTCACCGGTGATGACCACCAGCGGATTGAGGCCATCCGCCTCCAGTTCGGCAAGGAAAGCTTCAAGCATACGGTCGAGCCTGTGCATCTGGTCACACATCTCGGGCCCCCGCGTGCCGAAGCGGTGGGCGATATAGTCGGTGGCGACGAGTCCCACGGCGAGCAGGTCGGTCACGCCACGGCGACCGAGCCGAAACCTGTCAATGAGCGCGCGGGCCGCGTCCAGGGTGATCTCATCCATAAATGGGGATGCGGCGAGGTGCGTCGCGATGCCTTCGTAGCCCTGGTCGGTGCGCCAGCCCTCCGGCGGCAGGCCGGACTGCCATTGCGTGCCCGCGAAGTCGTAGCTTGATTCCCGGGCGCGGCATGAAGCGACCGAGTACTTCCATGCCGGAGGGTTCGATTCCCAGCGTTTATCCAGCGCCGTATTGAGTCGGGCGACTGGCGCCATCGCAGCCTGAGCGTCACCGCTTGGTGTGAGGTAGGTCGTGAACCCGCCGTCGGCGTACCAGAACACCGCATCGGGCGAATGGCCCGCCATCGTGATCGCAGCGCGATCCTTGCCCGATACGGAGACGACACGACTTTCGGGGCTCGACGCCTTGAGCCAGTCGCCCAGCGTGGTTGCACGTAGATTGTCGGGGCCGCGCGCAGGCGCATCCGGGTCATCGGCTCGGACCAGTGTTTCGGAACGGGTGCAATACACCTCTTCGCCGGCATCGGCGTCGTACCAGACGTTGGCGATCATCCCGGTGCGCGACGGATGCTTGCCGCTTATCAGCGTGGCGTGTCCGGCGCAGGTCTCGGTGCGCGCATGAGAATGGAAGCCGTTCGGATAGACGATGCCGTCGCGACTCGCGCGGCCCAGTCCGCCGGACAGCTTCGGACGCCATTCGGAGTAAAGGTCGGTGCCGAGGTGATCGATTGCGATTACGACGATGAGGTCCGGTGACGTCGCCTCGGGAGCCGCGTCCTCCGACGGCGAGGGTGTCGAGAACAGCAGCATGCACAGTGCCGGCGCGAGTACGGCGCAAGGCGAGCGCCTGCGTGGTCGGTGCGCGGGTGGCTGGTTCGGAATGTGCACGGGGTGATTCAGGGGGGCAATCAACAAGCGGTGCGTCTGGCAACGTGCCGCGGCAGCCGAAGCGGCCGCGGCGCTGATGGATTCAGCAGGATGGTCGGGGTGACTGGATTCGAACCAGCGACTCCTGCCTCCCGAAGACAGTGCTCTACCAAGCTGAGCTACACCCCGACAAGCGGCGAATCATACCATGCGTTTTCCACGTCGCACACGCCTGCGCGAGGTGAGCCGCATCACCACTAGAACTGGCGGTCGACCGCGAATACCGCAAGGCCCTCGAGCGCCTGGCGGAAGCAACCTTCGGGCAGCACCAACAGCGCGTCGCGGGCCCGGGCGGCCTCGGCACGCGCGAGGTCCAGCGTGTACTCGAGGCTGCCGGTGGCGGCGATCACGCGGCGGATTTCATCGAGGTGCACGAGTCCGCCCTGTTCGATGGCGCCGCGGATCAGCGCCCGCTGTTCGTCCGTGCCGCGCTGCATGGCGTGGATCAGCGGCAGTGTCGGCTTGCCCTCGGCGAGGTCGTCGCCGCGGTTCTTGCCGCTGACCGTGGCCTCGGCCGAGTAGTCGAGTGCGTCGTCGACGAGCTGGAACGCAGTGCCGAGGTGGCGTCCGTACGCGGCGACCGACTGTTCGGCGTCGGGCGGCAGTTCGGCGAGCACCGCGGCGATGTGTGCGCCGGCCTCGAACAGCCGCGCGGTCTTGCGGTAGATGACCTCGCGGTAGCTGGCCTCCGTGGTGTCGGGGTCGTGCACGTTCATCAGCTGCAGCACCTCGCCGGCGGCGATGGTGTTGGTGGCATCGGCCATGATGTCCATGATCCGCAGGTTGCCCATCGAGACCATGAGCTGGAACGCGCGCGAATACAGGAAGTCGCCGACCAAGACGCTGGCCTGGTTGCCCCACACCTCGTTCGCCGTTTCGCGCCCGCGCCGCAGCGCGGAGTCGTCGACGACGTCATCGTGCAGCAGCGTGGCGGTGTGGATGAACTCGATGACCGCGGCGGCCTGGACGTGCTGCGCGCCGCGGTAGCCGCAGGCTCGGGCTGCGAGCAGCACGGTGAGCGGGCGCAGGCGCTTGCCGCCGCCGCTGGTGATGTGGTGGCCGATCTGGTTGACGAGCAGCACGTCGCTCGCGAGGGACTCGCGGATCAGGCGGTTGACCGCCGGCCAGTCGTCCCCGAGCAGTGCCCGGACGTCTTCCAGCGTGGTCTGTTGTCGGTCCCGGGCGACGTTCTGCATGATGCCGCCATGATGCCGCAAAGCACCACCGCTGACGAGCGCCACCGCACCCGGGTTTCCGATTCGTGCACTGCTTTCGTTGACCGGTCGCCCGCCGCGCAGTAGAATTTCCTGCTTTCCCGGCCCCGGCCATACGTGGGTGTACCGCGCGACGGCCAGATGAGGGGCGACACCTGCGCGGCACATCCGTTGCGCATCGGGTCAATCTGCTGGAGATTCAGTGATGTACGCGGTTTTCAAGACCGGTGGCAAGCAGTATCGCGCCAAGGCCGGTGAGCGGATGCGCATCGAGCGCATCGACGGCGAGGAAGGCGACAAGGTCGAATTCAGCGAGGTGCTCCTCGTTGGTGACGGCGATGGCGTCAAGGTGGGCACTCCGCTGGTCGACGGCGGCCGCGTCGAGGCCACCGTGCTCAGCCAGGGTCGCACGCGCAAGGTCGACGTCGTGAAGTTCAAACGACGCAAGAACTACCTGCGCATGGGCAGCCACCGCCAGCACTTCACCGAAATCGAAATCACCGGGATCAGCGCCTGAGCGGCGTGATTCTGTAAGGAGGCAGCGACAATGGCTCACAAGAAAGCAGGCGGCAGCTCCAAGAACGGCCGCGATTCAGAATCCAAGCGACTCGGCGTGAAGCGCTTTGGCGGCGAGCAGGTGCCGGCCGGCAGCATCATCGTGCGCCAGCGCGGCACCGCGTTCCACGCCGGGCGCAACGTCGGCGTCGGTCGCGACCACACGCTGTTCGCGAAGGCGACGGGCCGCGTGCACTTCGAGCGCAAGGGGCCGCAGCAGCGCCGCTACGTCTCGATCGTCACCGACTGAGCCTGCCGCGACATACGCGACACCATGAAGACCCCGCCAACCGGCGGGGTTTTTTGTAGCCATGAAATTCGTAGACGAAGCGACCATCCGCGTACAGGCCGGCAACGGCGGGCAGGGCTGCCTGAGTTTCCGGCGCGAGAAGTACGTGCCGCGTGGCGGCCCCGACGGGGGGGACGGAGGGCGCGGCGGCAGCGTCTGGCTGGTCGCGATCGAAGACACCAACACGCTCGCGGATTTTCGCGTGCAGCGCCGCTACCGCGCCGAAAACGGCCAGCAGGGCGCCGGCAAGGACCGCACCGGGCGCTCCGGTGACGACCTAGAGGTGCCGGTGCCCGTAGGCACGATCGTGCGCGATGTCGACACCGGCGAACTGCTTGGCGACCTGACCCGGGCGGGCGAGCGCCTGCTCGTCGCCCAGGGCGGTCGAGGCGGGCTGGGCAACACGCGCTTCAAGTCCAGCGTCAACCGCGCGCCCCGGCGCACGACCCCCGGCGAAGCCGGTGAGGGCCGTCACCTGCACCTCGAGCTCAAGCTGCTCGCCGACGTCGGCCTGCTCGGGCTCCCCAACGCCGGCAAGTCGACGCTGATCCGCGCGGTCTCCGGCGCGCGCCCCAAGGTCGCCGATTATCCGTTCACGACGCTGCATCCGCACCTCGGCGTCGTCGGGGTCGGACCGTTGCAAAGCTTTGTCATGGCAGACATTCCCGGGCTGATCGAGGGCGCCGCGGAAGGCGCGGGTCTCGGCCACCGGTTCCTGCGCCACCTGCAGCGCACGCGGCTGCTGCTGCACGTCGTCGACATTGCGCCGCTCGAAGGTGACCCGGCCGAGGCCGTGCGCACGGTCGCAGCAGAGCTGGCCGCGTTCAGCGACACGCTGGAGGCGTTGCCACGCTGGCTCGTCATCAACAAGGCCGATCTGCTCGCCGCCGACGCCCGTGCTGAAGCGGTCGCCGCGCTGGTCGAATCGCTGGCATGGGGCGGCCCGGTGCACGTGATCAGCGCGGCCACCGGCGAGGGCTGCGAGGCGCTCGCGCAGGCGGCGATGCGCCACCTTGAGACGGCATCGGACAACGCGCCCGCCGTATTCCCTGCCGCAGACGAGGCGGAGGGGCCGGAAAACGCGGCTGAACCGGATGCACACGGGCAGGACGGCGACGGGCCAGGCCCGCGCGACACGGCCTGACGCAATCGCTACCGCTGACGGTGGCGACATCGGGGGAGTTCGGGAAGCAGGGCAGGCGTGGCGTCGGCCGCCACATGACGGCGCCGGGGCGCCGTCTCAGCAGTCCGGCAGGTTACTCGCCGAGGCCCCGCACGCGCGCGTTCAGGCGACTCTTGTGGCGGGCGGCCTTGTTGGCATGGATCAGGCCCTTGGTAACCATGCCGTCTATCAGCGGCACGGCATTGCGGTAGGCGGTCTGGGCCTCGTCGCGGTCGCCCTGGGAGATCGCCTTCAACACCTTCTTCATTGCCGTACGCATGCGAGAGCGCAGCGCCATGTTGTGCGCGCGGTTCTTCTCGGACTGGCGGGCGCGCTTCTGTGCGGACTTGATATTGGCCACGTGTCGTTTCCTGCTGGGTCGCTTCCGGCACGCCAGAACTGGCTCGCCGGGAAAAGCAAAGCAAGGAATTCTGTGAACTTGCGGGCTTGCTGTCAAGGTGGCGGTGGCCGAATATGGGCGCCCCCGCGACCCGGAACGCGCTTCACCGATGGCTGAATCCCCGCCTGAAGACCCCCCAGAGGTGCCGGCCCGCGACGGCGGTCGGCTGCTGAAATCCACCGGCGTGGTCGGTGGCATGACGCTGATTTCGCGCATTCTGGGGCTGGTCCGCGACGTGGTGCTGGCGCGGGTTTTCGGCGCCGGCATGGCGATGGACGCGTTTACCATTGCGAACAAGATCCCGAACCTGCTGCGCCGCTTCTTCGCCGAGGGGGCGTTCGCGCAGGCCTTCGTGCCGGTGTTCTCCGACTATCGCAGCAATCGTCCGGAGGCCGAAGGACGGCTGCTGGCTGACCACGTCGCAGGTGCGCTGGGGCTGGTCGTATTCATCGTTACGCTGATCGGCGTCGTGGCCGCGCCGGTGCTCGTGTTCGTCGTCGCCCCGGGTTTCGCAAGCAATGGCGAGCGTTTCGACCTGTCCGTCGACATGCTGCGCTGGACCTTCCCCTACCTGCTGTTCATCTCCCTTACGGCGATGGCCGGCGGGATTCTCAACAGCCACGGGCGCTTCTGGGTGCCTGCGTTTACGCCGGTATTCCTGAATCTGGTGCTGATCAGCGCCGCCGTATGGGTCGCACCGCGCATGGATGAGCCCGCGATGGCGCTCGCGACCGGCGTATTCGTCGCCGGCATCGTGCAGCTCGCGTTCCAGGTCCCGGCGCTGCGCGCGATACGCATGCTGCCGCGCCCGCGGCTGAACCTGCGCCATCCCGGCGTGCGGCGTGTCGGCAAGCTGATGGTGCCGGCGCTGTTCGGCTCGTCGGTGGCGCAGATCAACGTGATCTTCGACAACATCATCGCGTCGTTTCTGGTTACCGGCAGCGTGAGCTGGCTGTACTACGCCGACCGGCTCATGGAGTTCCCGCTCGGCGTGTTCGGCATCGCGCTCGCCACGGTGATCCTGCCCGGGCTGTCGCGCCACCACGCGCACGGCGACACCGCCGGTTTCGTCGCCACGCTTGACCACGCGCTGCGGCTGACGGTGCTGATCGCCGTGCCGGCAGCCCTCGGGCTCGTGCTGCTGGCGACACCGATGATCGCGACCATCTTCCTCGGCGGGGCCTTCGGGCCTGCCGACGTGTCGATGGCCGCGTTCGCGCTCGCCGCCTACGGGATCGGGCTGCCGGGCTTCATCCTCGTAAAGGTGCTCGCGCCGGCCTATTTCTCGCGCCAGGATACGCGCACGCCGGTCAAGGTCGCCGTCGTCGCGCTGGTCGTGAACATGGTGCTCAACGTGGTGTTCGTGCTCACGCTGCTGCGGCTGCCCGTCGATGGCGCCCACGCGGGCCTCGCCGCGGCGACCTCGTGCGCGGCTTTCCTGAATGCGGGGCTGCTCTACGCCGGACTGGTGCGCGGCGGGTTCTTCCGGGCGCACGGCGGCTGGGGCGTGCTGGCGGTGCGCGTGGCGATCGCTGCGGCCCTGATGAGCGTATCGCTGCTGTGGCTGCGGGATTTGCCGGGCAGCTGGACTGAACTTGCGCTGTTCGAGCGCATCGCGTGGCTGGCGCTGGCGGTGATCGGCGGCGCCGCGGTCTACTTCGCCGTGCTTTTCGGAACCGGGTTCCGGGTAAGGCACCTGCATGGGAAAAGTCCGGCCGGTTCCCTATAATTGCGGGCTTTCGCCAGCCGGTCGCGCGCTGGCACGCCGTGAAAGGCTGTCGTGCCCGCCTGCCGCTGGCAGATGGGTTATTCATGATTCTCAAGCCGAATCTCTGGACACCGTAGATGCATGTGTATCGCACCCTGGGCGCACTGCAGGCGCTGAGTCGCAAGGATGCCCGCGGGTGCGTGGCGACTATTGGCTCGTTTGACGGCATCCACCTGGGGCACCAGGCCGTTATCGCCGAGGTCCGTGCCCGAGCAGAGGCGCTGGGTGTAGCATCGCTGGTGTTTTCATTCGAGCCCCTGCCGCGGGAATACTTCAATACGGATAACCCGCCCGGGCGACTGACGCGCTTCCGCGAGCGCGCCGAGCGCCTCGCAGCGCTGGGCGTCGACCGCTTTTTCTGTCCCCGGTTTGACGCCCGCCTGCAGCAGATCGGACCCGCCCAGTTTGTCGAAGACATGCTGGTGCAGGGTATCCGTCCCCGATGTGTCGTAGTTGGCGACGATTTCCGTTTCGCCCGCGGTCGGGCCGGTTCAGTGGAGGACCTGCGGGTCGCCGGTGAACGGTTCGGGTTCGAGGTAATGGAACTCGGAAGTATCGCGAGCGACGGTCAACGCGTGAGCAGCAGCGGGATCAGGCGTGCCCTGGCCGAAGGCGACATGAACACGGCAGCGGAGATGCTTGGCCGTCCGTTTACGATGGGCGGGCGGGTCAAGCACGGCAAGCACCTGGGCCGTAAGCTCGGCTTTCCGACCGCCAACGTCGATCCCGGACGACGCAAATGCCCGGTTTCAGGCGTGTTTGCGGTGTGGGTCCATGGCCTCGGTGACACGCCGCTGGCGGGTGTTGCCAATGTGGGTACACGGCCGACGGTGCACGGCAACGGCGAGGCGATGCTCGAGGCGCACCTGTTCGACTTCGACCGCGACATATACAGCGAGCTCATCAACGTGGAATTCGTTGCCCGGATCCGCGACGAGATGAAGTTCGAGAACCTCGATGCCCTGATCGCCCAGATCAACAAGGACTGTGCGAGCGCACGACGCATCCTCGACATCTGACACACGCGTTCGGAGAGGCAGACCGCCTTGGCTGACTACAAGCACACGATCAACCTGCCGCAGACGGACTTTCCAATGCGCGCGAACCTCGCGAACCGCGAGCCGCAGATGCTCGAGCGCTGGGACGCGCAGGATATTTACGGCCAGATCCGCGCGCGCGCGAAGGGCAGGCCGGTGTACTACCTGCCCGACGGGCCGCCGTACGCGAACGGCGAAATCCACATCGGCCACTGCGTCAACAAGGTGCTGAAGGACATCGTCGTCAAGTCGCGCACGCTGTCGGGCTTCGACGCGCCGTTCGTGCCGGGCTGGGACTGCCATGGCCTGCCCATCGAGCTGCAGGTCGAGAAAAAGCACGGCAAGGTCGGACGCAAGCTCGACGCCAATGCCTTTCGCAAGGCCTGCCGCGAGTACGCGCAGACGCAGATCGACGCGCAGCGCCGCGACTTCCGCCGGCTCGGTGTGCTCGGTGACTGGTACCGGCCGTACATGACGATGGACCCGGCCTTCGAGGCCGAGCAGCTGCGGGCGTTCGCACGCATCATCGAGCGCGGCCACGTCTACAAGGGCTACAAGCCGGTGCACTGGTGCCTCGACTGCCGGTCCGCGCTCGCCGAGGCCGAGGTCGAGTACCAGGACAAGACCTCGCCGCAGATCGACGTGCGCTTCGAGGCCGCCGACCCGGCCGCGCTGCTCGCCGCCGCCGGCGCCCCGGCCGACCCCGGCGCGCGGGCGTCGATCCCGATCTGGACCACGACACCGTGGACGCTGCCCGGCAACCGCGCGGTCGCGCTCAGCCGCGAACTCGACTATGCGCTGGTGCGGGTCACTTTCGACGACGGCAGCCACGAATACCTGCTGCTGGCCGAAGCGCTCGTCGCCGATGCGCTGGGCCGCTACGACTGTGCCGGCCACGAGATCGTCGGCCGCGCCCGCGGGGAGGCGTTCGCTGGACTGGTACTGCGTCATCCGTTCATCGATCGCGAGTCGCCGGTGGTGTTCGGCGACCACGTGACCACGGAGGCCGGTACCGGCGCGGTGCACACCGCACCCGGCCACGGCCACGAGGACTTCGCGGTGGGCCGCGAGTTCGGCCTGCCACTCGACAACCCGGTCGGCCCCGATGGCGTCTACGTCGACGGCACCCCGGAAGTGGCCGGCATGCACATCCACGAGGCCGACCGCCGGCTGCCCGAGCTGCTGCGCGAACGCGGCATGCTGCTGAACACCGGCCCGTTCGACCACAGCTATCCGCACTGCTGGCGCCACAAGACACCGGTGATCTTCCGCGCGACGCCGCAGTGGTTCGTGAGCCTCGAAACTCAGGGCCTGCGTGGCGATGCACTGCGCGCGATCAGCACCGTGGCGTGGACGCCGGCATGGGGCGAGCAGCGCATCCAGGGGATGGTCGATGGTCGCCCCGACTGGTGCATCTCGCGCCAGCGCACCTGGGGTGTGCCGGTCGCGCTGTTCCTGCACCGTGACAGCGGCGCACTGCATCCGCGCACCGGTGAGCTGCTGCACGCGGTCGCCGAGCGCGTCGAGCGCGAGGGCGTCGAGGCGTGGTTTGCGATGCAGCCCGAGGAAGTGCTCGGCGATGACGCCGCCGAGTACGAGATGGTCACCGATACGATGGACGTGTGGATGGACTCCGGGATGGTCCACCACTGCGTGTCGACACTGCGCCCGGAGCTGCCGGCGCAGGCCGATCTGTACCTCGAGGGCTCCGACCAGCACCGCGGCTGGTTCCAGAGTTCGCTGCTGACGTCTGTCGCGATGAACGGGCACGCGCCTTACAAGGCGGTGCTCACGCATGGCTTCACCGTCGACGAGCACGGCCGGAAGATGTCTAAGTCGCTCGGCAACGTCGTTGCACCGCAGAAGGTGTTCAAGTCGCTGGGTGCCGACGTGCTGCGCCTGTGGGTCGCCGCGGCCGACTACCGCTACGAGATGCACGTCTCCGACGAGATCCTCAAGCGCATCTCAGACTCCTATCGGCGCATGCGCAACACCGCGCGCTTTCTGCTCGGCAACCTCGCCGGCTTCGAACCGGAGCGCGACGCGGTCGCCCCCGATCGCCTGGTCGAACTCGACGCGTGGGCGATCCGCCGCGCGGCGGCGCTGCAGGCCGAGATCACCGGTGCGTACGAGCGTTTCGAGTTCCACCAGATCTACCAGAAGGTGCACAACTTCTGCG
>PWYM01000275.1 GCA_003567855.1 Gammaproteobacteria bacterium | reverse complement strand
CCCGTTATTTGGGGCCGGATCCGGAATTTAATGAATGTCCGCCAGCGTACACCAATGAATAAAAACGGACAATATGAAGGCGTTGCCAGATTTTAAAGAAACCTGTCATATGGTTAACTTTGTGCACGTTAATCTGGATGGTCTGGTATTTGTTTAAGAGAATTAGGTAAACAGTTATAAATTTAAATTCTCTCATCCATGCTCAGGAATCAGATAATAACCGCATTCCGCAATCTTACCAGGCAAAAGGGCTACTCATTTATTAATGTTGCAGGGTTGACCATTGGAATTGCCAGCTGTCTGCTGATACTTCTTTTTGTTACAAGCGAACTGAGTTATGACAGGCACCATGAAAAATCGAGCCGCATTTACCGGACCGGTATTGAGGCTGTATTTGGTGACAGCCATTTCTTTTCTGCCTATACATCCGGTGCCATGAAGGATGCCCTGTATTTTGAATTTGCCGAAGTTGAAGAAGCCTGCAGGTTGTATCATATTGCGAGGCCGGTGATCAGAGTTGATAACAGGAGTTTTGTTGAGGATAATTTTTTCTACGCAGATTCCAATTTCTTCAGGATCTTCACTGTCCCCTTTATTAAGGGAGATCCGGCGACTGCCCTGTCGAGGCCCAACACCGTTGTACTTTCAGAGGAAACCGCCCGGAGGCTGTTTGGAAACAATGACCCGATGGGAGAAACAATATGGATTAATGAAAATTATCTGCTGGAAATTACAGGAATAGTCAGGAATACGCCTCACAATTCCCACTTCAGTTTTGATTTTCTCACCTCAATTGAAACAGTCATCCCCGATCAGCATGATAATTTTTATTTCTGGGTAAACAACAATCTTTACACATATGTGTTACTGGCCGAAAACACAGATATAGTCAATTTTGATGAAAGGATTCAGGAACTGGTATATAAATACGTCGCACCCGAGGTTGAAATGGTAATGGGAATTGACATTGAAGCCTTTGAAAATGAAGGAGGAGTATACCGGTTTTTCACCGAAGGAATTGAGGATATACATCTTCATTCCAGTGTCGATCACCAGATAAATGAAGGCGGAAGCTTAACTGCTGTTTATTTCTTTTCGATCATTGCAGTATTTATACTAATGATAGCCAGCATAAACTTTATGAACCTGGCAACAGCACGTTTCTCAAGTCGTGCAAAAGAGATTGGAATAAGGAAAACCCTGGGAAGCAGCAGGGGCAACCTGATAAGGCAATTCCTTGTTGAATCGATACTTATCAGTCTTATTTCTATGCTTATTGCCATCACCCTCCTGGAACTCTCCCTCCCGTTTTTCAATAAAATCACCTACAAATCATTTGAGCTGAATTACTTTTCCGAATGGTATTTAATTCCAGGACTGCTCCTTTTCAGTCTGCTTACCGGAATTATGGCGGGAAGTTACCCTGCCTTTTTCCTGTCTTCATTCAATCCGGTGAAAGTCCTCAAAGGTGAAACCCGCACAGGTAACCGAAGTATCGCTCTAAGGAAAATTCTGGTGGTTGCACAGTTTTCAATCACAATAGCCTTGTTTATAGCTACATTCGTAGTGTCAGCACAACTTAAATTCATTCATACCAATGATCCCGGATATGCAAAAGAGGGTCTGATGGTGCTTAAACGCACCCAGATACTCGGAGATCAGCAGGAAGCTTTCCGGAATGAATTACTGTATCATGAAAATATTATCAATGCAAGCTATTGCAGTGCTCTTCCCGGATATTCCACTTCCGGTACCTCCATTCACAGGGAAGGTGCCCCTCCTGAAGAACTTGTCCAGATATTAGTAGTGTGGACTGATGAACATTACCTGGAAACAATGGGAATGAGGCTTGAAGAAGGAAGGTTTTTTTCGGCCGACTATACCACTGATTCGGATGCAACAATAATTAACAAGCCCCTGGCAAGGGCATTGGGCTTAGATGAACCGGCATCAGGAAGAATTGTCTATCCGGGTATAAGTCTCACAAGTCCGGTCATCGGGGTGCTGGAAGATGCAAACTTCGAGTCCCTTCATCGCCATATAAGGCCTCTTGCCATAAGAAAGATCGACAGCCCCGGCTGGCTTATGGCCATAAAGGTTGACGGTAGCAATATACCCTCGGCTATATATCATATAGAGAAACAATGGACTGAATTTGCAGGTGATGCACCTTTCGTTTGGTCATTTCTGGAAGAAGATCTTTTACAACTTTACACACAGGAGATCCGGACTGGAAACATCTTCGAGATATTTGCCATGCTTGCCATATTCATTGCTGCTCTCGGACTGCTGGGAATGGCATCGTTCAACACGGAAAAGAGAACAAAAGAGATTGGTATACGGAAGGCTATGGGTGCATCCCCGTCCTCGATAATAATCCTGATGTCAAAGGAGATAAACATCCTTGTCCTCGCTGCCACAATAATCTCCTGGCCCGCTGCCTGGATATTAATGACCAGTTGGCTCGATAATTTTGCGTACCGGATTGAACCGGGAATACTAACCTTTCTGGCAGCAACGGCTATTACATACATTATAGCGTTACTCACCGTCGGCCTTCAGGCATGGCGCGCAGCAAACCTCAATCCCGTTGACGTATTGCGGGATGAATGATTGTATGGAGTATATAATAATAGTAAATATACATTTTCAGTAATCGGACAGCAATGCTTCATATGGAATATTCATTTTATTATGAAGATTCCGTATCATTTTGAGAGTGAGTTTTCTTTTACGGTTAAAAATTTCTGACACTCTGCTTTTATAACCTATAATTTTTGCCAAATCGTTATTATCCATTTCTAATTGCTCCATCCGGAATTTAATTGCTTCAATCGGATCCGGTGCTTCAATTGGATAATGTTTATCCTCAAATTTTTCAATGAGTATAGATAAAACTTCAGCTTCATCTCCCTCAACAGTATCCATAGGAGAATGAAATATTTCCTCAAGTCTTTTCAATGCTTTTTGATAATCTTCTTCCGTTTTTATTGCCCTGATTTTCATATCCTTAAATTTTGTCAGCATCTATTTTGTCGTAATCCTTATGGGTCCCAATAAATCTTATAAATATCCACTTCCTTAAATAGTTGATTTCAACAATCAACCGATATTTATTACCACATATATTAAAGACAACTCTTCCACTTTTTAAGATGCTTGCTTTTGAATATTCAGCTTTTATCTCAGCAGGATTCTTCCATTCTGCTTTTACTGCTTCTTTGTACCATGACTTTAGTTGCTGCTCTGATTCAGGATGCTTTCCCCAAAATTCTCTAAGTATTTTTTTTGCAATTACTCTCATTTAAATCCTTATACATGTCAAAGATATAAAAAAGTTACCAATTTGGTAAAT
>PWYM01000194.1 GCA_003567855.1 Gammaproteobacteria bacterium | reverse complement strand
CCCAGCCCAGCACGAAGTCGTGCTGCTCGTCGGTCTGCGGTGAGCGTTGCAGGTACCAGCTTTTTTCCACGGTGCGCCACAGGTGAGACAGCGTGTGCAGCGCCTGCTCGCCCGAGTCGCCGTGGCGGACGAGCCAGCAGCCGACGACCGTGCCGGTGCGGCCGACGCCGGCGTAGCAGTGCACGTACACCGGGCGGTTGGCCGCGACGCGCGCATCGATGTGGTCGAGAATTGCGGCCATCGTGGCCGCCGGCGGTACCGCCATGTCGGTGACCGCGCGGCGCTCGTGCTCGACATTCATGCCGCGCAGTTCCGCCTCGGCCTTGAGCCAGCCGCGGTAGTCGGGCAGCTCGTCGGACTCGGTGAGGTCGAGGAACGAACGCACACCCACGTCGAGCGTGGCGCCCAGCCGCCGTCTCGCCAGCGGCGCCTCGGGCGCCGCCGGGTACTCGCCGGCCAGCAATTGGCCCGGCCTGACCCAGTAGCAGTTCCCGTGCGGTCGTCTCATTGGATTCTCCGAAGTGCAGCACAAGGCTACTGTGTGCGGTCGGCGGACTCCACACCGGTCTCGCCAGGCGTTCCGCGGTCGCGAAGGCGACGGCATGGCACAATGACGGCATGCATACATCACGACGTTCACGGCCGAGGCGGCGCTTCACCGCCACCCTGTCGGCCCTCATGCTGCTCGGCGCTACGGCGCTGTCCGGTTGCGAGTGGGACGAGGGCGGCGCGAGCGACGACGGCCCGCACCCGCTCATCGGGGCGTGGCGCACCATGTCGATGGAGGTCTACATCGAAGCGCGGGACGACCGCGCCGGCGCGACCCGGGCGCTTGCGGTCAGCGGCGACGAATGGGAGACGACGCTGGGGCTTTCACCGCCGGAGCGCCACTTTACCGAGGATGGCCTGTACGAGACGATCTACCGCGACGCCGCCGGGCGCGAGGTTGAACGCAGCACCGGTTACTGGGTGGAAGACGGCCGCGGCCGTGTCACGCTGGTGCAGGTCGAACCGAGCGCCGAGCGCCAGGAACTGCGTTTCACGATGCAGGGCGACCTGATCGCGGAATTCGAAACCTGGGTCGACTGGAATTCCAGCGGCGAATCCAACGACCTGCAGATCACCAGTCAGCGCCGGCTGCGCGCGTCGGAACTCGCAGCCCCCGAACGCTGAGCCTCCTGATAGGCGGCACGCCCTTCCTGGATAAGCGCGTAGAGTTCCGCGGTGCGCCCCCCGAGGCGGTCGATGAGCTGTTGATGGGTCACGCGCGTGGCTTCGACCCACTGCCGGCGCTCCTCGTCGGTGAGCCTGTGCACCTGTATACCGAGCGCCTCGGCACCCGCGAGGTCGTCGTAGGTCTCCTCGCGCACGGCCGCACGGCTGGCCGCGATGTCGGGATAGGCGCGCGTGAACATCTCCTGTGCGGCCGGGTCCAGGCCGTCCCACCAGTCCTTGCGCGCGACGATCACCGACACGCCGAAGGCATGGCCGGTGAGCATCAGGTGGGGGGCCTCGCCGGCGATGCCGGTGCGCGCGTAAAGCGACACCGCGTTCTCACCGGCAGAGATCAGGTTGGTCTGCAGCGACGGCACGATCTCGGAGAACCCGAGCGGAATCAGGTCTGCGCCTATCGCGCGTGCGAACACCTGAGACGCAGGACTGCTCGAGACGCGGAAGCGCACACCGTCGGTCGCCGACGGCACCCGCAGCGGACGCTTCCCGTAGACGTGGTGGAAACCGATCTCGTACCACGTGATCAGGTGCATGCCCTCCTCGGCGAGCAGCGTACGCACGTAATCGGTGAGGTAGTGATCGAAGACGAAGTCGGCCTCGTCGTAGTCCTCGAACAGATACGGCGCGTAGAGGACCGCGAGTTCCGGCAGCACCGTGGAGACGACGAGCGCCGACAGGTTGGCGATATGGATGCGGCCCCGTCGCAGCCCCGAGATGATCTGCTCTTCCGGGCCGACCTGGCCGTACACGAGCATGCGCAGGCGGAAGTCGTCGCCGGACTCATGTACGCGATCGCGAAAGGTGAGCCACTGGGTCTCGCCGGCGGTGTTCGGCGCACCGGTGCCGGCGACGGTGATCTCGCGCGGCGCGCCATCCGGATCACCGCCGCAGCCGAACAGCGCCAGCGCGAGCAGTGCTGCAATGAGCATCCTTGTCATGGCGTGCACGTTTCCGGTGGCCCAAGTCCGCCACGATTATAGGTGCAGCGCACCCGGTCTGCCGGCTGCGCCGTGGTCAGCCGGTTTGCGGCGCATGGCGCGGGGGTCTCAGCCCCGCGAGCACCGCGTACAGCGCGAGCAGCAGCACCGGGACGGTCGCGAGGTTGAGCGCCCGCCAGCCCACCGCCTGCAGCACGAACCCGGCGCCCAAAGACGCAACCGCCGTGGTCCCGAACACGATGAAATCGTTGGCCGCCTGCACGCGAAAGCGCTCCGACGCGCGCCAGGTCGTCGCGAGCAGCGTCGTACCACCGACGAACAGGAAGTTCCACCCGACACCGAGCAGCACCAGCGCCCACCAGTAGTGCACCGGCGTACGGTCGAGCATCGCGATCAGCACGCAGCCGAGCATCAGGGCGATGCCCACGGTCATCACCGGACGCAGCCCTACCCGAGTGATCAGCCAGCCGGTCAGCAGCGCCGGCGCGTACATCGCGATCACGTGGCTCTGGATCACCCGCGCGGTGGCGTCGACACTGAGACCGTCGCGCACGTGCATACTGACCGGGGTCGCCGTCATCACGAAACTCATCACGCCCCAGGCGATGGTCGCGCAGCCGACGGCGACGAGCAGCCGCGGGTCGGCGGCCGCGATGCGTGCCAGCGGGCGTGACGGCGCCGACGGGTCGCGCGGTTCCGGGTGCACCGGTCGCAGGCAGGCGAGCAGCACCAGCGCGATGACGTACAGGCAGGAGAGCGCGACGAAACTGCCCGCATATTCCGCGGCCTCGACCAGGTGACGCGTGCGCACCGCAACCTCCGGCGCGAGCCACGCGGCGCCCAGCGTGCCGAGCATTACCAGTGACACCGCTCGGCTCACGCGGCCGTCAGGGACGCTTTCGGCCGCGGCGAATCGGAACTGCTGGGCGAAGGCCATCGTCACGCCGATGATCGCCGATGCGGTACACAGCAGCGCAAAGGAACCGGCAGAGACCGCAACCGCGGCCAGTAACCCGGCGGCGACGCCGAGTGACGTCCCGGCCAGCAGCCCGCGCTTGCGGCCGATGCGCTGCATCAACAGCGCGGCGGGAATGCTCGAGCACGCCAGTGCGACGATCGCCATCGACACCCCCATCGTCGCCATGCCGGGGGTCGGCGCGAGCCGGGCGCCGAGTATGCCGGTGAGCAGCGTGACGGTG
>PWYM01000033.1 GCA_003567855.1 Gammaproteobacteria bacterium | reverse complement strand
TGATTGACGACAATAGCAGGATCGCCATGGTGCGTGTTGGCGGCCGTCATCCGGACGACGGCGGTGAGCGGGTGAAATACCACCTGGGAGACCACCTGGGCAGCAGTCACATAGCGGTCGGTGGCGATGGCGCTACCGCACACACCTTCATCAACCGCGAGGAATACTTCCCATTCGGCGAGACCAGCTTCGGCAGCTTCGGCCGCAAACGATACCGCTACAGCTGCAAGGAGCGGGATGAAGAGAGCGGGTTGTATTACTACGGAGCGAGGTTTCTTGCGCCTTGGTTGGCGAGGTGGGTTAGCTGCGATCCGGCGGGGATGGTTGATGGAGCCAATATTTACATCTTCGTGTTAAACAATCCACTAAACTTTTGGGATCCTTTAGGTTTTGAAAGTAAAGAAGGATCGCCAGGGGTTCCTACCGCAGAGGATATTCACGGCAAGGTCATTAATCCAATTCCAGCCCCTGACCCAACACTGGAACGGAAATTTCTTCCAAGCGACGGGAACACAGTTCGAAAAGGCGAACCAAAAGAGTCTGAGATAACGTTTAACTTTGAAAATACTACATCCACAGAGAAAGGGGACAACTTGTCTGTTGGTGCTGACTTTAAACTAAGGGTTGATAATCATCTGTTTGAGCAAATTCAGACAGAAGGCCGCGTAACTCTCGGAGACAACCCTTCTATCACTATCGGTGCTATAACTAAGACAGAATTTGAACTGGATAAGTCTAAGTTAACCTTATCGCAAGGGCTGTTTGGTGACTTAGAGCCAGGACAGGCTAAAGTAAAATTTGAACCAAAGGCCGAGTTTAAGCAAAAACTACCATCCTTAGATGGGTTAAATCCGACATTTGGTGCAGGTCTTGCCCCTTCCCTTCGCTGGGATAGCAGCGAATTTCAAGAAACTACATTCGGGTCCCAAGCAAAAGTATCTTTTGGTGCGGGATACACGCATCCAGAAGGGGAAAGTTATGCTCAAATAATGGGCACCGCAGACTTAGCTTACGTACCGACCACGGCCGATCTTACCATTAGCGGCAAATTGCAGCTACGAGTGGGGTTCAAAAGTGGAGGGGGTGACAACTATGGCTTCGCAGAAATATCCAGAGAAGTGAAATCAGAAAGAGGTAATCCCTTTTCCCTATCAGAGCCACCATCAATGAAGTTTGGTGTCGGTTTACGCTGGTAAGTTGTTAATGAATTAGTCTACGCCAAAATGTTAACTCATGATCGACCTTACATCACTCATTAAACTCGCCAAAGACCTCAACCTTATCCAGCAGGTGCGGGGGAAGCTGATGCGCCGGAACGAGCCGGCCGCCGAGAAACTGGCCGAGGTGCTTGACGAGCTGGCCAAGATGGTAAGCGCTCTGGACGAGGAGATTGTACGCTATCTGAGCCTGTCTTTTAACGACGATACCGTTGTCGCTGGTCGCACCGTGCTGTTGGGCATGGAGGCCGGGCAGTCCATGCTTCGCATGGGTGAAGCGCGCGGGCATTGCCACAAGATCGGCAACATCTACGACAAGTACCTCAAGCGCTGGTTTCATGACGTGCTTGATAAGAACGAGGCGCAGCAGCTTGATTTTCTGTTTGACACGCTGAACACCGCCGACAGCGCCATGCTGTATGCCATGGAAAGCGTCACCGGCTGGCTGCGCGATGAAGCCCGGCAAACGCTCGATCAGGTTGACTTCAACGATCTGCTCGGCGCCAACCAGCGAATCCGGGATGCCCGCTTGCAGGTGAGGGATGCCCGTGTACAGCTCACCGAGGCCATGAGCAGCCTGCGCGCCATGCAAGCCGAGTTCATCGCCGCAGCAAAAACCATTTGACTGAATCGTAACCGACTAAACAATATTAAAATAAACCGGGGCAATTATGGAATTCTGGAAAAAACTCAGCGAGGCGCTAAAAGACAAAGGGTTCAGCGCTGCCCAGATAAAAAAAATTCAAGAAGTGTTCGGCCATCTGGATGCAGCCGGTCTGCTACTCCTTACCCCGGACCAACTGCTCCCGGCCATGACCGGCCGCACCGTGGCAGAGAAGAAGAAAAAGGCAAATATTTTACTGGAGTCAGCCCGTGAGATAGCACGTGACATGGGGGGTGATACCGGACGAACCGGTATACCGGGCCGAACCGGGGAGTCCCGTCTTGGCAGGTTGCTGACAAGCAAAAGGGGAGAGCTTGAGAAGACGAACATTGCAAATTCTCATGATCTCAGGAAGCTAGGCCGCCAGTCGGCAAGCCGGATACGTGAAGCGGGTTTCACTGATGACGAGAGAAAAGTAATCGGGACATTTGCAGAACTTTCCCGGATATTTCCATCTGCGGTGGCAGTAGCCCTGTTTGAAGCTGGAGCCAACGGTCTTGATGAGATCATTACGTGGTCAGAGAATAAATTTATGGCCGCCCTTGAGTTGACGGGCATTAATACTGAAACAGCAAAGTTTGAATACAAAAGGCTGCAACGTCTTGAAGAACTCTCCGTGCAGGAGAACGGTACAGGCAAAATAACCGGTCTGCGGCTGGACCTGGGCAAGGGAGTCAACCTGAACGCTTCCGATAGCAGAACCCTTAATCGTTCGGGAATTGAAACGCTCGCAGACTGGGCGGTATTAAAGGATAATACACGCCTGACTGATGATTCCAGAGCACTCCTTGATTCCTGTGTGAGGCTTTATTATGTTGGTATACATGGCGATACTGCCGAAAAGTTCCGGAAGGGTGGTCTTGGTAGTTCACTTGAACTTTCGAGGCTTAGCAATGATCTTGTTGAAAAGAAAGCGACTGAATTAAGAGTTGACGCCGGGACAATTTATGGTGCACGGGCCCTTGCTTTAACCCGGGTTTCAAATGTCTTAAATGTTCTTGATGATCTTATGGTTCCTTCAGATGATGGACCGCTATCGTGGGTCGGTGATATTACAATGCTCTACCCGATCAAATTCTGCGTGGAGTGCGACAGTGAGAACTCTGCCTTTTCACGGTTTGCCTATTTTGTATATCTCATTCAGCGCACAGGAATAACACCCGACATACTGGAACCGGAAATTGTCGATGGACAGTTGCGCAATCATCTGCTTGAAGTATTTTCAGTAAGCGATGACCCCACTCCGGTTCCCAACGGGTCATTCTTAAAAAATCTGTCATACATAAAAGGTAATAAAGAGGTACCCGATCCATTGGCTACTTGCAATTCAATCACGCTTACCAACCTTCTGATCCGCAAATTGCAGGAGTACCTGGATAAGCTTCAGGCCAACCGTCCTAATACCTGGCTGGATTATTCCTATAATAGCTATGAGGTGTGGCGAAGTGAACGGCTGGCCCACTTTTTTCCAGAACTGAATGCACTTTGGCGGGATGATATCCTGACCGGCGGGACAGG
>PWYM01000260.1 GCA_003567855.1 Gammaproteobacteria bacterium | reverse complement strand
ACGCGTGGAAGTCCCGCACCGCCTGCCCGGCGGCACGTGCGTCGTCGACGAGTTCCGGCTGGTCACGCTCGACGCGCTCGAGCAGGTCGTCGTACCAGCCGATCGTGCCGTCGGGCGGTACTTCGCGTTGCGGATGGCCGTGACCCACGCCATCGGACTGCGACAGGTTGTAGATGGCCCTGAACGCGAAGTCGGCTGCGACGTCGGTCAGATGGGTTCGGGCCGCAGCGAGCGTGTCGGGCACCGCGCGCAGCTGCGTGCGCAGCCGCTCGAGGTCAGCGCCGCGCGCCGGCACATCGGTGAACGCAATCTGCTGGATCGGGGTCACGTAGAACACCGGATCGCGCTGCCACGGCTGGGTGACGTGCAGGATGAACTCGGCGCGGTCCATGTGTGAGCGTGCGGCCAGGTATTCCACCTGTTCCGCTCGATCCCAGCCGGCCACGCCCATCGTTTCCAGACGGCGCTGGAAGCGGTCGATGTCCTCGCGCCGACGCTCGATCGCCGTCGGGCTGAAATCGAGGATACCGTCCGCGTCGGGATCCAGTTCGCGCCATTGCGACGGCCAGGACCATTCGAGGAACTCCTCGAAAAGTTCAATCATGTCCTCGTAGGTGCCGTCGCCATCGGGCGGGCCGGCAACTGCGGGCGTGCAGACGAGACCGAGGGCGAGCGCGGCGGCGGCCCCCCAGCAGGTCGCGATACCCGATGTCGTGCGTCGATCTGCTGAAGTGCGCATTGGATATCTCCCCGATGCGTGCGGCTGCCTTTTGCGCGTACAGGCGCCGTGAACTGCACGTGCTTTTAGTTGTTCGTTCCCGCTCGATTGTTCTCCAAGCGCACGACAATGGCAATATCGAACACCAAACTGTCGTATCAGGGCGCAGGAGATAAGGCGATCCACTGACCTTTGTTGCTGATAAGGGTTGCTTTTCTCCCTTTGCTGCAGTGCGCCATCGCTCCATCTGGACAGCGGCTTCCGGCAATCTGTGTGCGCGATGTGCCCTATGGTGCGCAATGTGGAACGGCTGCGCCATTCCGCCTATGCTCGGCTGAATGCCGGGCCGCTACGACGGGCCGGTCCGGATCAACTCTTGGAGATGACGCCCATGCGCAGGCTGTTATTCGCTTCCCTGGTCGCGACCCTGCTCGCGACTGCAATGACCTCGGTCCCGGGGCGGCTGCACGCCGACCCGGTCGTGCCCGACATCCTGAGCCTGAGGGCGCAGTCGGACCTGCGCGACGACTGGCTCGTGAAGCGCCTGGACACGCTGCTGCCCATGCTCATGGAGCGCGCCGGCGTCGATATGTGGATCCTGATCGCCCGCGAGTACACCGAGGACCCGGTGGTCGAGACGATGCTGCCTGCGACCTGGATGTCAGCGCGCAGGCGTACCGTGCTGATCTTCCATCAGCCCGAACCGGGCGCCGATGTCGAGCGCCTGTCGGCAACCTTCCACGCGGTGTCGTCGCGCGATCCGCAGACCGCCGCGCGGCATGGCGGTGACATCTACCCACGCGCATGGTTTCCGCACGACGGGCAGCCGGACCAGTGGGCACGCATTGCCGAAATTGTCGCCGAACGCGACCCGCAACGTATCGCGGTCAACCGCTCGGAGGTTTTCCCGCTGGCCGACGGGCTTACCGCGACGCAGGCCCAGGGGCTGATCGACGCGCTGGGCGAACCTTACGCGAGCCGCCTGGTGTCAGGCGAGACGCTCGCGCTCGGCTGGCTGGAGACACGTATCCCCGAGGAGATGATCGCCTACCGGACCATCCAGCGCATCGCGCATGCGATCGTCATCGAAGGGCTGTCGGACAAGGTCATCACGCCGGGGCATACGCGCACCAGCGATGTGCAGTGGTGGTATCGCGAGCGTATCCGTGAGCTCGGGCTCGAGACCTGGTTCCACCCGTCGGTGTCGGTGACGCGCCAGGCCGAGCAGGACGGCGACATGGCGACGATGTTCGCCGAGGCCCAGCCTGATCCTGTGATCATGCCGGGTGACCTGCTGCACATGGATTTCGGGATTACGTACCTTGGTTTCACGACCGACACGCAGAATCACGCGTACGTGCTGCGTGCCGGCGAGACCGACGCGCCCGAGGGGCTCAAGGCCGGCCTGGCGGCCGCGAACCGTGCACAGGACATCCTGATGGAGAACTTCCGTGCCGGCGAGCCCGCCAACGAGCTGCTCGCGCGCGCGGTCGCGCAGGCGAAGGACGAGGGACTCGACGCGGTGTTCTACAGCCACGCGCTCGGGTATCACGGGCATGGGGCCGGGCCGTGGATAGGCGCGTGGGATAACCAGGAAGGCGTACCGGGGCAGGGTGATTATCCGATCCACCCGAATACCGCGTGGTCGATCGAGCTCAACGTGCAGAAGGCGGTGCCCGAATGGGGTGACCAGCCGGTGCGATTCCGGCTCGAGGAAGATGCCTACTTCGATGGCGAAACCGTTGAGTTCATCGACGGTCGACAGACGAGCTTCCACCTGATTCCACGCCCGCGCTGAGCGCGGGCAGCGTGCCGTGCGTTGCGACTCGCCATGGTGCGCGGTGGCAGGGCGGCCCGGCTGGCTTCATGCGCAGTCATTCAGCGGGGACCAGGCGCAGGATCTCGCCGTCGTCGACACCGAAATAGAGGTGGTCGTCGGGCCCCTGTTCCACGAAGCGGACTCGTCGCAGCGTGTCCTCGAGCAGGTGTTCCTCTTCGACGACCTCGTTGCCGTCGATCACCAGTCGGCTGATGCGGGCGCCGGCGAGCGCGCCTATGAACAGGTCGCCGCGCCAGCCCGGGAAGGCGTCACCGTCGTAGAACGTCATGCCCGACGGTGCGATCGACGGGTCCCAGTAATGCACGGGCGCGACCATTTCATCCATGCCGGTGTGGCCCTTGCGGCCGGGATCGACCGGTTCGCCGCTGTACTCCTTCCCGTAGCTGATGATCGGCCAGCCGTAGTTGCGGCCCTTGTGCACGACATTGACCTCGTCGCCGCCGCGGGGGCCGTGTTCGTGCGACCACAGCTCGTCGGTGTGCGGATGCACGGTCAGTCCCTGCGGGTTGCGGTGTCCGTAGCTCCAGACCTCCGCGGCGGCGCCGGGGACGTCTACGAACGGGTTGTCGTCGGGCACCGAGCCATCGTCGTGCAGGCGCATGATCTTTCCGAGGTGGCTGCCGACGCTCTGCGCGAGGTGACGCAGGTCCCAGCGATCGCCCATCGTCACGTAAAGGTAGCCGTCTCGGAATCTGAGCCGGCAGCCGTACATGATGTCGTTGTGGAACCAGGGCAACGCCTCGAAGATGCGCTCGCGGTCGACGAGCCTGCCGCCATCGAGTCGTGCACGCTCGACCACCGTCGTGTTCAGTGGCTCGACGCCCGCCGTGTAGGCGTAGTAGATCCAGCCATTGTCTTCGAACTGCGGATGCGCGCGCACGTCGAGCATTCCGGCGTTGGCCTGCACGAATACGTCGGTCGGACCACCGTCGAGCGGCACGTGCTCGCCGGTCTCGAGGTCGAGCAGCGTGAGGCGGCCGGCCGCGCGTTCGCTGACGACCGCACGACCATCAGGCAGGAACGTCATCGCCCACGGAATCCACAGGTCTTCCGCGATGCGTTCCACCCGGAAGGTTGCCGCGGCGCTCTCGATGGGTCCCGCATCGCGGTCGCCGGCAAACGCGCCGGTCCACGTGAGGCCCACGGCGATCGCGGGCAGCAGGCATCTGTTCAAGGTCATCAGCTCCCCCCGGGGTCGATGGCGGCGCGATTTGACCGAAGCTGGGCATCGGCCGCGTGCTCTGCGAAGATTAGCGCACAACCGTCCGCAATGCGTATGAGTCATGCCTGATTCCCGCCGTCAGAGTCCGTTGATCCTGCCCGCCAGCGTGTCGGCGCTGTCGCTTGTCATCGCCTGGCTGATGCTTGCGCCCGGCCCGGCCGACGCCCAGGCGCTGACGCCGACCGTGCCGGTCTCGACCGAGGACATCGAGCGCGGACGTGCTCTGCACCAGCGCCATTGCATGGTGTGCCATGGCGAGGATGGGCGCGGAAACACGCCTGCGGTGCGTGACCTCGGGTCCCAGCCCGCCGATCACACCAATGCGCGGGCGATGGCCGCGTTTACCGACCAGGATCTGGCTGCGCGCATCCAGCACGGCGCCTACCAGATGCCGGCGTTTCCGGAGATCCGCGGCGACGATATGGTCGCGCTGGTGGCCTTCCTGCGTTCACAGAGCGTGGAGACCGTGCGCGCCGTCGAGCTGCAGCTGCTCGCGCAGGGCGAGGTCGCCGATTTCGAGCCGGTCACCGACGCGATGCTGAAATCGCCGGCACCGGACGACTGGCTCATGTACCGGCGTACCTACGACTCGTGGGCCTACAGCCCCCTCGAGCAGATCGACCGCGACAGCGTCGGCCGCCTGGAACTCGCGTGGTCACGCGCAATGACCTCCGGCCGCCAGTACATCACGCCGCTCGCGTATCGCGGGGTGCTCTATATCGAGAGTCCCCGCGACATCCTGCAGGCGCTGGATGCCAGAACCGGTGACCTGATCTGGGAATACCGCTGGCGTCCGCCCGATCCGGACGACACGCTGACCCCAGGTACCCATGTGCGCGGTACGCGCAGCATCGCGATCCACGGCGAGCGCATCTATCACCTGACCGCCGATGCGCACCTCATCGCCGTCAACGCCCGCACCGGTGCGCTGGAGTGGGCCGTGCCCGAGACCGCCCGAGAGGGTGGCATCACGCACTCGGCAGGGCCCATCGTCGTCGACGGGAAGGTGATCAGCGGTCGTGGCGCGGCACCGCGCGGCGGCCCCGCGGTGAGCTACATCGCCGCGCATGACGCCGACACCGGCCGGGAACTCTGGCGCTTTCACACCATACCCGCGCCGGGCGAATACGGTGACGAAAGCTGGAAGGGCGTGCCTTACGAGGATCGACAGCACGTGGGCGCGTGGGATGTCGGCAGCTATGACCCTGAGCTCGGGCTGCTCTACTGGGGTACGTCGGTGCCGTCGCCGGCGCTGGAAACGGTGCGCGGTACCGAGGGCGGTGACGTGCTCTACTCCAACTCGACGGTCGCGCTCGACCCGGCCACCGGGGAACTGCGCTGGTATTACCAGCACCTGCCGCGCGACAACTGGGACCTCGACCACGTGTTCGAGCGCCTGCTCGTCGACACCGTCGTCACGCCTGATGCCGGCGAGGTCCGCTGGATAAGCCCGCGACTGGAAGCCGGCGAGCGCCGCCGGGTCGTCACCGGCATTCCCGGCAAGACCGGCATCGTCTACACGCTGGATGCGGCAACGGGCGAGTTCCTGTGGGCGCGCGAGACGATCCACCAGAACGTCATCGCCGATATCGACCCTGCGACCGGGCGCGTGACGATCGACGAGGCCATGGTGCCGCAGCCGTTCGAGGAGCTGCTCGTGTGTCCCGGCAATGCCGGCGGCAAGAACTGGATGGGTGGCGCGTACAGTCCGCGTACCCGACTCATGTACCACGTGATGCTCAATTCCTGCATGGTCCAGCGCGGGACCACCGACACGTTCCGGCGCGGGCTCGGCTATGCCGTGAGCTGGGTGATGGTCGAAGACCCGGCGCTCGCCGGACGCGACCCCTACCCGGTCGGTCGGCTCGACGCGATTGCCGTCGACGACGGCCGCGGCGCATGGCGCCACGAGCGCCGCGCCGGGCTGGTCAGCGGGCTGGTGGCGACCGCCGGCGGCCTGGTGTTCGGCGGTGATGCCAACCGGCGCTTCATGGCCTTCGACGACCGTACCGGCGACGTGCTTTGGGAGACGGTGCTGTCGGCCCCGGTCACCGGACACCCGGTGAGCTTCGCCGTCGACGGCGAGCAGTACATTGCGATTGCCGCAGGCGGCAATACGCACGTGGATCGCACCGCGCTGTCGCTGCATCCGGAAATCAAGGTGCCGCAGGGATTCAATACGCTGTTCGTATTCCGGCTGCGACCACCGGAGCGAGCAGAAGCGGCCGATCCTGTCCGCTGATCAGGCGATCGTATATTCTACAAATATATTTGATACATGGGTTTACATTGCTTTTCGTATAATTTACATTATACGACCGCTCGCTGGTCGTCGTCGCGCTGATCGTGACGTGCGGCACGGTACCGGCGACGCATTTGCGATGACATATCACGAAATTCGCGGCCGGGGCGCCGCGCACCAGGGGCGCAACGCGCCCGGACACGCGCCATGATGGGGAGTCGTCTGCCACCAGGTCCGGTCATCGCCGTCGCCACGGCGGTGCTGCTGTGCGCCTGCGCGACACCGCAACAGCGCGATGACGCTTCGGCGGCGTCGGAGCTGTCATTCGTCGAGGTACGTGGCCAGGCGCGCTCGCCCGTGCTCGGTGCGCTCGACGTGAAGCTCGACGGCACCGCGCCGCGGCCGGGATCGGGTAACGCGCTGCTTCGCAGCAACGTGAGTGTCGGTGAACGTGACCGACCGGTCCGTTACGAAGCGAGTTACGCGGTGGCCCCCGGTGATGCGATCACCAAGATCGGCACCAACGTCACCGAAACGCCCAAGGGACTCGGTCGCCATCGTGTAGACCAGCGGATGACGCTGCAGACGCCGTCGTTTGGCGGCGCCCCGGTGGCGCTTGGCCTGTCGACCGAGGTCGAACGGCGCTGGACGACCACGGGTTACGCTCAGACCCAGCGCGAGCGCGCGGAACTGCGCTGGTCTTCGTCGCTGGCGCACTTCAACCTGCAGTGGTCGGACACCGCAACCGAGCTCGAACCTGCAACCGCGCTCGACTGCAACGTGCAGGGCAGTGTGCGCGTTCCCTTGACAGGTGACGAGCGGTCGGGCCGCCAGTCGCTGAGCCTGCTTGGTCACGATTGCACGATCCGCGCTGCCAACAGTCGCTACGGCAGCCTTGCAGCACAGAACTGGGGCGTTGCCTATGCATGGGAGCGGCCGTCACAGTCGAGCCGCATCCGCGTGTCGAAGATCAACCCGGTATGGCGTGAAGGGCTCGACGGCGCCGCGATCGAATCAAGCTATGAACTCGGGGTCAGCCACGCCATCGACAGCGGCGACTGGAAGGCCAAGGCGCGGGTAGCGCTGCGCCAGGCCGCCACATGGGACGACGTGGAACGCAACGGGTCCCAGGCCAACGAACGTGATTCCTACTGGACCACCGACACCACGCTGACCCGCAAGCTTCAGTACATCGCCGTGTCGGCGATCTGGGTGAGCGGCGCTGATCCACTGTGGTTCACCCCGGAACGTGGCGACAGGCGCGACCACTTCGGCGTCGAACTCGACTTCTCCGACTGGGCGCGCACCTGGCTGCCGGACCTCACGCCGAGCATGGCGATGCGCTGGGACTGGTCACATGCCCGGCTGCGTGACAACTCGGTCAGCCGAGACAACCGGCTCGCGGTGAACATGGCGGTGCACTGGTAGCGCTGGAACGCAGCGCTGGGACGCGCGACATACGCGCCGCTCAGAACCGGAACAGGAACCCCACCGACAGCGCATCGAATCGCACGCCGCCGCTGTCATAAAGGCGGACGAGTTCAAGCTGCGCACCCCAGGTGGATGTGGCCCACATCTCGAGGCCCACGCCATAGCTGAAGTCCGTATCGGTGCTGCTGCCCGAGAACTCGAGGCCGGGGATCGCAATCTTCTCGCGGGCGTGCGTGGCACCAATGACCGCGTAGGCGTTCACGTCGGTGCGCCCGATGGGCAGGATGCCCTTGAGCATGCCGCTGATCGCGTAATCGAGTTTCTGTTCGAAGCCGACGCCCTGGCCATCGACGGTCAGCGTCTCGGTCTTGCTGCGCGCCGTCAGGCCTCGCAGCTCGACGGCGAGATGGCGATTGATCTGGTACCCGCCCGTCAGCCCGGCGCCTACGGGTCGCACGCGCGGAACGGCGATGCCCGGCGCGTCCGACTCCTGGCGTTCGAGCAGGTAAGCGCTTGCGCCGGCATAGAACCCCTGGTCGGCGCAAGCGGCGGCGCTGAACAGCAGCGCGCCGGCGGTAAATGCGGTCTTCCTCAACATCTCGGTCTCCCTGGGGACACGGTTGATTCGAATTCGGCCATTGAGGTCGCAGTCAGGCCGACCGGTGTCGCTGGCTTTCGGTCCCTCGTCAACACTTGCAGAGGCTGGCCGTCAGAACTGTGACACGGTTCGCGATCCGCGCACTTGGCCGCCCTCCGGTGCGCGCGGTTGCGGCTCCGCGTCACGCTGGACAGTGCGCTAGACTGCCCGCGCCACACACTGGAGGCAAGCCCTGGACCCCGTTGCCCATACGCTCACCGGTGCCGCGCTGGCTGCAGCGGGACTGCGCCGTGTCACGCCGCTCGCGACCGCGGCGCTGATCATTGGCGCGAACGCCCCTGATATCGATGCAGCGACGATGCTCGCAGGCGACTGGTTCGCCACCGCGCATCGTCGCGGCTGGACGCACGGGCTGCCCGCAATGGTCGTGCTGCCGTTTCTGGTGGCCGGCGTACTGTTGCTGTGGGACCGGCACGTGCGACGAAGACGCCAGCCACAGGCGCCGCCGGTGCGTGCCAGCGTGCTGCTCGCCGTCGCGGCGATAGGCGTGTTCAGTCACCCGGTGCTGGACTGGCTGAACAACTACGGGATGCGGTGGCTGATGCCCTTCGATGACCGCTGGTTCTACGGCGACGCGCTGTTCATCATCGATCCCTGGGTGTGGCTGGCACTCGGCGGTGCGGCCGTCGCGTGCTGGTCGTCAACGCGAGCTGCGCTGTGCGCGTGGGCCGTGTTCTGGGCGCTGGCGTCGGGACTGGTGCTGACGAGCGCGCTGGTCCCGTTGCCAGCCAAGGGTGCGTGGATCGCCGGTCTGCTGGCCGTGGGCCTGGTACGCTGGCGCGCGCCGCGCGCCGAGCCCGTCGCGCGGCTCGCGCTGGTCGGGGTCGCGCTCTACATGGGCGCCAGCATCGCGGCCAACGCCCCGGCACGCGAAGAGGTGAGGGCGGCGTTGCAGGGGATGGGCCTTGATGCCACCGGTGACGTAATGGTCTCGCCGGTACCCGCCGACCCGCTTGCAGGCTTCGTCGTCGCCGAGACTGCTGAGGGCTATATGCTTGGAGACTGGCATTGGCGGCGACAGCCGCGCTTCGAGGCGCAGCGGATGATCCGCGCCGAACGCCCCGGAGATGTGCGTTTCGATGCCGCGTCGGCGGCATTGCCCGCGCAGCGCTTCCTCAGCTGGGCGCGCTTCCCGTATGCGCAGGTCGACGGTGCAGGCGACGGGTGGCGGGTGCGCTTCGGTGACGCGCGCTATGCAAACATCGATGCGGGTGTGGGCATCGGCCCCACCGTATATCTCGATGCGTCACTGCAGGTATCCGCTGACGAAGCCGCGCTCACTCGACCTCGAACAGCATCTCCTGAAGACCGCTCCTGAGCAGTACCGCGCGTTCCATGTGCATGCCCTGCAGTGCTGCATCGAGCGCTTCGCTGGAATGGCGTGGCGCATCGATCAGCGCCGCATCGGCGGGTGCGCAGTGCAACGCGTCGTAACCCTCCGGCACGTAGCGTCCAGGCCGCGCAGGCATGCGTGAATGGGCATAGGTTGCGAGCATGTGCAGCAGCGCGCCGCGGCGGCAGCGGCGCGCGACCTCGCGCATCAGCCTGCCGAAGACAGGCAGGGGCATGTAGTTGGGCAGATCCCATGCGAGTACCGCGTCGGCCGGCCGTGGCCCCGGAGGAAGCAGCCAATCGATGAAGTGTTGCCCGGGTTGCTCAGCGTCGGGTGGTTCCTGCCAGGCTTCGAGCGCGCGCGGCAGGTCTATGACCTCGAGCCGGGCATGCATCGGCCCGAGCCTGGCGAGCAGTTCGGGTGTTGCCGAGCCGAGGTCGATGACCACCGGGCGTTCTCGCGACTCGAGCATGCCCAGCACGCGCATGAACAGTGGCGAGCGCACCGTCGCCGGTGCGCCCGCCTCCGTGTCCGGGCCGGTCGTCGCCGGCCTCATGGATGCAGCGCGCGCGACGGGTGATCAGCCTGTCGCGGTGTCCTTGCCGGTACCGGTTGCGCTCGCACTGCCTGCGCCACCAGCACCGCCGCTAGCGGATGCGCCGCCGGTACGCACGGGCGCCGGTGCCTGCTTTTCACTGCTGCCGCTGCCGCGCTGCGAGCCGAAGACCGGCTGCAGGGACTCCGGGTCCATCTCGATCGATCCACGAAATCTCGCCCCGTCTTCCAGGCTGACTCTGGGAGACGTGATGTTACCGCGGACGTCAGCGCTCTTGGTGATGACCGCGCGCTCGGCGGCGTAAAGGTCACCCTCCATTGTGCCTTCCACGCGGATCGTGTGCGCGTAGACGTCGGCCTTGACCTGGCCCTTGCCGCCTATGGTCAGTGCGTTGCTGCGCAGGTTGACGGTGCCGTGGACCTCGCCCTCGATGACCAGGTCCTCTTCGCCCTTGAGATCACCCTCGATGCGGATCGACGGGCCGATCACCGCCGCATGGCCGCTGCCGGAGGCCGCCGGGCGCGCCGGAGCCGCCGCCGCGGGTTGGGTCTCGCCGCGTGTTGCGGCCGTGGTCTCACGCTGTGGCATATCTTGATCCTCTGTGGGCCGCTTGCCCTTGCCGAATTCGAACATTTCCCCTCCCGACAGGATTCGCCCTCACTGCGACCGGCACCATTGTGGACCGCCGCGGTATCGGGCAGGGTGACGTCGGTCGCATATTGCCAGCCGATGGCCGACCGGCAAACGCGTCGCCGTTCACCGACGGTGGTGCGGTGGGGTATGAAAAGCACGCAAGGAGAGGAATATGCCGGAGCGCAGGGCTTGTGGAGCTGCGCCCGTGGCGGGCGGCGGGGCGCGCCACGCCACCCCGCCGCCGTCACGCATCAGTCGATGACCGCGGTGGCCTCGATCTCGATCAGGAACTCCGGCATCGCCAGCGCCTCGACGCCGAGCAGCGTGTTCGGTGCGGGCGTGTTGCCGCCGTAGAACTCGGCGATCGCCGCACCTATCGCAGGGATCTTGTCGGCCGAGTAATTGACGACGTAGGTGCGGATGCGCGTCACGTCGTCCGGGGTGGCGCCGGCGGCTGCGAGCACCTTCTTTAGGTTGCGAAAGGCCTGCGCCGCCTGCGCGGCGAGGTCGTCCTTGCCTACGAGGTCACCGTTGTCGTCCCACGCCACCTGGCCGGCGAGCTCGATCGTCGTGCCGCCGCTCGATTTCGCGGCATGCGAGAACCCGAACTGCACGGCGTTGTACATGTCGTCGGGATTGATCGTCTTTCTTGTCATGTCGTTCTCCGGTCAGGCGCTCTTGGCCGTGCCATAAGGCTTCACGCCGGTCTCGTCCATGAAGGCCTGGTGCTGGTATTCCATCAGCTCCATGTAGTTGCCCCACGGGTCGACGAGGTAGCGCGCGCGGCAGCCCACGGTCGGGCCTTCGGGCATTTCGATCGGTCCTGCCAGAGCGCGGCAGCCGTGCTTCTCGAGGTGCGCGATCGCGGCGTCGAGGTCCTCGACCTTGAACGCAAGGTGGTGACCGCCGTAGTCGCAGTTGCGCGGAGGCGTGCGCGCGGCGTCGGTCGGCTTGTGGTATTGGAACAGCTCGATCATCAGGTTTGATGCGAGCTTGAGCATCGCGATCTCGAGCTTCGCGCCCTTCACGTCGACGTGTGCCTCGGTCCAGTCGCGTCCGTCCTCCATCTTCGGCATTTCCGCGGCGTCAAACGGCCCCATGCGGTAGGCGACCTCGGCGCCGAATACGCGCGTGTAGAAGTCCACCGCGCCATCGAGGTCCGGCACCGTGATCGAGACGTGATCGACGTGTGTGAACCCGGGAAGCAGATCCTTGTCGCTCATGGCGTTCCCTCCTCAGTTTCCAGTGAGATTGACCCAGAATACCAGCAGCACCACAGTCGGTACTACGAAGCGCACGGTGTTGTACCAGAGCGCGAACATGCGTGGATTGCGCAGCGCGAGTTCCTCGCGCACCGCCGACTTCGACAGGCTCCAGCCGGCCAGCGACGCGACCAGAATACCGCCGGCCGGCATGATCACGTTGGCCAGCGCAAAGCCCTTAAGATCATAGAGTGTCATGCCCTGGAACCCGGCGATGAAGCCGAGCGGATGGAAGTCGGACAGGATGTTGAATGAGAACACCGTTGCGAGTCCGACCACGAACAGCGCCACACCGCTGCCCCACGACAGCAGCGGCCGGGCGATGCCGGTGTAGTCCTCGAGCGTTGCAATGATCGACTCGAGCAGCGTGATCGACGACGACAGCGCGGCGAACGCCATCAGCAGGAAGAACAGCGGGCCTATAATCGCGCCGCCCGGCATCTGGCCGAAGGCCACGGGCAGTGTCGCGAAGATCAGGCCCGGTCCCTCGGCCGGTGAAAGGCCGTAGGCAAACACGATCGGGAAGATCGCCATCGCGGCGATGATCGCGACGCCGCCGTCGCACGCGGCGATGACGATCGCCGAGCTGCCGATCGGGAAGTCCTTCCGCATGTACGCGCCGATTGTCATGATCACGCCCACGCCGACTCCGAGGGAGAAGAATGCCTGGCCGACCGCGAGCAGCACCACGCGACCGGTGACTTGCGACATGTCGGGCTTGAACAGGTACGCCAAGCCCTCGGCGAAGTTGCCGGCAACCATCGCGTAAATGAGCAGCACGAGCAGCATCAGGAACAGCCCCGGCGTGAGCAGCTTCAGGGCGCGCTCGAGGCCGCGGCGCACGCCACCGGCGACGATCCCGACGGTAAAGGCGATGAAGATCGCCTGGTAGAACATGATCCGTCCCGGGCTTGCGAACAGCTCGGCGAGCCCTGCCTGGGCGGCCTCCGCGGAGATGTCCTTGAACCCGTGCAGCGTCGCTACCACGAAAAAGTCGATCGTCCAGCCGGCTACGACGCAGTAGAAGGTAAGCGCGATGAACACGCCGGTCACCGCCATGACACCGTAGAAACGCCACGCACGGCTGATGCCCTCGTGGCCATGCAGCACCCGCATGGTGCGCACCACGCTCTTGCCACCACGGCGTCCGACCAGCAGCTCGGCGATCAGCGCGGGCATCGCGACACAGAACAGCGCCGCGATGTAGATCAGCACGAAGGCGCCACCGCCGGCATGGCCGACGATGTAGGTGAACTTCCAGATATTGGCGATACCCACGGCGCTGCCGATCGCCGCGGCGATGAACAGCAGCTGGGATGACCACTGGCGTACGTCTTGTTGTTCCGACACGGGTGTTCTGCCCTCCGGGAGTAGCGTGTCTGTCAGATCGCAGGCTAGGGAGCGCCCGCGAGTCCATCAATAACGTGGCGGCGGGATTTGGTTGCGCCCGGCGCAACGTCTGCATCTTCAGTGTGCATCGTCCTGCGCGGGCGGCAGCGCCTGCTCATGGCGTAGGCAGGAATGGCATCGTCGCCTCGATTTCCTGCAGCAGCCGGTTCGCGCTGACCGGCAGCTGCCGCCCCAGGCGCACGATCACGCTGGCCTCGGTTTCCTGCAGCGCGGCGTGCTCCAGCGAGGCGGCCTTGAGCACGCCGGCACGGATCTCCGTATAGGCCGCAATGCTCGGCAGCACCGTCACGCCGGTCCCGGAGCGGGCAAATTCCTTCAGGATCAACAGGGAGTTGCTCGTGATGTTCGGCCGCAGAAAAATCCGCTCGGCGGATTCTGCGGCCCCGATGATCTGGCGGATGCGGAAGCTGCGATCGGGCAGGCTCAGCGGGTAGCGCGCGATGTCGGCCAGCGTCACCTGCGCCTGGCCGTCGAGCGGATGCCCGGGTCGGAACAGCACCTTCAGCGGCTGCGACGAAGATGCGCGCACGCGGATCTTGGGGTCCGGCGGTGCCTGGAATACGAGGCCGATGTGCGCCTCGTCGTCGGTGACCATGTGGACCACGTCGGCCGTAGCGGCGATGCGGGTGGAGATCCGGATCGCCGGGTACTGGTCCATGAAGGCGCGCAGCACCTCGATCAGCAGGTCACCGATGAATCCCTCGCCGACCGCGAGGTGCACCGTGCCCTCGCGCAGGCCGCGAATGTCGCTGAGGCGCGAGATGAACGCTTCCTGCTGCGAGCTGCGTTCGCGGAAGTACGCGTACGCGATTTCTCCGGCCTCGGTGAGCTTGATCGTGCGCCGGCCGCGCTCGATCAGCGCGACGCCGAGTTCGTCCTCGAGCTGGGAGATCTGGCGCGAGATCGACGACGGCGCCACGTCGAGTGCTTCGCTGGCCGCGCGCATCGTGCCGCAGCGTACGGCCTCGAACAGATAGCGCAGCCGGTTGTCGTTGAATTCCTGCATGGACACGCCTTCCGGCTGCGTCGAAACCGTTGCGAATTTCGCAACGTTTTCGAAGATATAGTGTGATTGATACAGCGTGCAAGCCCCCTTAGGCTCTCCGGACGCCGGCAGGCCGGCCAATGTGGTGCATACCAGACGCCGAAACGGGCGTTTTCGGGGCAGAAGAAACACGTGATGGATCGCGATTCCGTGAGCTGGCAGGGCTACATCCCCGCCATAACCACGCCTTTTACCGAAGACGGCGCATTCGATGCGGCACGCCTTCACGAACTCATCGAGTGGCTGGTCGGCGAGGGCATGCACGGCATCGT